>NZ_JARWKZ010000021.1:0-105603 GCF_050577975.1 Rhizobium sp. BR 315 | reverse complement strand
GGCAGGCCGGCGCGGTGYAGGATATCGACGATCGCCCACGAGCAGCCAGGCACGAGATCGGCCGGCTTGAAGACGATGGTGTTGCCGTAGCAGAGCGCCGGCGCGATCTTCCAGGCCGGAATGGCGATCGGGAAGTTCCAGGGCGTGATGATGCCGATGACGCCGAGCGGCTCGCGGGTGATCTCGACGCCGATGTTGGGACGAACGGAGGGCAGCACCTCGCCCGCCAGGCGCAGGGCCTCGCCGGCGAAGAATTCGAAGATCTGCGCGGCGCGGATCGTCTCGCCGATCGCTTCCGGAAGCGTCTTGCCCTCTTCACGGGCCAACAGCGCACCGAGCTCCTCCTTGCGCGCCAGGATCTCCTCGCCGGCCTTCTTCAGGATCGTGTGGCGCTCCAGAATGCCGGAACGCGACCAGGACGGAAAGGCAGCCTTGGCGGCAGCGATCGCGTCAGTGACATCCTGCACGCTGGCACTCGCATAGAGGCCGACGATCTCGTTCGTATCCGACGGGTTGATATTTTCGGCACCGGTCGTCCCGGTCCACTCGCCGGCGATTAAGTTGAGTTTCACTGACTTATCCCTTCACTAGGTGGCCAGGTTGGCCGGACCGAAGCCCTTGGGCAGAAGATGCGCAAATCGGCTTTCATCGCGAATTCCCTCCAGTCCGCAGGAATAGACCGGGGCGTCCGGACTGATGAATTCCGCGGGCCTCTGTCGGCAGCCGCCGCAGGGCGTGCAAACGATGCCTGGGTCGTCTTGGCTTCCACCGAGCACCAAGACCGCGGTAACGCGCCGGTGCCCAGCCAAAATCATGGCGCCGATTGCGTTTGCCTCAGCACAGGACGTCTCCGGAAAGGAAGCATTATCAACATTGACGCCGGCAAAGACTTCTCCGCTCTCGGAGAGCACGCAGGCCGCGACCGGAAATTTCGAGTAGGGCACATACGCATTCACCCGCACCAATGTCGTCTTGGCGAACAGGCGACCAAAGATCTCGTTCTCTGAAACCATAATTCCCCTCCGCCAAATCAGTGATTGTGCCGTGGCGGAACAGCCGCGAGATTGCGGAAATCTGCGGCGCCATCGAGCACGGCGCCATCGGAAAGCTGCGTCACGGAGCGGCGATAGATCCGCTGCCAAGGCGTCGCATCGGGCGGAACGGCCGGAATGCCGTCGCCCTTGCGCCGCTCGATTTCCGTCTCCTCCACCAGCATGTCGCAACGACCGTGGTTGAAATCGATGCGAATCACATCACCGGTCCTCAGCCAGGCAAGGCCGCCGCCGGCAGCACTTTCCGGCGATGCATTTAGAATAGAAGGGCTATCGGCCGTGCCGGACTGTCGGCCGTCTCCTATCGTGGGCAGGCTGCGGATGCCGCGCTTGAGCAGCACATCCGGCGGCTGCATGTTGACGACTTCGGCAGACCCCGGCCAGCCGATCGGCCCGGCGCCGCGGATGACGAGAATAGTCCGCTCATCAATGCCAAGATCCGGATCGTTGATGCGCTTGTGATAGTCTTCGGAGCCGTCGAAAACGACAGCCCGGCCCTCGAACACGCCTTCGTGGCCCGGCTCCTGCAGATAACGACTGCGGAAATCCTCGGAGACGACACTCATCTTCATGATGGCGAAATCGAACAGATTGCCCTTGAGCACGAGGAAGCCAGCCCGCTCTTTCAGCGGCTCGGCGAATGGGCGGATGACTTCGCGATCGCCAGCCTCCTGGCCCTTCAAATTCTCCGCCATCGTCCTGCCGGTCACGGTCGGACAGCTCCCATCGAGCTTTCCGGCGTGCAGCAGCTCCCACATGATGGCCGGGACGCCGCCGGCGCGGTGGAAGCGCTCGCCAAGATAGGCACCCGCCGGCTGCACATTGGCCAGCAGCGGAATGTCGAAGCCATGCACCTGCCAGTCGTCGGGATAGAGTTCGACGCCGGCATGTTTGGCCATGGCGGCCAGATGCGGCTGCGCATTGGTCGAACCGCCGATGGCGGAATTGACCCTGATCGCATTGAGGAAAGCCTCGCGCGTCAGCACATCCGAAGGCTTGATATCTGCAAGGACCAGCTCGACCGCCCGCCTTCCGGTGCGATAGGCCATCTGGCCACGCTCGCGATAGGCGCCGGGAATGGCGGCGCAGCCGGTCAGCGACATGCCGAGCGCTTCCGCCATGGCATTCATGGTCGAGGCTGTTCCCATGGTGTTGCAATGGCCGATCGAGGGCGCCGAGGCAAGCGACGCCTCCATGAATTCCTCTTCATCGATCTCTCCCGCGGCCAGCTTGCGGCGCGAGCGCCAGATCACCGTACCCGATCCGGCAAGCTCGCCCTCATGCCAGCCGTCGAGCATAGGGCCGCCGGAGAGAACGATTGCCGGAATATTGACGGTAGAAGCGGCCATCAGCGCCGATGGCGTGGTCTTGTCGCAGCCGGTCGTCAGGACGACGCCGTCGAGCGGATAGCCGTAGAGCACTTCCACCAGACCGAGATAGGCCAGATTGCGGTCGAGTGCCGCTGTTGGGCGCTTGCAGTTCTCAAAGATCGGATGTGTCGGAAATTCGATCGGGATGCCGCCTGCATCGCGAATGCCGTCGCGCACGCGCTTGGCGAGATCGAGGTGATGGCGATTGCAGGGTGTGAGGTCGCTGCCGCTCTGGGCAATGCCGATGATCGGCTTGCCCGACCGCAGCTCCTCCGGCGTGATGCCATAGTTCATAAAGCGCTCAAGATAGAGCGCCGTCATATCGATATGATCCGGATTGTCGAACCAGTCCTGCGAACGCAGACGACGCTGTTCTCTGCTCCTCATTGGATCATGCCTCGCTTGACAAGGTTGTTCATCAAGGCGCCAATCCCGAAGGTCCAGGGTGGAATTTCGTCGGATCGGCCAACCCAGTTGATCAGACTGCCGAGACGATCCGACGAGATGCGCACCTCGTCGTTCAGTTGATGGGTAAAGCCAAGTCCAGTCCCGGAGCGATCCTTGACGGGTGCAAACATTGTCCCGAGAAACAGCATGAAGCCGTCTGGATATTGATGACTGCCGTTGATCGTCTGTCGAGCGAGATCCTGCGGCGTGCGGGAGATCTTTGTCATGTCGTTCGTGCCCTCAAGCATGAAGCCGTCTTCGCCGGCGATGGTCAGGCGAACCTCCATGCTTGCGACGTCGGATAGCGAGAAGCCATCGTCAAACAGGCGAATGAACGGGCCGATTGCGCACGCACCATTGTTGTCCTTGGCTTTACCAAGCAGAAGGGCTGATCGCCCTTCGACATCGCGCAGATTGACGTCATTGCCGAGCGTCGCACCCCTGATTTTGCCCGCTGCGTTGACGGCCAACACGACTTCAGGCTCCGGATTGTTCCAGGAGGACATCGGATTGATGCCAACCATTGCCCCACAGCCAACCGACGACAATGGCTGAGCCTTTGTGAAGATTTCCGCGTCGGGACCGATGCCGACTTCGAGGTATTGCGACCATTGTCCGGCGGCTTGAAGGACGGACTTTACCTTCAGAGCTGCGTCCGATCCCGGAACGATCGACCCCAGTTGCCGGCCAACGGCGCGGTTCAAGTCGGCGCGGATCTGATCTGCAAGTTCAGGCTCGCCTTTGGCGCGCTCCTCAATGACCCTTTCGAGCATGCTCTCCACGAATGTGACCCCTGCGGCCTTGACCGCCTGCAAGTCATTGGGCGCGAGAAGCACACCCTTTGAACCGGCGGAGTTGCCTCTTGGAAGAAACTCTTCAAGTTCGCCGATCACTGGAAAGGCGCTCAGTCTTGCGAGACGTTCATCGCCTTCGTTCAAGATGGCCGAAATGGTCGCGCCGAGGCTGGAAATATTGCGCACGACCCCCTTGTCGACCGTGACTGGGCAAGGCCCATCTTCGGCGGTCAACCAGACGCGCCCGATGAGGGTTGCCTCATCGTCCATTGGAAGAATGTCTGCAGATGTCAATCGTCTTGGCATTGTTCAAGTCCCTGGTCCATGCCCCCAACGAACCCCGACCGCCCTAAGAGCAGGATCAGATCTTTGTCCGTGAGCGCGCCGATTTCGAGCATTGTCTCGTATGGGTTTCCGCCAAGTCCAAGCAGAGCGGCGAAAGCCGGTTCAGTTTTTTGGCCAGCCCGCCTCCTCTCGATGATCGCTTGGCGAAAGCGAGCGCCGCCGAGATCGAGTAGGCGTCGTTCGATCTCGAAATGTCGCATGGCGCGCTGGTCCTCAATCGGGACACTGCTCCCAAAGATCTCGAACACCCATCCCTGAGCGCGAAAGCGCGAAAGCACAGGTCGTCCCGCACCGGTCCACTGCCAGAGCTTGAAAGCCTCGTTGTCGCTAAAGGCGTGCCAGAGCTTCTCTGCAAAGACTTTGTCGTCGCCGGCATGACAGACAATGTCGATGTCACTGCTCTCGACCGCAATCCCCAAAGGCGGCGTACCCGCGAGCGCCCAGCGCCAGGCGCTCAAATGGTGCGCGATGCCCACCCGTTCGATGGCGTCCTGGTACTGGGCACGGGTATTCATGTTAAGTTTCTATCCTGCTGAGGAACATTTCTCGGAACCGCGGCCGATCAACGTCGATCAGAATGTTGGTAAGTGGGGTGTCCTTCCACTCGGGTGATCCGCCATTGGAGTTGTTCGTTCGCCGGTCAGCGATCGTCATTCCACGCGTTAGCTTGCCCGTCAGCTCCACCTGCACCGGATATTTTTCTTCTCTGGTCACAATTGCCGGATCAGCAACGATCGCCACCGTCAATGCGGAATGGGCCGCGCAGGCATATTGGCCAAGTTTTGCCGAGTAAAACCGCATATAGAACGGCATCATGGCGGCGATATATCGCCCTTGGGCACTGCCTGCCTCCAGTCTCTTCAGATCTTCCTCGACGAGGATGGTGTCATCGGTCACGTCGAGCCCGACCATGTCGATATGCCAACCCGCCTGCTGAAGCACCATCTGCGCGCCTTCCGGATCGTGCCAGGCGTCTGCCTCCGCCACGGGCGTGACATTGCCTGGAACAAAAGCTGCACCGCCCATCCAAACGACGCGGGGCAGGTATTTCGGGAGGTCGGGATCAATTGCCAAGGCAAGCGCAAGGTTCGTCAGCGGGCCAAGTGCGATGTAGGTGATCTCGCCTGGATGCTTGCGCCCCAGCTCGACCGTAAGCTCTGCGGCTGACTGCTGGACGGGTTTTACCGTCTTGGCCTTGTCGAAGCCCGCATTTCCGACACCGTCATCACCATGAACGAAGGGCGAATAATTCGGGGTGCCGACCAGGGCTCGCCCTGCACCTTTCGCCAGGGGGATGTCTGGCCGGCCGAAGACCTCCATGAGATAGGCGGTATTTTCCGTTGTAAGTTCGACACTCACGTTCCCGAAAACCGAAGTGAATGCGAGGACGTCCAGCTCAGGGGACCGCAAGGCAAGCGCGCAGCCCATAGCGTCGTCCACGCCGGTATCGGTATCGACTATGACTTTGATTGGCATTTTTTATCCTTTCCTGGAAGATGATGGCCAACGCTCAGCGCTCGCCCTTGAAATATGGTTTGCCTGCAGCCGCCGGGCCCTCGGCCTTGCCGACGATGCCGGCCAGCAGGAGAATTGTGAGCAGATAGGGAACGGCTTGAACGAGTTGGACGGGTATTTCGATTCCGAATATGCCAGCCCCCTGCAGGCGGCCCTGGAGAGCGTCGGCAAAGGCAAAGACGATACAGGCCAGAAAGACGCGGCCCGGCCTCCAATTGCCGAAGATGAGGGCTGCCAGAGCCATGTAGCCCTGACCCGCGGTCATGTCTCGAAAGAACGCACCTCCTTGCACAAGCGCAAGGTAGACGCCCGCCGCACCGCACAGTCCACCGTTGATCGCCATCGCCGAATAGCGCAGCCGTGAAACCGAGATGCCGGCGGTATCGACTGCCTGCGGCTTGTCGCCGGTTGCTCGAATTCGCAGACCGTAGCGGGTTCTGTAGAGGACAAGCCATGTCACAAGAACAACGAGCAAGGACAGATAGGTCAGGATCGTTTGGCCGCTCAAAATATCCTTGTAGATCGGCCCGAGCAGCGGCACGCTTGAAACTTGCTCGGTCAGAGGGAAGATGATCGAGCCAAAGCGCGCTCCTGTTTCCAGATTGGGCGTCTGTCCCCCGCGTTGGAACCAGGCAATACCCAGAAAGGCCGTCAGTCCGCTCGCGAGAATGTTGACCGCAAGGCCGATGACAATCTGGTTGCCCTTCAGCGTGATCGATGCGAAGGCCTGCGCCATTGCGATCGTGATTGCCGCCGCCATCCCGCCGGCAAGCCCCATCCAGGCATCGCCGGTCAACGCAGCGCAAGTGCCGGCTGCAAAGGCACCGAATAGCATCTTGCCCTCAAGGCCGATGTCGACGACCCCGGAACTCTCGGCGTAAAGGCCGCCCATGGCGGCAAGAACGACCGGAACGGCAAGCCGCAAGGCCGACGCACTGATGAGGACGAAGTCTAGGAATTCCATGATACGCCTCCCTTTCGCGCCCTGCATTTGTCAAAGATGCTCTCGACGATCGCGATGCTAAATGGACGCAATACATGTGTCAGACCGCCGGCAAACAGGATGACCAGTCCCTGAAGCACCGTGACGACGTCGCGCGACACCGACGGGAACAGGAAGGAAAGCGAGGCGCCGCCTTGGTAGAGAGCGCCGAAGAGGACGGCTGCTGGAATGATGCCGGCTGGATGATTGGCGCCGATCATGGCGACCGCAATCCCCGTAAAGCCGTAGCCGAGAGCGAAATCCAGCATGAGCCGATGCTGTGCACCCATGATTTCGTTGACGGCAATGAGTGCGGCAAGGCCTCCGGAAAGACACACGGCCTGAATGACGATGCGGTTGACATTTATGCCGGCAAAGGAGGCTGCCGCGGGATTTGCGCCAACGGCACGCAACTCGTAGCCCCACCGTGTATGCCAGACAAGAAAGGTGACGGCCATGCAGGCCAAGAGGGCCACGATCACCATGACATTCAGAGGAGATTCCGGGATGTCGACACCAAAGGCAGACAGAATCTGGTCGAACTTGAGCAATTCCAGGTTCTGGGCAATGGGACCGCTTGAAGGGATCATCGAGCCCGCCTCGCGGAAGTGGTTCACGATCAAGTAAATCATGAGCAACGAAGCCAGAAAATTGAACATGATTGTCGTGATGACAAGGTGGCTGCCGCGTCGGGCGACCATGTAGGCAGGAATAAAGGCCCATATGGCTCCGAAAGCCATCGAAGCTATGATGGCCAGTGGAAGTGCCGCCCACCAGGGGAACCAGGGTAGTAAACCACAGACGATCATCGTGCCAAGGCCGCCGATATAGGCTTGGCCCTCACCGCCAATGTTAAACTGCATTGCTTGTGCGGCAACCGCGACGGCGAGACCGGAGAAGATGAAGTTCGTCGCATAATGCAAGGTATAGGCAAAGCCATCGAGGCTCCCGAAAGCACCGGAAATGGCAACCGAGAAGGCCGCAAGCGGATCCTCTCCGACGGCTGCCACGAGGATACCCCCAAGGGCGAGCGCAAAAATGATGTTGATCAGGGCAGCGAGCACGCTACCCAATGCCGTTGTGGTCCTGTTCACGAGAGCGCCTCCTGTTTCTTGTGCTCAATCGCTTCCTCATGCGAGGATCCCGCCATCATCAGGCCAATCGTGTTTTCATCGAATTCGTTGCGATCAAGCACACCCATGGAACGCCCTTCGAACATCACAAGAATACGGTCGGAGAGCGCCATGACCTCTTCCAACTCGACCGAAACGATCAAAATCGCCTTACCGTCGTTGCGCTGTTGCATCAGGCTGCCGTGGATGGCCTCGATAGCGCCGACATCCACGCCTCGCGTCGGTTGCCCGACGAGAATGATGTCCGGCTGAGTTGCGAGCTCCCGGGCCATGACCAGCTTCTGCTGATTGCCCCCTGAAAACACGCTCGTCCTGCGCATCGGGTCGACCGGACGAACATCATGTGCCTCCATCAGCTGGCGGCACCAGGCCAGAATTTTCCCGGAATGCATGCGCATGCCCGTTCCGGGGATCTTGCCCGAACGATGAATGCCAAGAACGCTGTTGTCGCGAACGGTCCAGCTCCCGATCACCGCATGACGAAGGCGATCTTCGGGAACAAGGGCCGTGCCCGCTTGACGGATCGACAGCGACGACATCGCGGCTCCGGCCCGCCACTGAAGCGAACCGAGCCGAATGGAGCCCGTTTCCGCGGATAGCTGTCCCGCAAGGCAAGCAATCAGCTCGGTCTGGCCATTTCCCGAAACGCCGGCCACGCCCAGGATCTCCGAGGCACGGATCTCGAAGGAAAGATCCGAGACCCTGACGACACCCAGATCATCCTTGATCGTCAGTCGCTCCACGGACACCTTAATGTCGGTCCCCGTTGCCGTCCGCTCGCCGGTTGTGGCCTGGATCTTTCTGCCGACCATCATTTCCGCTAGCTGCGTCTTGGTCGTTTCAGCCGTCTTCCTGGTGCCTATTACTCGTCCGTGCCGCAGAACGGTGACACTTGCCGTGACGTCAACGACCTCCTGCAGCTTGTGGGTGATCAAGACCACCGTCTTTCCCTCAGCCGAGAGCTCGCGGAAAACCTTGAAAAGGGTCTGGACTTCCTGCGGGGTCAAAACGCTCGTCGGCTCATCGAGAATGAGAACGTCGGCGCCTCGATAAAGCGATTTGACGATCTCGACGCGCTGTTGCGTGCCGACCGGAAGGTCTCGGATGGCGCGATCAAGCGGAAATTGCAGACCGTACCTGGCCTGCAGCTCCATGACGCGCCCACGAGCGTTACCGAGGCTCGCTCCGAGCCAGGGGCCATCCTCATTTCCAAGAATGATGTTCTGGAGCGCTGTCAGGCGCTCAACAAGCATGAAATGCTGATGCACCATGCCAATGCCGAGCCTGATTGCGTGCGCGGGGCTGTCAATCCTGACGGGCTTTCCCTGGATCCTGATCTCGCCGGCGTCGGGTTGATAGATGCCGAACAAGGCACTCATCAGCGTCGACTTGCCAGCACCATTTTCACCGATGATGCCATGGATGGTCCCCCGGGGAATGGTGAAACTTACCTCATCATTGGCAACAACCGAGCCGAACCGTTTCGAGAGGTTCAAAAACTCCACGGCTGGGCTATCCACCACCATCGGTGGCGTTCTTTTCAAAGTCATGTCTCGATGCTCCGTCAGTCGGGGAGCACGGGCGGCAACCGTCCGGCTCTGTGCTTGGCGCTCTGATAGCGAGCCCTGTTCAAAGAGGGGGACACGCTCCACTCTTGACGAAATCGGGCGCAACGAGCTTTCCGCTGACGATGTCGGCCTTAATGGCGTCCATCTTGGCGAGATCTTCAGCCGTCAGCATAGGGCGGTTGTTGTCGTCGAGCGCCCAACTGACGGCACCTTCCTTGAGCCCGAGATGTTTTGCGCCGGCCTTCCAATTGCCGTCGCGGGCATCCTTGAGGGCGAGATAAACGGCAACATCGGTTGCCGACATCGCCGAGGTGAGGACGTGACCCGGCTGGATGCCATTCTGGTTGCTGTCGACACCGATCGCCAGCTTGCCGGCATCGGCTGCAGCCTGGAGGACGCCAAGCGTCGTTCCGCCGGCTGCAGCAAAGACGATATCGGCGCCACGGTCATATTGGCCGAGCGCAAGCTCTCGTCCTCGAGCCGGATCGGTCCATGCCGCAGGCGTCGTTCCCGTCATGTTTCCCAGTACGGATGCCTTCGAATTTGTGTATTTCGCCCCGTGACTATAGGCACATTCATAGTCGCGGATAAGGGGTATATCCATGCCGCCAACGAACCCTAACGTGTTGGTTCTCGTCTTCAGCCCCGCAAGTGCACCGACCATGAAGGCGGCCTCATTGTAGGCGAATTCGACCGATTGCACGTTCGGAAGATCGACCTCGCTATCGACGATGACGAAATGCGCCTTCGGATATTTCGGGGCAATTTTCTTGACCGCAACCTCCCAGGTAAATCCGACGGTGACGATTGGATCTGCGCCCTGTCGCGCAAAGGTCAGCAGCGCCTGTTCACGCTGGGCATCATTGGCGGGTTCGAATTCCAGAAACGGAATGCCCGTTTCCTTCTTAAAGCGGCTCGCGCCGTTGAAGGCGCTCTCATTGAATCCTCGGTCGAATTTACCTCCGAGATCATAGAGAACCGCCGGCTTGATATCGGCGGCGGAAGCCGCTCCGGCCCACGTCATTAGCGCGACCATTGTCGCGGCTGTTGTCTGTTTCAATGCGCTCATTTTCGTTGTTCCCATTTTTATCTACGGCGTCAGCGCGCCATACTCTTATAATGTATACATTCTTACACGACAAGAACCTGTCGCGATTTTCTTTCCTGGACTCCCGCATCCCTAGAGATTGTCCGGCACCGAATTGGCACTCGTACCGATCAGTTGGCGAGCGGCGCCAACCGTGTTGCGCCGCCTGATCGGACTGGATAACATGCCAAAATTAGGCCGGTGCCGTTCAAAGCCTTAACAACCAGGCCGCCTTTTCCGTCGTAACCAGGACGCGATCCCGATCTGCTCCGCCAAAGGCGAGGTTCGATGCCGTCTCAGGTGCCGTGATCATCCCAAGCCTCTCGCCGTCCGGCGAGAAACACTCCAGGCCGGCACCCGTGGCAACCCAAAGATTTCCCTCAGGATCAAACCGCATTCCGTCTGGCACACCCACCGCGATGCGACAGACATGGGTCCTTTCACCCGCCACCTTGCCATTGCGATCGATGGCATAGCGGAACACGTCCCGAGGTCCCTGGGGATCGAAGCCGATTTCCGGGCCCATTTCGGCGCCGCTGTCAGCCACGAACAGAAATTGGCCTTCGTTGGAAAAGCACAGGCCGTTCGGCATGGATAGATCCTCGATCTCACCGGTCAGCGCGTGCGAGGTCGGATCATAGCGATAGACGCGATTGTGCCTTTGTTCTGTTTGAGCGCGCCGGCCTTCGATATCTGTCAAAATCCCATAGGTCGGATCGGAGAACCATATCGTGCCGTCCGGGGCCTCGACGACATCATTCGGCGAATTGAGCGGCTTTCCCTGGAACCGGTCAGCAATGATGCTGCGCTCGCCGAGCTGCGTTATGAGGCAAACCGACCGCGTCAGATGTTCACAGCAAAGGAGAGCACCATCGGCCGTTGCGAAGTGCCCATTGGAGAAATTGGATGGGCTGCGAAAGATGCCAAGCCCATTCCGTTCGCTGAATGACAGAACCCGATCATTGGGGATATCCGAAAAGATCCAGCTGTTCGACACCTTAAGATAGGCCGGCCCTTCACCCCATCGCAGGCCGCTCGCGATCTTGATGGCGCTACCCGCCCGTTCGAGACGTTCCAAACTGCTACCGAGCAAGGCGCTTAGGCAACGATGTGTCATCAATACGCGCCCCGACCCTGGTAAAGCGCGGCGTAGGCGCTGTGATCCAACGCTCCAGCCCCGGAGGCCTCAAGCTGTTCAAACCCGGACTTTACGAGCTGTGCGTGAGGCAGGTCGGAAAGGATGCTGTCCTGCAAGCCTAGAGTGAGGTCTTTCAGATGAAGTTTTACCGCACCTGCCGCCGAGTAATCCCTCGCGGCCATGCGTGGGCCATGCAACGCGAGGATCCGGCTGCTTGCAAAGCCGCCATCAAGCGCCGCCAGAAATTCCAAGGGCTCCAGGCCGCCCGCCTCCGCGAAGGCAAGCCCTTCGGCGACGGCTGCGATGGTCACACCGACGATGATCTGATTGGCAAGCTTGGCGATCTGGCCCGAGCCATGTCTTCCAAGATAAGAAGGTCGCCCCATCGCTGACAGCAGGCCAGCCGCAGCAGCATAATCGTCTGGCGATCCGCCGACGAATATAGATAGGGTCCCGTCTTTGGCTCCCTGGGTCCCACCCGAAACGGGTGCGTCAAGATAGGAGACCGACCGTTCCGAAAACATGCGCCCGTGGCGAATGGCCGTTTGCGGCCCCGACGTTCCCATGTCAATCACGAGCCCACCAGGCGCGATCTGCTCAAAAATGCGGCTTTTGAAGAGGAGATCCTCAACGGCAAGATGGTCGCGCACGCAGACCACGATTGCGTCGGCGCCATCGATGGCTCGATCGAGGCCTGGTTCGAATTTGAACTTCGGCTCGCCCTCGAACGCTTTTGGCCTGCGGCTCCAGCCGACGACCGAATAGCCGGCATTGGCGATCGCATTCGCCATGTGAAAGCCCATATGTCCCAATCCCAGGAAGGTCACCCTATCCCCGGACCCAAGCATCTTTGCCACGTCTGCGATCCTTTACGGTGATAGCGGGTGAAGAAGGCCGACGGTCTTCAGATCGCCCCAGAATGCCTCAGGAATTTGCGCGTCCAATTGTCGGGCATTTTCCGTAGCCTGGATTTGCGAGCCGGCGCCCGAGACCACGCTCGCCACAATCGGATGCCTGAGAGGGTATTGGTATGCCGCCGCCTTCAGAGTAACCCCGTGCCGTTCGCACAGCGCTTCGATGCGTTTCGTCTTTGCAACGATTTCCGGCGTCGCGGGGACGTAATTGTAGTATGGCTGCGCGACCGCGGTTCCTGTCGCCAGGATTCCGGACGCATAGGGCGACCCAACGATGATACCGACGCCTCTGTCCTCGCAAAGTGGGAATTCATGCTCCAGCACGTCTTGATCAAGCAGCGTAAACGGCATTGCGACGAGAAAGAAATCGAGATCGAATCGCCGGAGGAATTCAGGAATGGTGCCCATGATGTTGACGCCGGCGCCGATCGCCTTGATCTCTCCATACCGTCGCAGTGTCTCCAGGGCCTTCCAGCCGCTGCGCTCCAGGTCGGTAAAGCGCGCATTCACGAGATCCAAGGAGCCGATCTCGGCAACATCCAGATCATGGATGAGGAGCATGTCGACCGTATTCAGACCAAGCCGCATCAAGCTCTGGTCATAGGAGCGCATGATGCCGTCATAGGTGTAGTCGAAACGGTGCTGGAACGGCAGTCCGCCGGCCCAGAACTCGCCTTTGAACGTCGCGGGATCCTGAGGGCGGTGAAAGGTGCGGCCAACCTTCGTCGATATCACAAAGGAATCACGCGGTCGTTGACGCAGCATCTGGCCGAAGCGCAGTTCACTCAATCCACGACCATACCAAGGAGATGTATCGTAGTAGCGGATCCCCTCATTCCACGCCGTTTCGAGGGTCTGCCTTGCATCGTCTTCTGGAATGCGTTTGTAGATCTCTCCGAGTGGAACCCCACCGATGCCGATGGGAGAAAGCTGCACCGCTGTGCGCCCAAGCCGTCGCGTCGTCATGTACCTATGTCCTCCTCGGCCGCCAAGCTTGCACGGCCCAACCGCTTATCGCGGGTATTTGTGATGTGGCGTTCGATCTCCTTGTCTAGAGCCGATCGCTTCCTGTCCCTGATCAGCTCTACAAGGACCTCGTGATCCCTGATGGCTGCGTCATAATCGAAATTGACGTTCCGTTCCTTCATGAGCAGCACCAGGACAACGCGTGACAGAGAGTCCCAGATCGGCTTTAGGAGAGGACTTTCCGAGAGCTCGACAACCTTGGAATGGAAGGCGAGGTCAGCCCTGCAATAGGTGAGTTGATCGTCGATACGGGAGGCGCGGCGCATATTGTCGATGGCACCCATTAACTCCTCAAGAAGCTCCGGCTTCGACGCGACGAGTTTGAGCAACCTTCGCAAGGCAATCCTCTCGACGGTGAGGCGGATCTCGAGCATTTCGCTCATCTCGTCAGGACCGAGCTCGGCGAGAAAGCTTCCGCGGTTCGGTTCGGTCCGCACGACCCCCTGGGCTCCGAGGATACGGAACGCCTCGCGCACCGGCACTCGGCTGACGCCAAGAAGTTCGCAGACGTCCTTCTCATAGAGGCGTTGGCCGGGCTCAAGATCGCCCTTTGCAAACAACTCGACAATGTGATCTGCGAGCTGATCGGGAAGATTGCGGTATTTAAACTGTGGTTCGAACGCCATTGTCGCCTCGATGAAATTAGTGCGCACCAGCTATCGCACGAATCAGGTCAACCCGTCGTTTGAAAAAGCGATCAACCGATGCTGCGATCAAATCCAGATCATCGGGAACCATCGCCAAGCTGAGGTTGATCTGCCCCCGGCGCGCCGCGTAGACACCCGCCTCCATGAGGTCGAAATGGAAAAGCTTGAATAGATCTCGAGGCTCCGCCACGAGATCTTCCGGCGCGCTGATCTTACCGCCAACAAAATGGATGTTCATGGCGGAGCCGCAGCCTGTGAACTGGACCGAGGATGAGCAGGTTCGGGCAAGTCCGTTGAGCCTCTCGCGCAGCCTTTCCCCGGTCTCGTAGAGCTCGTCTGCGCGGGCCGGGGTAAAAATCTCGCTCAGCCCGACAAAGCCAGCCGACATCGAGAAGGCGTTGTTGTTGAACGTGCCGGCGTGGGGCAGCGCGTCTGGCTTGCGCGGGTTCATCAACTCCATGATCGCCGAGCGGCCACCAAAGGCTCCGAAGGAAAAACCGGCACCGAGATATTTTCCGAGCGTGACGAGATCCGGGACGATGTCGAACAGTGAATGTGCTCCACCTGCCCCCATGCGCGACGTAACCACCTCGTCGAATATCAAAATCGCTCCCACCCGATCGCAGGCTGAGCGCAGAGCACGCAGGAACTCGCCAGCTGCCGGTATGCAGCCACCATTGCTCATCATTGGCTCGACAATGACCGCCGCCAGCTCATTGCCGAGCCTTTCGATGGTTGCCACAGTGGAGGCGGTGTTGTTGTATTCGCAAAGCGTCCAGTCATATGGCGCGTTGACGCTGGAACCGCCACCGCCAAAAACGAAGATGCCTCCATGGTAGGCACCCGAGAAGGCAATCAGCTTTGAACGCTTCGTCACAGCTCGCGCAAGCGTTAGCGCATACAAATTGGCTTCGGTCCCAGAATTGCAGAACCGCACGGACTCGATTGCCGGAAAGCGATCACAAATGGCGTTTGCAAGCTTGATCTCCACCTCGCCGGGGGCACCGTTGGAAACGCCCCGCTTTGCGGTCTCGATCACCGAATTCTGGATTCGGTCGTCCGAATGGCCATAGAGACCTGCCGTGAACTCTCCCAGAGCATCGAGATAGATGTGATCGTCCGCATCCCTGATGCGCGCGCCGAAGCTTTCTGCGACGTATAGCGGAAATGGATCAAAGTGGAGGGCGCTGCGCGTATTTCCTCCGGGCATTGATGCCTGCGCGGCCTGGAACAGCGTCTCGCTCTTCGGATTACGCCGCGCGAAGGCGGCGTTTGCATCCTCTACGGCCTCGAGCAGGGCGCTATTGTGCTTGTGGCTTGCCGTATCGACGAATGCGGCTGTCATTGTTTCCTCTTTCGGTCGCTTCACTCCGGAAGCTTTGGTTTCTGAGCGGCCGCTTCATGGGCGGCGGCCATTGGGACGATCATCGCATCCGCGCTTCATCGTCCGCTCAATTCTTGCTATAATGTATACTTTCATACGCATGTCAACAGACTCTCTCCTGCACCTGGGGTAGGCTCGCAATTCGACAGACAATCCGTATGACTTTCGTTGCGGTTCGACGGCGATGGATCACCTCCGCCGACTCAGCACAAAGATTACCGTGGGGGCGGTTTTTGAATTCCATAAGAAGCTCACCCCATTTGCCACTTCACAGTAGGTGTAAAAGCACCCGCCGCCGTTCATAAGCGTACAAAGCTCTTGATAGGAATCGAACCATCGGCCCCCTTATAGGAGAGGGCCGATTGCAGCGATCTCCCCGCTTGCTTTGTCAAGAACGCCAAACCAAGAAACCTTGTACCCGTTCAGATCCAAGGAGGAATCGAGATTCCTTCTTATGCTGCAAACCCACCTCTGCGAAACCGCATATTCAGTGGAAATGCCTCAGTACGAATTCGCGTTCGGGGATTGCCGTCTGTGCGCCGGATTGTGTGCAGGCGAGCGAACCCGCGGCGGCGGCGACGCGCAACGCCATCTCGACGTTGCCATGTTGATGGAGCTCGGCAGCAAAATAACCGCAGAACGTATCTCCGGCGCCGACGGTATCAATAGGGGTCACGTTCAAGGCCGCAACGTTGATGACCGCGCTATCGGAAATCGCCATCGCGCCTGCCGGCCCCAGTGTCACGATGATCGTCTGGCCACCGCGTTCGTGGAGACGGTGGAGCGCAGCGACCTGCGCGTCCAGATCTCCGAGCGGTTCGCCGGCCAGCAGTTCGAATTCGCTCTCGTTGGCGATGACGATATCTGCGAGAGGCGCAACCTGTACGATGTCATCCGTCGCCGGGGCGATGTTCAGGATTGTTCTCTGCCCGCGGCCGCGCGCCATGGTGAGCGCCTGCGCGACTGCTTCAGCCGGAATTTCCATCTGCAGCATCAGAATGCCGCCCGGTTCCGTGCGGGCAACCGCGCGCCCCACATCGTCTTCACCGATGAGCCCGTTTGCGCCCGCAACGACGGTGATCATGTTCTCTCCATCGTCACCGATGAGGATGAAGGCGCTGCCGGTCGCTCCCTCGGCCTTGCGGATACCGGAGAGGTCGAGGCCTGCGGCCTTCATCACTGCCAGCGCCGGCGTCGCGAAGTCGTCCGTCCCGACCGCGCCGATTAGCTGCACCGGCCCGCCGGCCCGATGAACGGCAAGCGCCTGATTGGCGCCCTTGCCGCCGGCTTCGGTCTTGGCGGTGTGGCCGGCGACCGTTTCTCCCGGACGCGGCAGGCGCCGTGTGCGTGCCACGAGGTCAATATTGATGGAGCCAAGCACTGTAATCATCTGGATTTCCTTGGACAGCAGCCGGAAAGAACGTTCGGGTCAAGAAATCTTGCGCAGCAGCTCGGCCAACATGGCTCGTTCGGCTGGCGACAACGTCGAGAGAGTCTCTTCCGAGATATCGTGCGCAACAGGCAGGTTGCGGACGACGGCCGCCTCGCCTTCCTCCGTCAGCGTCAGGACAAGGCGTCTGGCGTCGGTCGTATCCGGGGCGGTGCGGATCAGGTTGCGCTTCGCCAACCGGTCGACAACGCCCTTGATGGTCGCCACATCCATCGCCGTCTCACGCCCGAGATTGACCTGCGAACATGGCTGCAGATCGCGCAGCTTCACCAGCGCCGCCCATTGCGTCGTGGTCAGCTTCTCGTTCATCCGGCTGGTAAAGATCGCCACGTGCCGCTGGTTTGCCTGTCGCAGGAGATAGCCGATCTGCTCGGCAAGCGTATAGGCTGCTTCAGCAGCTTTGCTCGCCTGGCGCTCCGGCTGACCCGTCAGCTTCTGATCCCCGTTCTGCATCAAACTATCCTTTGGTGAGAGCGCCGCGCTGCGGCGCTGTCCAGGGCACTCAAGATCGCCTCGGTCGACAGCAGCAATATCTGCTCAGGCATGCGCGGAGCGAGTTGCTCGATCACGGCGCGATGGGCGGCATTGTCGCTGCTTCCCACCGCATCGGTGACGATGACGACGCGGTAATTGAGGTCTATGGCATGCAGGACGCTGGAATAGACGCAGACATCGGTTTCTGCGCCGGAGAAGATCAGGGCGCGAACACCCCTGCTTTGCAGCCGCGCATGAATCGTTTCGTTCGAGAAGATCGAATAGCCGGGCTTGTCGAACACCTGCGTTGCCGGAGCAATCGCCTTCAGCGGTTCCATCAGATCATGCAGAGCCGGATCGTGATGATCGCCCGTCAGCACCGACCAACGCTCGTAATAGGACTTCCAGCATCCGGACGCGTCTTCCACCGAAGCCGGCACGATGAAGCGGGCATAAAGCGTCTCGGACGGCATGCGCCGGCAGAGTGCAACGACATTCCCAAGAATGTCCTGCATCGCAGGCGCGTGCCACACGGTCTCTTCGGCAAACAGCCGCTGCATGTCGATGACCACATGACAGAAGCCGTCAAAGATCGTTTCGATCTCCATCTTATTCGACCAGCGCGACGGTGTGCTCGGGCATCCACGACAGCGTGACGTTTTCGCCTTGGCGCAGAAGGTTACCGTCGCGGTTCTGCGAGAACAGCTTCAGCTCCCTGCCCTGATTGGTCACGAGGTGATAGGAAAGCACCGGCCCTGCGTAGATCACCGTCTTGATCTGCGCCGAGATCTGGTTCTTGCCATCGCCCGACGGCGACATCTTTTCGGGGCGCACCGCGAGCGTCACCTTCGTTCCGGCCGAGGGCAGCGTGCCCGCGACTTCGACCATGCCGCCGTCTTCGAGGCGGACGCCGCCATTTTCGACGGTGCCGGGCAGAAAGTTTGAGTCGCCAAGGAATTCAGCCGCAAACCGTGTGCGCGGCCGTTCATAGACAGTTGCCGGCTCGCCGATCTGGACGATCTTACCCTTGTCGAGGATCGCAACCTTGTCCGAGAGCGTCAGCGCCTCTTCTTGGTCATGGGTAACGAAAATCGTCGTTAGCCCACTCTCGCGCTGAATGCGCAAGAGCTCGACCTGCATTTCCTGGCGCAGCCTGCGGTCGAGCGCCGAAAGCGGCTCATCGAGCAGCAGGACGCTCGGCTTGATGACGATGGCGCGGGCAAGCGCGACGCGCTGCTGCTGGCCGCCGGACAGCTGCTTCGGATAGCGGCCGCCGAAGCCCGGCAGGCGCACCATTTCAAGCGCGCGCTCGACTTCCTTGCGGGCGACCTCGCCGCGGATGCCACGCCGCTCGAGCCCGAAGGACACGTTCTGCGCAATCGTCATGTGCGGGAACAGTGCATAGGACTGGAACATCATGCCGATGTTACGGCCCCACACCGGAACGTTAGTGACGTCCCGGTCGCCGATCATCACACTACCACGATCGGCCGTGATGAAGCCTGCGATGATGCGCAGCAGCGTCGTTTTGCCGGAGCCGGACGGGCCGAGCAGACTGGTGAAGGAGCCTTCGGCGAATTCCGTCGAAATATCGGACAGGACAGGCGTCGCGCCGTAGCTCTTGGCAACCGACTTTACGTTAACGTGGGTCACGATTTTCTCCGGGTTTTGCGAAGCGGGCAAAGATGAGAATTACGGCCATGGAGCCGAGCAAAAGAATGGTGGAGATCGCATTGATCTCCGGGGTGAAGCCCTTGCGGATCGCTGAATAGATCTGCACCGGCAGCGTCGTGTAACCAGGTGTCGCCAGGAAGTACGAGATCACGAACTGGTCGAGCGAGACCGCGAAGGCGAAAAGAGCAGCACCGAGAATGCTTGGGAAGAGCAGCGGCAAGGTCACGGAATAAAAGGCATGGATCGGTGTCGATCCCAAGCTCATCGCTGCCTCCTCGAGATCGGCGCGGATCGTCTTGAACCCGGTGCCGACGACGATGACGACATAGGGAATGGCCAGCGCGACGTGGCCGATAATCAGTGCATGCATGCCGCGGCCGATGCCACTCCAATAGAAGAAGATCAGCATCGCCGTGCCGGTGATCAGCCACGGAATAGCGATAGGCGGCAAGAGCAGCAGTTGCAGCAGGCTGCGTCCGCGGAAGGTGCGGCGGGATAGCGCCACCGATGCCACAGTTCCGAGCGTCGTCGCGACCACCGCGGTGATCACGGCGATAATGATGCTGTTCATACCCGAGGTCAGCAAGCCGGCATTGCCCATCAGAGCGACGTACCACCGGGTCGAGAAGCTGAACGGCAGCTGGTAGAGCGGCGATTCATTGAACCCCATCGCCATCATCACGATGATCGGCGTGTAGAGAAATGCCAGGATCGCAAAAAGATAGAAACGTCCGAGTGTCTTCATTCCAGCACCTATGCGACGGATCCACGCTTCAGGACACCGGAGAAAGTGGCGAAGATCGCCAGCACCACGGCCAGAAGCGTGAACGAGAGTGAGGCTCCGAGGGGCCAGTTGAATGCCTGCGTAAACTGGTCCTCGATAACCGTTCCCATCGTCACCCCGACGCGGCCTCCGAGAATGCGGGGCTCCATGAACGAGCCGATGACGGGAACGAAGGTCAGGACGGCACCGGAGATCAGGCCGGGCGCAGCCATCGGGAGGAGGATCTTGTAGAGCACGACCCACCAGCGGGCGCCGAGACTGAAGGCTGCCTCGATGATCGCGTCATCGATGGTCGAGAGCGCGATGTAACAGGTCAGGATCATATAGGGCAGATAGCCGTGCACCAGACCGACCACGATCGCCGGGCGCGTGTAGAGGAAGCCGATCGAACCGGCCTCCGGCGCAATCATGTGCAAGATGTAGTCGAGGAACCCGCCTTCCCGCAGCACCATGGTCCAGGAGAAGACGCGCACCAGGCCATTGGTCCAGAAGGGCAGAAGGATAAGGATCAGCAACACCTCTTTGGTCCTGCCGATCGTGGCGCGGGCAAGAGCAAGGGCCGCGAAGAAGCCGAGAACGGCACAGAAGAACGTCGTCCAGAAGCCGATCAGCAGTGAGCTAATCCCGACGCCGACCAGATAGGGCTGATCGATGAAGGCGCGGTATTGCTTCAGCGTGAAGATGATCGGCTTGTTGCCGAGCGGCGTCGCCGTCATGAAGGAAAAGGCAAACATCGCCAGCAGGGGAATGAACACGGCCAGCGTCAGCCAGCCATAGGTCGGCAGAAGCAGCGCGCCTGTCGTCACCCATGACGGAAGCCGCCGTGATCGCCGGGGATCCAGCGCAGCCGTCAATGGGGGTTCGTGAGCGTTAAGTGTGGCCATCCAGCCGTCCTCCGCGACCACAGCGACCTTCGCGTCGCTGCAGCGGTCAAATCCAATATTGAAGTTCATTCGCCGGCCGGGTCATGCCGCAGCATGGCTTCTCGCGCCGACCTTGCCAACGCATTACCCGCTAAGCGGCTGCTCGCATAATTGCCTGAGACTGCCTCATATGCTCACCCTCGAATTCTTCTTTCTTTATTTTGTGTACAAATGATTTCAGTAGTCCCAGCCATTGTCAAGTGCGCTTTTTCAACGAAGGCTTAGATGCTGTTTTTCCTGCAAAATAGCCAAAGCGGAGGAGTCGGCCTGGGCCAGCACATGGCGGCGGAACGTGCTGAATAGCCGAGGATATTGATATATTGGAACGCAAGGCGCCGAACCGGTGGCCAAACGGCGCTTGACAAGATGCAAAACTAGGAACAGGTTATTTGTACACGAATGTTTTTCCGCAGAGTTTGCCCAAGGCCTTTGCGGCGGGAAGATCGTGAACATATTTCGTTGCGGATGTTCAGAGGATGCGGGGAGGCATCACCGCACTCGCCTGCGCAGCCGCAGACAAAAATCCAAAAAACTATCGACAAGGGGTACAGAGATGAACAACTTCACCCGAAGACAAGCCCTCGGCCTGATGGGCACTGCGGCGGTTGTGGCGACAACCGGCCTGTCGCTTTCGACACGCCCGGCGCGCGCCGCCGGCAAGATCACCGTCCTCAACTGGCAAGGCTACGGTACAGACGAAGCCTGGTCCCTGAAGGCCTTCAAGGAAAAGACCGGGATTGAAGTCGTTCACGACTACTTCAGCTCCGAACCCGAGATGCTGACGAAGCTGCGCACCAATCCGGGCGCATACGACGTCGTTCTGATCAACAGCGCCCGCTCGCAGCAGGCCGCAGGCGAAGGCCTGCTGACGCCGATCGATTTTTCGAAGATCCCGAATTCCGCCGGCCTGTCTCCGGAACTGAAGAACCATTCGAACCTCCAGCTCGACGGCAAGACCAACGGCGTCGCCTGGGTATGGGGCATCACCGCGCTGGCGGTCGCCGATGGCGTACCGAAGCCGGACAGCTATGCCGCACTCGGCGCTCCGGAACACAAGGGCAAGGTCGCGCTGTTCGACGACGCCGTGACAGCCGTCGCCATCGGCGCACTGCTCTCTGGACAGGACATCAACAATCCGACCGACCTCGCCGCGGTCGGCGATAAGCTCAAGGCCTTCAAGCAGAACGTCAAGCTTCTCTGGTCGAGCGAAGACCAGTGGAACAAGTCCTTCGCCGCCAAGGAATTCGATCTCTCGGTCTACTGGTCGGGTGCAACGGTCCGCTCCAAGCGCAACAGCCACCTGCCCGTCGATTTCGTGGTTCCGAAGGAAGGCGGCATCGGCTGGCTCGACAGCCTCTCCATTCCGGCCTCAGCACCGAATCCGGAGGCAGCCGCAACCTTCATCAATTACATGATCGACCCGGGCTTTTATGTCGAATGGGCAACCAAGATCGGCGCTCCCGCTTCGGCCAACGCCGCCGCTATGGAAAAGCTGCCGGCTGACGACCTGAACCGCCAGATTCACAAGCCCGAGTATCTGAAGACCATGGCGATCCAATCCGCTCTTCCGGACGACCGCCGCGAAGGCTTCAACAATCTCTGGCAGGAAGTAAAAGCGTTCTACGCCAGCTAATCATAACGGCTGCCCGGTGCCTTGCGGTACCGGGCAGCCTAATTGGACTGTCTAGAACCTGACCTGATGGAATGCGCAAGTGAGGCATTGTGCCGGGACAGACGAGAGCCGACGGCTCAGCCGAGGTCCGCGCCGGCGCCTATATCAGGATCGACCTCGGCGATCTTGCGCAACAGATAAAGCAAAGCCACCTGTTCGGCCGGATTGAGCGGCCCCATTGTCTTCTCGGTGATGGAGCGTGCTCGCGGATACATCTGCTCGAGGATCGCCTCACCAGCAGGCATCAGTGAAACGATCACTTTTCGCCCGTCATAAGCATCCCGCGAGATCTCGATCATATTCTTCGATTTGAGGCGGTCGATGATGCCGCGGATCGTCGCCTGGTCGACGGCGGTCGCCTTGACGAGCTCGCCCTGGGAAATCGGCCCGTTGTCACGCAGCGCGCAGAGTGTCACGAATTGAACGGATGTCAGCGAAGGGTCGACGGCATTGTCCTGGAAGATCGCCAGGTGGCGCTGATAGGCCTTGCGCAGCAGATGCCCCACCTGGTCCGTGACGCGGTAGGGCTCCACCAGAGAATTGCCTTCACCATTGCTCATACTTACCCCAAACCTCCTCGACATCGGCTGAAGCCGATTGAAAAACGGCTGCGCCAGCATGCTGGTACAGCCGCGTCGACGTAATGCGGCCGGCAGCCGATGTTTACCCGAACTTATGCTGCATTTCCTTGACGGCGATTTCGCCCTTCAGAACCATCGGTTCGTCATCAAGAAACAGGCTGCAATTACGCATCGGAATATCGAGATGGCAAGCCGTATCGTTCGGGCCGCCGAGCTCGTTGTTCGGGCCGGTGGAGAACATGACGTTGCCGTAGAAGGAGCGCGCCTCCATGCCCATGCCGCCCGGGAATTCGCCGGGCACCATACGATGCCACTTGGCGTTCTGGTTGAGGCCCCAGCCGACGTGGCTCATGCCCATGCCGCGCGGGTCGTTGAAACCGGCCATGTAGGACTTCACGAGTTCAGCATCGAGACCGCCGCGAATGTCGGTGATCCAGCCGTTTTCAATCGTGTAGATGATCGGATCGCGGACATACATGTTCTGCGGCAGCAGGATATCGCCGGGAGCAACGACAATCGTACCATCGACGCCGTCATCGTCACCGCCGGTGAACACGAAGCCCGACGGCCAGTGGTCCCAACGGCCCGGTTCATCCGTGCAGGCATATTCGGTGATCGCGGGATAGGTGTTGAGCTTGTAAGTGACGTCCGTGCCGTGTTCGGAGGTGATGCGCATCACCTTGGCCTTGGACAGAAGCTCGCCGGCGAATTCGACGCGCTCGCGCAGATCCTTCGTCGGCAGCATACGGGCGAGAACTTCCGGCGGCTCGACCGCAGTCAGGATGCGCGTGCCGGATGCCTGGATCGCCATCTGTTCCGGACTGAAAAGCAGGAAGATGCAGTCGATGACCATGTCGGCGGCCTTGAGGGCTTCCACGGCTTCCGGCATCGCTGCCAGTCCGGTCTGGCCGACCGCCCAAGCACCTGCCGGCGGAACCGGTGGCAAACGCATGTGATACATCTTTGCACCGAGACGCATGCCCGCCGCCATGAAGGCATCGGCATAATCGAGGCGTTCGTTACCCTGGGTCAGGACGATAAGCTTTTCGCCCTCGTGAACGCCCGACATCTTCAACTGGTGCAGGCAGATTTCCGTGAAGCTGAACTGATCCATGCTCGTTCCCTTATAGTGCTTGAGGACTGCTGTGCCTCGTATCGTTACGGAAAGTCAGACTTTGGCTTTGGCGATTTCGGCAATCGCCTCTGCCTTCGCGACGACATCGCCATATTTGCTGTCGATATCGAAAAGGTTCGCATTGTGCGGATCGGGATGACGGTCGCCGACGCAGTCGCGAACCACGATGGCTCTAAAACCGTGCTGAACCGCATCCACTGCACTGGCGCGAATGCAGCCGCTGGTCGAGCAGCCCGCCATGATGACGGTGTCGATCCCCTGCGCATGCAGATGCGAAGCCAGGCTGGTTCCAAAGAAGGCGCTGGCATATTGCTTGACGATTACCAGCTCGTTCTTGGCGGGCTCAACCTCGTCGCAGAACTCCGCAAGCACATTGCCTTCAACCATGGCCTTCATGACCGGGGACTTCTTCACCCACATGCCGCCATCGGCGCAATTGTCCGCAAGATATAGAATGCGGGTATGGATGACCGGAATGCCGGCCTTGCGGGCGGCTTCGATGAGTTCCGGTGTCTGCGCCACGGCATCGACGACGCCGGGCGCGTAAAGAGGCGCGCCCTCGATCGTATAGGCCTTCAGGAAATCGATGACGAGCAGCGCAGGGGACTGGCCGAAACCGATCCTGTTACCCCATACACCCTGGTAGTTCGCTTCGGCCGTCTCCATCGCAGAGCTCCCTAGTATGCGCCGGACAACAGGGCGCCCGCGCCGGGCACGACCGGTTCGAGACCCAGCGACTTCAGCATGAAATAGGTCGTGGCAACCGCCGCCGTGACGACCGGCTTGCCGGTCATCGCTTCCACCTTGGCGATGGCAGCCAAAGACGGCATCTGCACGCAGGCTGAAAGCACGATCACGTCTACGCCAGTCAGATCGAGACCGGCGACGATCTCCGGCAGGTTCTGCGGATCGTGGCGGCCTACGGCGAGGTTGTCCGGAATTTCGAGCGCACGCCAATCACCGACCTCGAAACCTTCGTTCCTGATATAGTCGACGACGAGTTCGGTCAGCGGCTTCATGTAGGGCGCGACCACGGCAATGCGCTTGGCCTTCATGACCTTCAGCGCTTCGATCAACGCACCGGCGCTGGTGACGACAGGCGTGTTGGCGCCATTCTCCACTGTGCGGCCTCTCAGGCGCGTCTCGGATTGGCGGTGATAGCCATGGCCCATCGCCATGATTGCGACGAGGCATGCATAGCCGAGGACATCGACCTGCGCGTCGGAAAGCTCGACAGCGCAGCGGTCGGATTCCGCGTCCATCGCCGCCAGTTCGTCCTTCTTGACCGTCTTCATTCGCATGCGACTGGAGTGGAAGGTGAAACGTTCCGGCCGGATCGACTGCCTTGCGAGCAGCATCGCGGGGATTTCCGTCTCCATCGTCGTGTTGGAGCTCGGCACGATTTGACCAATGCGATAGACCTTTTGCACGGCTTGTCCTTTTGCAATGCGTTCAAGAGTGATGACGCGTTGCCGCGTCATGGAATTGTCACTGGATCAGAAAGTCGCCGAGCGCCTCGAAGAAGCCCTCGAAATCGTCCCAGGGGATCATGTGGCCAGCGTTTTCGGCATGGCAGATCCGAAGCGATGGATTGAGGCCTCTGATCTCCTCTTCGTCCGCGCTCAGGATGACGCCGCCGCGGCCGGCAACCATAAGCATGGCAGGAACGGTCAATTGGCCAAAATCGGGCAGGATGTTGATGTCGTGGAAATCGTTGAACGCCTTGATGATCGCAGGCGCATAACAGGTATGGAGCCATTCGGCACGCAGCTGCAGCTGCTCCTCGGTCCAGGTCGGGCAGAACGCCTTCATCGCCTCGGCATCCATACCCTTTTCGGCAAGCGCGATCGAGTCCGTATACCAGGGCAGCTTGCTCGGATATGGACGACGACCAGGACCGGAGACAGGCGGATCGATCAGCGCCAGGCGGCTGAAGACGCTTGTCGAACGGTTGGACGCCCGCATCGCAATGCGCGCGCCCATGGAATGTCCGAGAATGGCCGGCTGCTTCAGCCCGAGCTCGCCGGCAAAAGCGATGACGTCATCCGCCATCGCATCGAGACCGTAGTCGAGCTCCGGGCCAGTCGAGGAGAGACCGCGGCCGCGAATATCGAGAACATAGACGTCATGGCGTAGCGCCAGGCGTTCGGCGACAAAGCCCCAGGTAATCGCCGGCGACGTTATGCCGGGAACCAGGACGACCGCCGGCCCCTTGCCGCCGTAACGGAAATAGTGCTGGCGGATGCCGTTGGCGAAGACATTCGCACCATAGAGAAACCGGCCGCTCATGCCGCATTCTCCGTGCGCAGCGGTTCGGCGTAGACGTCGTAGCCATAGACCCAGGACGGGTCTTCCTGCGTCAGCAGGAACGTATTAGCGTTGGAGACAGCTTGAACACGCGTCGCCCGGTCGCGCCGGTTGACCTCATAGAGCTTGAAGGCGGTTGCGTAATCAGAGATGCCGGTCTCCAGCAGGCAGCGGGTCAGCATCGCGGCATCTTCGATTGCCATCGCCGCACCCTGCGCCATGTGCGGCTTCATCGGATGGCAGGCATCGCCCAGCATCACCAATCTGCCCTGGCTCCAGATCGGCAGCGGATTTCTGTTGAAGAGCGGCCACTTGGTGACCGTCTCGGTGCTGTCGATCAGCGCTTCGATGACGGGGTGATAGCCCGGAAATGCCGCATGCATTTCTTCGCGGCTGCTGTCGACAAATGCCGTTTCGAACTCCCAGGCATCATGGGGAACGCCGGTGACGTAGTAATATTCGTCTTTCCGGCCGGTGGTGAAGTAGACCATCATGTGACGGTCCGGACCCCACCATTTCACACAGTCTTCGAATTCGAGAGCGTATTTCTTCAGCCGCTCCGCATTGATCAGCGCACGGTGCCCGACCCAGCCGCTATAGTTGGGCTTTTCGAAGCCGAGCAGTGTCTCGCGAATCTTCGAATTGATGCCGTCGGCACCGATAACGATGTCGGCGCGCGCCGAGGTACCGTCCTCGAAGGTCATGTAAACGTCACTGCCGGTGTCTTCGATCGTCGCAAGCTTCTTGCCGAAGTGAAGCGTGCCCCCCTTCAGCGTGTCGCACTGCAGCGCCTGCAGGTCGCCGCGATGAACGGTGCAGTAGGTATGACCATAGCCTTCCAGCGGAATGCGGGAGAGATACTCGCCCGAGATACCGTCGCGGCTCAGCCAGAACTTCGGCGTGCTGCTGATCGAAACCACCTTTTCGGCAACGCCGATGCGCTCGAAGATCTTGAGCACGTTCGGACCCATATGGATCCCGGCCCCAAGACGCGCGAAGGTCGGAGCCTGCTCGTAGACGTCGACATCAAAACCGGAATGCTGGAGCAGCGATCCTGCGACCGCACCACCAAGGCCGGCACCGATAATGGCAATCTTCTGTTTTCCCATAAGCAGCAATCCCATTTTTCTGGCTGACATCACATCGCCATCAGTTTCAGGCAGATTAAGCGTATACACTATTTATTGCAAGCGAGATTTCGACGGCGCCGACATTCTTCACCCGCAGCGCGCGCAGCGCAACACCTAGAAACAGGACAGACTACCCTGTTGACAGTCGATCCATCTTAAATCAGTGTATACGCTATTAAATAAAAAGGGAACGCGCTCCTTCGCGATATCGATTGATCCGGATACGAAGGCTGCGAATATGAGGCGGCGAAAGCTCGCTATGGAGACTGGGATGCTAGATCTGGCAATCGATTTTGCCACAATCGCCCTCCCCGACCGGTGCACCGAATGGCTAACCGCGGGAGTGATCCTCACGTGAGCGCATCTTCGATATCAATCCGAGTGAATGACGCGCAGCACACGGTCTGCTGCGATCCGAAAACCCCACTGCTTTACGTCCTGCGCAACGACCTCGCCCTCAATGGCCCGAAATTCGGCTGCGGGCTTGGCGAGTGCGGCGCATGCGCGGTGCTGATCGACGGGCGCGCCGTCCGCTCCTGCGTCGTCCCGGTCACCGCCGTCGAGAGCCGGAACGTGGTGACACTGGAAGGCCTGGGAGACAGCGCCTCGCCGCATCCGGTCCAGCAGGCCTTCATCGACGAGAATGCAGCCCAGTGCGGCTATTGCCTGAACGGCATGATCATCACGGTTGCGGCGCTCGCCCTGCGCGAACCGCATGCGGACGATAACCGGATAAAGCGCGCGCTCGAACACAACCTCTGCCGCTGCGGCACGCACCGTGAAATTCTTGCCGCCGCCAAACGAGCCCTGATGCTCTCAAGAGTCGCAAATTCGCCCGATGGGTCCGAAGAACGGCCTGCAGGCAGTACAGCAGATCAGGGAGAGGCGAATGCTTAGCGTTCATTTCAAGACGCAAGATGGCCCCTTGTTCCTGGTCATCCGGGATGACGGCCATATCGTCGCCTTCAACGGCCATGTCGATCTTGGCACCGGGATCCGCACATCGCTTGCACAGATCGTCGCCGAGGAGCTGGACGTTGCGTTCGAAAGCGTGGAGATGGTGCTCGGCAGCACTGTCGGCGGGCTCGATCAGGGCGCGACCATTGCCAGCGAAACCATTCAGGTCACCGCGATTCCGCTGCGGCAGGCGGCAGCGACGGCCCGGCGCTTTCTCTTGGCACGAGCGCGGTTCGTTCTCGGCATCAGGGACGAAGAGCTCAGGGTCGAACACGGCGTCATATTCTGTGACGGCGAGCGGAATGTTTCCATCAGCTATGGCGAACTGGTCGATGGGCTCGACGAGCATCTGGCGCATGATCCCGATGTCGCGCTGAAGCGCATCGCGGATTATCGGCTGGTCGGAACGTCGCGCTCTCGCGTCGATATCCCGCTGAAAGCCGTCGGCGCATGGACTTTCGTGCACGACGTTCGCGTGGCGGGCATGCTGCACGGCCGCGTCGTCAGGCCGCCCTATGCCGGCTACGACCACGGCGGCAATGTCGGCTCCAGCTTCGTTTCCGTCGATGAGGCCTCTGTCTCTCATATCGAGGGCCTCGTTGCCGTCGTCGTCGTTGGCGATTTCGTTGGCGTTGTCGCGACCCGCGAAGAAAACGCCATCGCCGCGATGAACGCGCTGAAGGTCGAGTGGCTGGTACCGGTGCGGCGGCCAGACCTGAACCGGCCCGAGATTGCATTGCGGACGAACCCCTCGACGCCGAGACAGCTGATCGACCGCGGAAATGTCGATCTGGCCCTGGAAGGCATGCCTTCGGCGATGAACCGCACCTATGTGTGGCCTTATCAGATGCACGGCTCGATCGGCCCGTCATGCGCCGTTGCGCATTTCGAGGACGATCACCTGACGGTCTGGTCGGGAACGCAGAACCCCTATCCGATGCGGCGCGATCTCGCGATGCTGATGGAGATTCCCGAACAGCAGATTATCGTCGAGCGGCTCGAAGCTGCAGGGTGCTACGGCAGAAACTGCGCCGACGACGTAACCGCCGATGCCGCCCTCCTGTCGCGCGCGGTCGGCGCGTCGGTCCGCGTTCAGTTGACCCGCGATCAGGAACATGCCTGGGAACCTAAGGGCGCCGCCCAGGTCATGGACGTCCGCGGTGGCCTCGACACCGAAGGCGGGCCTGCAGCCTATGATTTCGAAACGCGCTACCCCTCCAATCTGTCCCCGACGCTCGCCCTGATCCTGACCGGTAAGGTCGCTCCGGTGGCAGAGGTGGTGCAGATGGGCGATCGGACAGCAATCCCGCCCTACGCCTATGGCAATCTCCGGGTGACTGTTCACGACATGCCGCCGATTGCCCGCGCCTCGTGGTTTCGCGGCGTCTCGGCGATGCCGAATACCTTCGCGCATGAATGCTATATCGACGAGCTGGCGGCCGCCGCTCAGGTCGATCCGATCGAATACCGGCTCCGTTACCTGCCCGATCAGCGGGCAAGCGAGCTGGTGCGCGCCGTGGCCGAGCGCGCCAAATGGCAGCCGCACACGACCTGGGGCACCCTGGGTGGCGAAGGCGATCTTCTCTACGGACGCGGCTTCGCCTATGCCGTCTATGTCCACGGAAAATTCCCCGGCACCGCTGCCGCATGGGCAGCCTGGGTTGCCGATGTCGCCGTCAACAGGAAGACCGGCGAGATAGCGATCACGAAGGTCACCTGCGGCCAGGATGCCGGCCTGATGATCAATCCGGATGGCGTCCGCCATCAGATCCACGGCAATATCATCCAGTCGACGAGCCGTGTCCTTAAGGAAAAGGTCGAGTTCTCCGATACCGCCGTACTCTCCAAGGAATGGGGCGGCTACCCGATCATCACCTTCCCCGAGGTGCCTGATATCGACGTTCTGATGCTCGACCGGCCAAACGATCCGCCGCTCGGCGTCGGCGAGTCGGCGTCGGTCCCGAGCGCTGCGGCAATTGCCAATGCCGTTTATGACGCGACCGGCGTGCGGTTCCGCGAATTGCCGCTGACACCGGAAGCTGTCCTTGCGGGACTGGGCAATGTCACCCCCAAGCAGGCCGATCCTCCCAAGCAGGCCCGCAAATGGTGGCAATTCTCGCTCGGCACGGCGGGCGTTGTTGCCGTTGCCGGCGGGCTTCTTCAGTTGCTGTCGCCGTGGCAGCCCAACATCGCACAGATCAGCCGTCCCGATGTCGGCGTCTTCTCCGCCTCGACCATCGAGCGCGGAAGGCTTGCTGCAGCAATCGGCGCCTGCAATGTCTGCCACGTCTCGGACGACGGACGCGCCTTCGGCGGCGGCCGAGCGCTGGAGACGTCCTTCGGAACGATCTATGCCAGCAATATCAGCCCGGACGCCGCCGCTGGGATCGGCGCCTGGTCCTATCCGGCCTTCGAACGGGCAATGCGCAACGGGGTGAGCCGCGACGGCCACCGCCTCTACCCGGCACATCCCTATACGTCTTTCGCAGGCGCCGAAGATGCCGACCTACAGGCTCTCTATGCGTATCTCATGAACCAGCCGCCGGTCGAGACGAAGGCGCCGGAGACGAAGCTCTCCTTCCCCTTCAATATCCGCCCGCTGATGGCCGGCTGGAACGCGCTCTTCCATCAGCGAAGCGAAATGCCGTTTCAGCCGGATAAGGACGCCGTCTGGAACAGAGGCGCCTATCTCGTAGAAACACTGGGCCATTGTTCGGCATGCCACTCGCCGCGGAATGCGCTCGGCGCCGAAATGTCGGGCAAGTCCCACCTTGCGGGCGGCTTTGCCGACGGCTGGCATGCGCCGGCGCTCGATGGTTCCGGAAAGTCACCGGTGCAATGGACCGAAGCCTCGCTCTACGACTACCTCCGCAAGGGCAGCGCCGCCCATCACGGCAGCGCCCTCGGACCGATGAGCCATGTCGTCAAGGCGCTGGAGCCGCTGCCCGATCAGGACATCCGGGCGATGGCAAACTATCTCGCCAGCCTGAACAAGCAGGAGACATCGGCCAATCCGGACGCTGCTGCCGCCGAAGCGATCGCCAAAGCCACGGCCGCCGAACGCACGGCCTTCGCCGCATCTCCGCGCGGCCAGCGGATCTTTGAAGGCGCCTGCGCCACCTGCCACAGCGGCAATAGCGCGCTGACATCGCTTGCGCTGAACACCAATCTGCACGCTGACACTCCCGACAATATCATCCAGGCCATTCTCGGCGGTGCGGAAGCGCCCGCAGAGATGAAAGCACGGAATTCACCGGAGACGATGTCGATGCCGGCATTCAAGAACACGCTGAGCGATAGCGCAGTCGAGGATCTGGTCGCCTATCTGCGCGCCCGCTTCGCGCCTGATGAGCCGGCCTGGACCGATATCACAGGCAGCCTTGCCAGAGCGCGCGCTTCCGGACATTAAGAAGACCGATGCCATCACGCCAAGAGACATCGACCGATCAGAGCTTTCAGTCGCCCGGCTCGCAATTCCGGCCGGCCGCCTATTGGTTCTGGCATTCGATCCCCTCCGGCGAAGTGACGCGCCGGCAGCTCGCGGACTTCGTCGCCAAGGGCTTTGGCAGGATCTACATCCAGGCAAGGTTGGCGATGCCGCGGGAAGACTATCTCTCGGAGCCGTTCATCGCAGCCTACCGCGACGCCGTCGAAGTCGCCAGGACACTTAGCCTGCGGATCGGCATCTACGACGACTACAACTGGATCAGCGGCCAGTCAGCCGGACGCACTGTAAAGGGCCGCGACGAGCTTCGCGAACGGCATCTGTTCTGGTGCGAGACTTCGCGAGAGGCCGGCGAGATCAGCGGCATCGTCACCTCCTGGACCTCCGGAATGGGCAAAGACATTCTTGACTGGCAATATGATGAGGGACGCCCGGCCTGGTGTGACTGGACGATCGAGGCGGTTGCGCTCCACCCCGCAGGCGACATGGCATTAGCCGACGAGGCATCGCCATTTTCGGGGCCTGTCGAGATCACCGGCAGCAGCGACGAACATTGCGCGTTCCGGATATCCGGCGACATCCCCGCCGGGTTCAAAGTCACCGTCTTTATCAGCGCCCGCAGCCGCACCTCCCGCATCATCAATTATCTGCTGCCGGAAGCCGCCGAAGCCTTCATCACCCATGGGCTGGAACCGCTGGTTTCCGCGCTGGACGGTTTCCTGCCGTATCCGGTCGATCAGATTTTCTACGACCAGCCGGCTGCCGGCTTCTACAGCTGGGGGCAGAAAACCGGAAATCTCGAGAACAGTCTACCGTTCTCGGCCACCTTCGCCCGCTCTCTTGCGGGGCAGACCGGCCAGCCTCTCGCCATTGCGCTTCTCTCGCTGGTGCGGGACATCGGGCCTGAGACGCCGGTCATTCGCGCCAAGACCTACGGCGCCCTCTCACAGCAGATGAACGATGCCTTCTTCGGCACGCTGCGGACATGGGCGGAAAAAAACCAGTTGCTACTGACCGGCCATGAAATTCTTCCGCATGTCGGCAGCTTCGACCTTAACGGCACGTTCAAGGGGATCGATCCGCGCATTGCCCCGGCCGTCGATTTCTTCGGCATCGATGCCTATCGCCATCTGACCGCCGCGGATGCCAACAATTTCATACCCCAGCTTTCGCCGAAGCTCGCAGATTCGGTGGCGCGCGCAAACGGGCGAAGCCGATGCATGCTTGAGACCTACGCGACCTCGGAGCGCACGCCCCTGAGAGCTGCCGGACAATGGGAACTCACGCTTGAGACTTTGCGGACGCACCTGATCCGGATGCACTTCCTCGGCATGCGCCAATCGATCTGGCACGGGCTCTACATGTCTGATGGAACCGCCGAGCCGCGCCCCTTCGTCAATCCGCGTTTCGACTTTGCGCCCGGCATCAATTTCGAGCCTTGGTGGCCGTTCCACGAGCTGCTGGCGGACGAGACCGCAAGGCTCTCAGCCTTCATCGAGCCAGCGCGCCCGCTGACGCGCGTTGCCATCTTCTATCCACTCCACACTGCGCTGGCAGAAGGCCCAAGACATGAGCATGCGGATCATGTCGGCGCCTGGTGTCGGACGCTTCTGGAAAGGCGCATCGATTTCCTCTTCGTTTCCGAGGACGCCGTTGCCGAGGCCGCGATCGGCGGCTCGCTGATCACGATCAGCGGCCAGACATTCGATGCCGTCATCCTGCCCGCGGTCACGACGATCGGTGGCCTAGAGGCCATCCACGCTCTGGAACGTTTCGCCGTCGCGGGAGGTATCGTTTGGTCATCCGGTGGCAGCGACCATTTCGTGCCGCTCGACGGCGAAGGTGCGATCGACAATCCGTCGTCAAAGAGCCTTGCTCGACTGCCCACCAGCGATGACGTCGAGGCTTTGCAATCGGCCTTTAGTCAACGAGGGCCAGTCCTTCGAACGGATGCCGAGCACAGGTTTTGGCGCTGGCTCGGAGAGGACGCGGCAGGATGGAGATTGGCCCTGTTCAACGACAGCGCGGAACCTGCAACAGACGATTTTGCTCTGAGTTCAGGCTTCGACATCGCATTGTGGGATTGCGCCGATGGCACCGAAACCCAACATGGCGCCTCGTCCCGTCTTTCGATCAGGCTTGAACCTTACGAGCTGATCTGCCTGCGGCTTAGCCCGGCCCTGACAGCCGCAAGCAGACTTGCTTTGCCTCGGTCTGTCCCCGATCGAACGGGGAACGAGGGCATCGTCCTTGCCGATCAATGGACGCTGCGCTTCGAGGATAGCCCCAGGCCGATCGATATCCGCGTCGATTGTGGATGGGATGCGCAGGGATTTGAGACCATCTCTGGTACGGCGACCTATTCACGCATGATCACCACAAGCCGGGTCGATCGTTGGCTGCTAGAGTTGCCCGTCGTGCACACCGCCGCCAGCGTCAGCGTCGGTGGCCGCCCGTCGGGCCGGCGCGGCTGGCGCCCCTATCGCTTCGATCTCGGCGTGCTCGGGCCAGGCAATCATCTCCTGGAAATTTCCGTCTCTTCCACGGCGGCAAACGCCTATTATGCGGATACGCCGTTCAAGGGCGGCAAGGACGATCCCGCAGGGCTCGGCGCGCCTCCCATTCTCTTCTTCTCAGGACGCTAAGACATGCCTCAGCACACGACAATTCCCCTCAATCGCGCCTGGAATACCTGGAGCGATCGGCCGGCCGAGATGGTGTTCCTGCCGCTGGGCGTGCGCCTGACACCGGTGCTGTATTCCAGCCGGAGCCGAAAGACTTCAGCTATCGAGCCGCGGCACGATATGGTCCGTCTGGGACGGCACGAACTCGACGGTTCGGAAGTATCGCTGGAGACGGACCATACGGGAACGACCCTCTCCTTCCATTGGAGCAAGCCCGACCCATTCGTCGTCACAGGCGGCTGGAAGGCGCTGACAAGTGGCGAGTGGGGGCTGCGCTTCTGGGTTACTTTGGCGATCTCCGCCGACGGCGCTCAGGTCACCTACGATGAGAAAGCTGGCGCCGCCCTTCTCAAGATCGATCAGCGATTTGTGGCAGTCGTCAGCGCCGACAACCCGGTCCAGGTGACCGGCCATGACAGCATTGCTGATCTGCGTCAGGATTTCGAGACGAATGGCTATTTCTATCTCGGCAGCCGCAGCAGTGCCGCACCCGTCATCGGCCTGCGTTTCAATCTCGAGATGATGCACGACGGCCGCTACGCAGCAGCTGTCGCGGACCGTGCCGACCTCGCCATCGAAAAGGCACGGGCTGCCCTTGCGCAGAATGCAGCGCCTGCATCCGATGAAACCGACACGTTCCTCGCCGCGGTTCGCGATATCGTCGGCTGGAACACGATCTGGGACGAAACCAACAGCCGGTCCTATACGGCCGTCACCCGCATCTGGAACCTCGGCAAGTTTGCCGTCTGGTACAACGACCAGACTTACGCCGCCCTGCTTTCCGGCCTGTTTGACATGGACATCGCCCGCGAAAACCTTGCGACCGCCTTTGCCGGCGTGACACCGCAGGGCAACGTTGCCTGCATCGTCACTTCGAATGACGCATGGGTCGACCGCACGCAGCCGCCGCTCGGCTCGCTTGTTATCTGGGATCTTTATCAGCGCAGCGGCGAGCGCTCGATCATCGAAGCGAGCTACGACGTCGTCGCCCGCGCTCACCGGTGGTGGTGGGACAATCGCGACCCGGAAGGCCGCGGCATGATTTCCTGCGGCACATCGGATGTCGGCGAGTCGCTCTATAAGGGCACCGCTTTCGGCGCCCGCAATGAGACCGGCATGGACAATTCGGCCACCCATGACGAAGCGGTCTACGATCCCAAGACCCGGTCGCTCTCGACCTTCGATCTCGGCCTGAACTGCGTCGTGGCGCTCGATGCCGAAATGCTCGCAAACCTGGCGGCCGTTCTCGGGAAGACCAACGACGCCGAAGAGTTCAAGGCGATCGCCGCGAGACTGCGCGAGCGAATCCGTGAGGAACTCTGGGACGACGAGCGCAAGATCTTCGCCAACCGCCAGCGTTCTGGCGCCTTCGTCACGTCGCTCTCGCCGACCAGCTTCTACCCTCTTCTGTGCGGCGCTGCGAGCGACGAACAGGTCCGTCATCTGATGGATCATCTTCAGGACGAAAGCCTTTTCGCCGGCGAGTTCGGCCTGCCGAACGCAACCCGCAACGATCCGGCCCATGCCGAGAACGTCTATTGGCGCGGCCGCATCTGGCCGAATGTCAATTATCTCGTCTGGCTCGGCCTGAAGCGATACGGCCTTGAGCCGCAAGCACAAAAGCTAATGGAACAGTCACGGGAACTTTTCCTGAAATCCTGGGAAGGAACCAGGATCGCGGCCGAGAACTACAATTCGCAGACCGGCGAAGCAATGGATCAGGGGGATACCGATCCCTTCTATATCTGGGCAGGCTTGTTGCCGCTCATGGCGATGGCCGATGTCGTGGATGTCGATCCTTGGAACGGTTGGACGATCCGCAACCGGCAACGAGACACCGACGTAGGCCCGATCGTCTCTCCGGTGGGACCAATGAGCGTCAAGATTTCGGAGGGCCGGTTGTTCCTATCAATAAACGGCAAGCTTCTTCTGGAGACCAGCCTTAAGCTTCAAATGTCGGGGCTGACGATCGCTCCGGGTCACGTTCGTATGACGATTTCACCAGTTGACGTAGGCGGGGATCTTATCTTTCCGACGATCGACGCACGCGACGTCATGGGCATATATCTCGACGGTATGGCACTTCCCCTCAAGCAGCGGGACGGCCGTCTCAAGATAGCCATCGCCGCCTCTCCGGAATCGCGCAAGTTGGAGTTTTTCGTTGGAATGGCCGAAACAAATCGGATCTAACGCTACTGCCCCGTCCTGCGCAGCCCTGACTTGCCCCCGAGGCGGCTTTATGTCTCCAATCTCGCAGAGGCCGCCAAGGTGAAAAAATACGGATCGCCCTACCGAAGGACAACATTACCAGATCGCCGAGTTGAACCTGCCCGCGTCGATCATCATCGACTGGACTATCGCCCACCTGAGCCACACCGCTGCCGAGCGGCGAAATGAAGGTCTTGGCGGTCCGGCCAAGTTGCTATGCTTCTCGATGAACATCGGGCATGCGCGCGACTTATTCGTTCCGAACCTTCTGTTCCATGCCAGTTTCCGCCGAGCTAAAATAGAATATCAAAGCGGAACATCCATGCGGCCCTACAAATTATACGCCTTGATGGGAGCAGAACTTGAGACGCCGTCATTCGCCGTTTGGATGCTCTTGTCGTTTTGCACTTAATCGCAAGACCCCGCATGCAATAATTTCAACAAGATAGCTCGGCACCTAAATTGAGATTGGGCACTTAATTTGAGATTCTGGCTTGGATTTTGGCACTTAATGTGAGATTCTCCGCCGTGGAAAAGATGGCTGCCTACGGCAATCTTCATCAGAAAATGCCAAATATCACAAAAGGTTATTGCCGAATTGGAAGGCGTCAAGCGCCGAAAATCGCAACGAAAAATCTCAAATTAAGTGCCATCACCTGCCGGAACGGGCGCATTCTTACGATTAAATGCCAAACGACATGCCGGCAAAAGGCGAGGTCCGTTCCAACATGCATGCCGCAGGCACCGCCGCCGTCGCCGAAATCACGCCTAAGATCCTCGCGGTCGCCGAAATGGTGCGGCCGAAACTCGTCGAGGATGGCATGTTCCTCGTTGGCCTCGACATCGTCGGCGACAAAATTCTCGAGATCAACGTCTTCACACCCGGCGGCCTGCCTGAAATTGCCGAACTCCACGGCGTCGACCTGGCGCTTGATGTCATCATCGTGCTGGAACAGAAAGTGGAGATGAGGAAAAATTATGCCGGTCGGATTTCAAACCGGGTGCTGGCAACCTTATAATCTGCCGACCTGAGAGATCGCGACATTGCTGACGGTGTTGCAGGCTGATGGCAGGCGCTATTGCGTTTGAAGGCATGAAAGTAACAACGGTTGTTGCGGTTGCCACCTGCCCAAACTCAACCCCTTGAACGATCCGTGCAAATGCCAAGCAGATGCTTAATCAGCCTCGGCCTGCGTCGTCATTTCCCATTCGATTCATCGATCACGGAATTCGCTCCAGCGGGTGTGAGGCGGCTGGCTTTTGGGGGAATTTGCAGTGCAAAGCAGAGGACGATCTGAGGACCGCCCTCTGCAACTCGACGCCGATCCGCCTACTTGGCCACGTGCCACATGTTGCCAACGCCGTCGCCGTTCATATCGCCTGACTTTTTATCTCCGGAAAACGTATAAAGCGGCTTGCCGCCATAAGCCCACATCTGCTTGCCGTCAGCATCCTTGACCAACGACCACTCCCCCTCTGCCTTGGCTTTGTCGGCAGCACGAAAGGCTGGCCAYTTCTTGAGGCAAGCCTTATCGCAGTTTGATTTTCCTTGGGCATCCTTGTCGAAAGTGTAAAGGGTCATGCCCWTTTCCGTGGCCATGACCTTRCCCATTTTAGTGTCGACCATCTTGACAGGTTCGGCTGCCAGAGCCGGCAAAGTTGTTGCGGCCACAAGGCCGATCGCGATCAGCAGCGTTTTCATATTTTCCTCCATTCGGGGGTGCCGACGAAATGCCAGCAGTGCCCGATATCACCATTTAGAAACGTCCGGCCGGCAAAGTGGTTCCACTACGTAGCCGGGCAAATGGCACGACGACAACCGCGCCGTCCTATCCGTAAAGCGATGACATTGCATGAAAGGTCCGCGTCAAAACGAATACGTATAACTGGTTCTTGTCAGCGCCAATCAGGAATGCTCCACAACAAACATCGGCCAGTCACGTGGCCGTCGTCACCATCTCGAAGGATAGGACCTTGTAGCGCTCCTCAACGGCGGTAAGCAGCTCCAGCGCGCCACCGTCGACGCCTGAATGTTTCCAGCGCACCTGATAGATCACGTGCATGGCGCTACAGGCCTCACCTGCCGCTTTTGCAATGAAGAGGAAGGCGTAACCGCGCGGCTCGAACATTGCCTGGACCTTTGCGATTTCGGCGACGCCTAAGAGTTCGACCTCCATGCGCGCCTTCTGCTGATGCGGTATTAGTTCATCGAACCATTTGAAGGGCGACAGCACAATGAAGGCCGCGATGGCGCCAGTTGATCCGACCACCAATTGTCCGCCGCCGATACAAAGACCGATCGCCGTCATGATCCATAGCGTAGCCGCGGTCGTGACGCCCGTGACGAGATCGCCACGTTTGAGAATGGCGCCTCCGCCAATGAAGCCGACGCCCGTCAGCACACCGAGTGGAAAGCGCAGGATGTCCATCGAAACGAACGATTGCGGGGTCTTGCCCATGGTGGAAAGCAGTAGGTTGGCCTGGATCATCGTCAAGCACGCCGCCAGCCCGACCAGGATCGTCGTTCGGAATCCGGCGGCATGTCGGCCGACCTCGCGGTTGACGCCAATCAGCGCGCCCGCGGCAATGACCAGCACAAGGCGCACGACGATATCAACCCAGCTGGGGCTTAAGGGCATGAACTCGATCATCGTGCTTGGCATGGCGGCCTCCGCCCATTGGTTTCATGGCAGATATCGCCGTAAACGGCTTGATGACGAGAATCGCCAAGATGGAGGCAATCATCAAGCCGAAGATCACGAGCAACAACATACGCATGTCGCTGCACCCCTCCTACGGCGACTTGCGGACGGCAAGATTGCTGTCATGGCCGGTGATGCCGCTTGCTTGTCGTGAAATCGCTTCCGCGCGCTGCTTGGCTCCGTGATTTTCGACGGAGCCCTCAATCAGGACGCGTCCGCGACTGACTGTCACGAATATGCTCGCCTCGCGAAGCAGCTGATCAGCTTTCAGCTTGCCTTCGATTTCCAGCCGAATCTCCGCGTCCGTCCGCTCCTGCTTTGGTGCAAAATCGCCCGCGGACTCGCCGCCCGGCTTTGCACTTTCGTCGATGTCCTCCGACCTCGGGACGTTGGAAATCCTGAAAAAGACTTCCTCGGCCATCTGCTCGCGTTGCAGGTCGTACTCGGCTGAATCTTCACAGCGCGCATCGTCGGTGCCGTGCTCCGGCCTGATCCCCGCTGACGAAGCATCCTCAGCCCGCTCAGGCACAATCTGCCCGGAACCGCCGGCTGCCTGATCGAGTGCCTGAAGGGTGCGGATATGGCCGTGATCCGGAGAGCCTTTGGCCTCCTTGCTGTTCTTGATCTCGGTCATCGTTTTCTCCCATGCTTGATTAGGGAGAACCTTCAGCAACACCAAATGTTCCTATCTCTCTGTCGATGATCAGGTACTCGCCAAGGCATCTCGCGCACCCACAAGGTTTGCGGATTGGAGGCAAGACCATCGGCGCGCAATACATGTGGCTATTTCTCTGCCCGTTGTAAAAGAATGCGCAACTCTTCGAATCGTCGCTTGTGGTCGACGTCGCTGTCGGTAGGCGTGTAGCATGTGTTCGACACACAGAATTTGGCGAGGTTGTGTGGCTTGTCCGGCTTATCGAATTCACATTCGAACGTGTCGCTCATCTCGGCAGATGATGTCCCTTTGCGAGTGGAATAAGCCATGCGCACGCCCGGCGGCTTGAGTTCCGGAAAGGATTGGATGGCGCCGAACGTCAAACCATCCGACAGTAAGAAGTCTTTCGCCACGGTCTTGCAGGTTGCTTCGAGATCGGCGGATTGCGCGAAAGCGGTGGTCGGCATCAACGCAAGACCTATTAAAACCAAAGGCTTGATCACGGTGACCTCCTTTAGATGGGATAAAGACTAATTTAGCGTACAGACAGCAAAAGCAAGCGGAGGGTTACGGATTCTTCTCGATAAGGCGACCGGGTGGGCCTACCCACGGCGACTTGAGGAGTTGTCGATGAGGTCGCCGCGGGTCGTTGTTGCAGAATTAGTCAAGGATCTTTACGACCTTGCGGGTCTTCGGCTGCACGATGATGCGCTCGTGATTGACCATGGCATAGGCATAGGTCGGATGGCCCGGCACAGGTGTAATCACCACGGTGCGCGGCAAGGGGCTGCCGACGACAACACTCTCCTTGACGACAACCTCATCCGACGGAATTGGCTGTTCCTGGACATAGGTGACGACATTGTGCGGAGGATCAATTGCAGACCCAACAATGGCGCCCGCTACGCCGCCGACAGCAGCCCCGACGGGGCCACCAACGACTGCACCTGTCACTGCGCCGCCGGCAGCACCGGTAACGGTCGAGGACTGGGCGAAGGCTGGGCCAGCGAGAAGGCCCAAGGCAGCAACCGCTGTAACGATAGCTTTCGTTTTCATAGCATTCTCCTTTCGTTTTCGTCTCATGAGAGACCCCTGAACAATCGCTGATGTTGCGAAGGGTTCCCCGCATTGGGCTTCAGTCGCATGCTGTTCCGACTGAAGCCGTAACTCGGGAACACAGCGTTGATCGCTTTGTTCGTTCCATAGCGGCAGTAGGGCAATTGCCTAGAGTTCTGCTACTTCGAAGATCTGCACCTGACGACTTGGACCTCCAGATGCGAACGCGACGACGCCGGTGTTTCCTATGGCCACGCCGCAGTAGACAATTTCGGTCTCGGAGAAGGTTCAGCTATGGCACGCGGCTGATGGCCGGCTGACCATGACGCAAGGAACTGAGGTGATACAGGCGTGACACCATGCCCACCGCCGAGCCCCGATCCGACTATGCCACTCATATTCACCGCATCAACGCTATAGCACTTTGGAAAGCCTTGACAGGCGCGGTTGCCTGATCTCAATGCCGCCGCGGCTGACAAGGGCCTTCAATCGATAACGGGACAACTCCGGGCTACCCGCTCGCTCGGAACCGGAACGGCTCCTTGGGGTTATGCCTCTAGCAAAGGAGAAGCTAACATGATCCGGAAGCTAAAATCGGGTGAATACCGCCTTTACTCTCGCAAAGTTGACCCAAAGACACAGAAGCGCAAGAATCTCGGGACCTTCAAAACTAGAGAGGCGGCCGAGAAACACGAGCGAGAGGTGCAATATTTCAAGCATCACTAACGGAGCCGCGAAGTCGAGTACAGGTAAATGCACCTCGGAGCGAGGCAGCGACTTTAGGCAGATGGCAACTCACTAGGAAAATGTGCGGCTGGCGCCCTCCGCTTTGACGACAACCTACGTCTTTAGAGGAAAACAGATCGAACCTTGGTGAACGGGAATCCTAGTTTCCCACATGCGGCAAAGCCAACGCCACCACCCGCTCGCAGAAAGGGGGAGCGGCGGCAATGATACGCCCAACTCTGATGGTCAGTCGCAAGCCTGCCAAAGCGATCCAAACTGATGCCTACTCGTCACCGTCTGCGCAGTGAGCTCGAAATCGTCCGTCACTAGGGTATATCTGTAAACCGGATTTTCTGACCATCGAGGTAGCCGTGCTCATAAGCTTTGGCCAGTTCGCTGTTGTCAGGATAGGGGTTCTTTTGGTTTTCCGCTTCGCGCTTTCCCGCCTTGACTCCCCTTTCGTACGCCTCTTTCTCGCTCTCTGAAGCGGGAAGACGTGGCGATTGATAAGGGTAATATTGTATGGGGTTGGGCAGCCCAAGCCCAGGTGCGGAGATCGGTACTGTAGTTGGCTTTTCCGGGCACATAGCGATTTCCTCCTAACACCAAAACGCTATTTGCGATGGACGGTTCCTTGAGGCCATGGAACAGTCGCGCAATCATTTGGCGCGATAGCCTCCCGACGAACCTTCCGATTGTCGATTTCCACAGATGCGCCAGAGCCCTCTTCATGCCGAAGACATCCCTAAGTAATCGATGTCACGATCATTCCGACAACGCATGCCGCCATTGCAATGGTCGAGGTCCATCCGAGCCAGCGCAACCAGCCGGTGATGATAAACTCGCCCATGATCTGGCTCTTTGCCGTCATCAGCATCGCTACGGTCATCACGGGAACGGCTACGACGCCATTGATCACCGCACTCCAATAGAGTGCCTGGATCGGATTGACCGGCGTGAACAAAATGCCCATTCCAAGTACGCATGCAATAACCAGAGTCGCATAAAAGGCTTTCGCGTGTTTTGGCTTTCTGGAAAGACCGACCGGCCGTCGCCAAGCCTCGGCGATGGCGTAGGCGGACGAACCAGCAAGGACTGGAACCGCAAGCAGGCCGGTGCCTAAGATGCCGATCGCGAATACGACGAAGGCGAAATTGCCAGCGATTGGCCGCAGTGCGTCGGCTGCTTGCGCCGAAGATTCAATATTCGTGACGCCAGCCTTATTGAGCGTAGCCGCGGTAGTCACGATAATCGCGATTGCTATAATGTTCGAAAACGCCATCCCGGTCAAAGTGTCGGCACGGATGCGCCTGAGCGCAGCGGGCGCTTCTCTTGGCGCAAGCACCAGTGGGTGTTCGCTGCGGTCAATACGTTCGTCTTCGGCTTCCTCTGACGCCTGCCAGAAGAACAGATAGGGCGATATTGTCGTGCCCAAAATCGCGACCGCGGTCGTAAAGAACGGTGCATCCCAAACAATCCTGGGCACCAAAATGCCTGCAATCGCTTCCGGCCAGGATATATTGACCGCGAAAAGAGCGGCCACATAAGCAAAGAGGCTCAGTGTTATCCACTTGAGCACCGCGACATAACGGCTGTAGTCGAACAAAAGGCTGGCAGCCGCACACACAGTTCCAAAGCCGATCACGTAGAGCGCGGTAGGCCCGCCAATCAGAAGTTTCAGCGCGTCGGCCATGGCGCTGAGATCGGCACCGATATTGATCGCGTTCGCAATGAAAAGAAGCCCCACGATGAGATAGAGTAGCCAGGCTGGGTAGTGCCGACATACGTTTCCAGCAATACCACGCCCAGTCGTTCGTCCAATCCGAGCGCAGATCTCCTGGATTGCCGACATCAGCGGGTATGTCAGCAACATCGTCCAACCAATACTATATCCGAGTTGGGCGCCGGCTTGGCTGTATGTTCCAATGCCGGACGGATCATCATCCGAAGCGCCAGTGATGAAGCCCGGACCCAGGATCTTTAGAAGCCGACGAAGAGGGCTGTTGGTCAACGTCGCTTTATGTTGTGCCGTCGACTGAACCACGGATTACTCCTGCTTTTTCCGCCAAAGAGCGAATAGCGCGGCCCCTGTGGCCGCCAGGCTTGGTCCTAAGAGGACCGGCATCAGCCGCCGCCCAAAACTCAGCTGCAATGCGAGAGCAAGATCAGTCGAGGCGAGTGAAATCACCGCCAGCATGCCGAGGATGGAAAGTCTCGCCTTGTTAGACACCATCGTCTGCCCACACCAAGAAGCGCCTGCTCGGCTCTGGCGGAAGCTGCGGCCGTCATCGACAAGGGCGTGCCGACACAATGCAGAATGAGCCGGATGGTTCCATTCTGCTGCGAGGCCAACTTCTCTTGTCTCGCCCAAAACAGTGATCACGGTCACGCAGGCGAACGCGATCCGCCAAAGCACCCCGAGCTGCGCCCATATCGACCATATTAGACAAGCTGCGCAGCGGGTCTTCCTCACTTTGTGTGGTTAACAAATCGTTGACCGTTGCGCCGCTATGCGCCGGCATGCGAACGAAATCGAAATGGTCGCCCGGTCCGGGCATTAAAGTGCAAACCGCCGTATCCAACAGTGTTGGTGATTGGGTTGTGTTAGCTTGCGGCCCATCCTCGGGCATATGCCCAGATTGCCGACATCAGAGCGGAAGTCGGCACGGTTGGTCGTACCGCAGTCTCCAGGACCTGCTGATCCAAGGAAATGAAGTGACGGTAAAGCTTCAGTTAAGCCGCTGGCGTTGCACACATCGGCAGTGCAAACGGCAAATATTCACCGACCCGGTCCCGGCGATTGCCTCGCCTTACGCACGCAGGACAAGGAGGGTCGCCGAAATAGTCGGCCTGCTGGGTCACAGCACCGGCGGACGGCCCGGAGAGCGCTTGATGAGACGGCATGGGATGTCGATCAGCGACGACACCATCCTTCGGCATTTGAAGCGCAATGCTTCGCGGATCGATGACGAACCCCCGGCACGGATCATCGGTATCAATGACTGGAGCTGGGGGAACGTTGTCCGGCATCGAGATGATCCGCGTGCTGCACAAGCGTCAGATGCAGGATTCTGGGACCGCGGACCTGTCAGTCGCCAAACAATTCGAAACCCCGATTGCCGTTTTTTAAACCCCGCCAATCAACCTCGTATCGCGGCTGCCTCAAACTTTGCAACCGATCCATGCCGAATGGCTTGCTGGCAGCCTGCCGACAGTCACCCGAAATTCCTACTGATTTGGCAGGAAGACACGCCTGTCACACTACTGCGGTGATTTCCAGCGTGCGGGCAGTGGCGATCAGGCCGATCAGTCCAACGGATGGCCGGGTTTATGCTGGTCGCTAGGGATTTTTTGCGCGTCCATAAATCCATGCGTCCATTCGTCTCGGCGAGGATCTCCCTCTGGAAACGGATTGTTGTCAGCGCAAGCTCCCTTCGCAAAGGCTTTTCTGCCCAGTTCATAAGCGTCGCTTTCGGAGATCTCATGGTCATTGCTCGTCTTCATGACGGCACCTCTTGCAAACCCATTCTAGCATCAAGCACGCAACGGCGAAGGCGGTTCGGGATGCTTGAACGGGAATTCTATGTGACACGACTGCACGGCAACTCTCCTTGGCATGAGCGTATGAAGAGCCGTTCCGTTGAACCCGTCATTCTCGGATCTACGCTTCTCCAGTCAAATTGTTCCAAGGATTCTGTCAGTGCGGGCTAATGCAGGAACATATTGTCGATTGTTTCATTTCATTTTTGGAGGCAGCATTCGTGAGCCGGCAATGCTGGAGCAAACCTGTTACGGTTGCGACAAGTGACCCTGGCCGACGTTTGACGATCGGCATCATCGAGGCCGCGGCCGAATATATATGCAGCGAAAGTGGCCGTCGAAAAAGCGCAGGCGTGCTTTCAAGACAACAAAGTCAATGCTGGTCGGCGCTCATGAGGGCCATGTCGATGCGGAAGCAGTTCGCGACGCCTTTCTAGACCGACGCTCCAATGCCATGGCCCACTCTGGCCTCGTGAAACTTTTTTATTTTTAAGCCGTTGTGGTGCTTATGACCGGCGTTAAATCCAATTCGAAATCGGCCGACGGCACCAAACCCCACAGCGCCGGAAGGTCGAGCCAGGAAAAGGCATCGACTGTCGAGGTCGAGCCGCCGCCAGACGATATTGAACCCGGCCCAGAATTGACGCCCGAGGAAGCCGAGAAGGAACGCAAAAGTTATTTGCTTAAACGTTTCTGGATCAGTGCGCGCGGCTACTGGAGTCGGCGCGGCGATGGTTTCGCTTGGCCGTGCACGATCGGGCTCCTTAGCCTGATCGGCGTCAATGTCTGCTTCCAGTATGGAATCAATATTTGGAATCGCGCAATTTTTGACGCCATCGAGCAGCGCAACGCCCACACCATCTATTTCCTGAGTGCGGTGTTTCCGCCGCTCGTGCTCGGGAGTGTCACCCTTGTGACATCACAAGTCTATATTCGCATGATGATCCAACGGCGATGGCGTTCCTGGCTCACGAGCGCACTCATCGCGCGCTGGCTCGCGAACGGCCGCTACTATCAACTGAATCTGATCGGCGGCGAGGGCCACAAGAACCCCGAGGCGCGTCTCTCCGAGGATTTAAGGATCGCCACGGAGTCTCCGGTCGATTTCCTCGCCGGCGTCATTTCCGCGTTTGTGTCGGCCTCAACCTTCATTGTGGTGCTGTGGACGATCGGCGGAGCCCTGACGCTCCAGATCGCAGGTTCGGTCATCACAATTCCAGGGTTTCTCGTCGTTACCGCGGTCCTCTACGCAGTGATCACTTCCAGCTTGATGGCGGTCATCGGCCGCCATTTCGTCGAGGTCTCCGAGGTCAAGAACCAGGTGGAAGCTGAATTTCGCTATACGCTGACGCATGTGCGCGAAAATGGCGAGAGTATCGCATTGCTCGGCGGCGAAGAGGAGGAGCGCAATGACCTCGAAACGACCTTCGGCAAGGTACTGACGCAGTGGGCACTGCTTGCGCACCAATACATGCGCACGACTCTTATGTCGCATGGTTCTATGTTGATTGCGCCTGTCGTGCCGGTCCTGCTTTGTGCGCCGAAATTTCTTGAAGGTAGCATGACACTCGGTCAAGTGATGCAGGCCGCCTCTGCCTTTGCTATCGTTCAGACTGCGTTCGGCTGGCTGGTGGACAACTATCCGCGTCTTGCCGACTGGAACGCCTCCGCGCACCGCGTCGCTTCGCTCATGATGTCGCTCGACGGGCTGGAGCGCGCGGAAAAGAGCGACTCCCTCGTACACATCGAGCATGGCGAGACTGAGGGCGAGGCGATGCTGTGCCTCAATGATCTCTCCGTAACCCTCGATGATGGCACCGCCGTGGTCAAGGAAACGGAGGTCGAAATCGATCCAGGCGAACGGGTGTTGGTGGCCGGAGAATCCGGTACCGGCAAGAGCACGCTGGTACGAGCAATTTCCGGTCTCTGGCCCTGGGGTCACGGCAGCGTCAATTTCCATCCCAATAGCCGATTGTTTATGTTGCCACAGCGGCCCTATATACCCTCGGGCACGCTGCGCCGCGCCGTCGCGTATCCCCGTGCAGCCGATGACTGGACGCTAGATGAGATCAAGGCCGTCATGGAGAAGGTCGGCCTCGATTATCTGAACGACAAGATCGAGGAAGATGCGCCCTGGGATCAGACATTGTCGGGTGGCGAAAAGCAGCGCCTCGCCTTCGCACGTCTTCTCTTGCACAATCCCGACATCATCGTGCTCGACGAAGCAACCTCAGCGCTCGACGAGAAGAGCCAGGACAACATGATGGAGATGGTGATCCGTGAATTGCCGAAGGTCACCATTGTCAGTGTCGCACACCGAGCCGAGCTGGAAGCCTTCCACAGCCGCAAAATTACCTTGGAGCGCCGCGAGGGTGGCGCAAAGCTCGTCAGTGACGTTGATCTTGTCCATCGCCGCAGAAAAGGGAACTTGCTTTTGCGCCTTTTGGACGAGCGAAGGCCTATGCCAAAAGGCAATTTGACCTCCAGCAAGGAGGCGCAACCTCGAGGTTAATCCGCTAACAACTTCAGCTAAAGGTGCCAGGTCAGTGCTCTTGTCACAAGACTGGTGCCTTTGGGAGACTTCTACATGGGACATTCGATCAATGCTCGTTCGCCCTGGATGTCGGAAAGCAAAACTGGATGCAGCCACGAGCCGTTGCTCTTCAGGGGGATGTGACGCGCGACCCATCTGTGTCAGATCGCCAAGCCTCGAAAATGCATGATAAGGTCTTTTATCATGTCCGCGGAGGCCGCATCCAGTGTCGATGCATCCTCAGACGAACGGCGCCGAATGGTCGCCTGACGGAGTGACGTGTTCCTTAAAGCGCTACGACTTGGGAACAAAGCGTGCGCATGGTCGTTGGTCCTCATGATCAAATCAGGAGGAAAGGCCATGCCCCGCGGCGATAAATCCAAGTACACCGACAAGCAGGAACGCAAGGCCGATCACATCGCTGAAAACTACGAGGATCGCGGAATGTCGGAGAAGGAAGCCAAGCGAAGAGCGTGGGCGACCGTCAACAAGGACGATGGCGGCGGCAAGAAGGCCGGCGGAGCCGGACAAGGCAAGCACACAGGCCATCCCGCCGCCCACAAAGGCAGCGAAAAGGGTGGCAAGGCTGCGGCGTCCCGCACCGCCGCCCTGCACTCAGCGTCGGCCAAGAAGGCTGCAGCCACCCGCAAGCGCAATGCCACCCATCACGCGCACCATTAGGAAGTCACTCAGCGGATGGCAACCATCGCGGGGAGACTAGACGCAATGGGAATCGCATCCCTCATGTGGAAACAGGTCGCGCGCAATCAACAATCAATGCGAAATCAAAATGGAAGAATAACCCATGGATCATAGCAACCACATACGACTGACCGACGATGAACTCACACAAGCCAATCTGGAAGGCGCATCGATCTATGGAGCCAATGACCACAAGGTCGGAACGGTGGATCACGTGCACGGAGCGGGCAGCAGCAGCAGTATCGTGATCGATGTCGGCGGCTTCCTTGGCATCGGCGCAAAGCCGGTATTGGTTCGAGTGACCGATCTCGATTTCATGCGCGATGAAAGCGGCGAGATTCATGGCGTGACTTCTTGGACCAAGGATCAGCTCAAGGCGATGCCCGAGCATCAAGACTAGAAAACCAGATCGAAGCCCGGCCTGAATGCCGAGCTTCGTGCCTTTATGCTGAAGGCGCTCCCGATCATCTTCCAAATCGCAATTTTGTCGCCGTCTTTCCCCTGCACGATCTCCTTAGAAGCAGTGACGATCAACATTTCTTTTAGATTGGCTTTGGACGACGGCCCAGGACCGGGAAGCATCTCAAATTCAGCCAGAGTTTTAGATCATATCGAATCTCTTTTTCGGAAAGGGCGCGGCCATTAGCCCGCATGCGCGATCTGGCTCGCAAAGTCGCGATAGGAGTGCAGCGGACGGCGGAGGATCTTGGTCAGCCGCTCGACGTCGCCGGCGTCTGGGATCATGCCGTCGCTGACGTAGCGTCCGGCCATCAGACGCATCTCATAGGCCGTCCACCTCGGCATGAAGCTTGCGATGTTTTGCTCGAACCCACTGGGATCGTCGCCGCCATAGACAACCGGGCGGCCCAGCAGATCCGACCAGATCTTGGCCACGTCCGGACCGGTCAGCGTGTCGGGGCCGACCAGGTTGATGGTCTCGATCGGCAGCTTGCCGGGGGCCCGGTCGCGACGGATCAGCTCGATCGCAGCGACCTCGGCGATGTCGCGGGCGTCCACCATGGCGATACCCTTGCTGCCGATCGGCATGGGATAGACGCTGTGGTTGAGGATGACGTCCTTGATCATCAGCTCATTGTCGATGAAGTAGGTCGGGCGCAGGATGGTAGCACTGAAACCCATTTGGACGAGCATGCGCTCGGCACCGAACTTCACCGCGAAATGCGGCACGTTCACCGCACGATCGGCTTCGAACACCGACAGATAGACGACCCGCTCGACGCCCGCCTCATGAGCAATATTGAGTGTGATGATGGCCTGGGTGAATTCATCTCCGGTGACGGCGTTGAGAAGGAAGAGCGTGCTCACGCCATTGAAGGCGCCACGCAGGGCATCGATGTCGAGCAGGTCGCCCCGAGCGACTTCGACGCCGGCTGGGACATTGGCCTTCGAGGGATCGCGGGTCAGTACGCGCACCTTGGCGCCGCGGTTGACGAGCTGGTCGACGACATGGCGGCCGACACGGCCGGTAGCGCCAGTAACGAGAATGGTCATGGTGGTTACTCCGGGTTGGGGTTTAGTTGACAACCACCAAATTAGTGATCCACATTGATCCGGATAGGCACTATATCTGGACAGTCCGTCTCACTGGTGGAACAAATGGACCTGCTCGGCCTTGCCGATTTTAATCTCGTCGCCCGCCACGGCGGCTTCGGAAAGGCCGCGCGCGCAGCGGGTCGTCCGAAGGCAACTTTGTCCCGACGCGTGGCCGAGCTAGAGGCAAATCTAGATCTGCGCCTGTTCGAGCGAGGCGCGCGGATGCTGAAGCTCACAGAGGAGGGACGCGCTTTGTTCGAGCGAACGGGCGCGCTGCTGACCGAGCTTGACGAAACGGCGAAGGCCATCGCGGTGGGTGGGCATAGCCCGCGGGGCCGATTGCGGATCAGTGCACCGCTGCTGTTTTCTCAAACGGCGTTGGGAAAGCTTGCAGCTGGATTCGTGCTGAAATACCCCGATGTTCAACTTGAGATTACGACGGAAGACCGGGCTGTCGATATGATCGAAGAAGCTTACGACCTGGTCATTCGCGTGAATCCGCAGCCGGATGACAGTCTTGTCGGCCGGGTCTTTCTGCACGATCGGCTGGTCGTCGTGGCAAGCCCCAGTCTGCCGCGTCCTGCAGGCAGCGACGCCGTTCCTGCCGTCACCCGCGGGCCGATGGCCCAGGCTGAATCGTGGGAGGTCTCGACGTCTGCGGGAAAGTTGTGCCTCGCGGCAAAGCCTGTTCTGGGTCTCTCTTCGTTCATCATGGTTCGCGACGCCGTTCGCGCTGGAGTTGGCGCGGCGCGCCTGCCTTTGTCGCTCGCCAACTTCGATCTGGCCTCCGGCAGGCTGGTGAGCTGGGGCGAAGTGGAAGGATTTGAGACCGCTCTTTGGGCGCTCTATCCGACACGGCGGCTACTCAGCGCGCGCGTGTCAGCGTTTCTGGACTATCTGAAGGCAGCCTTTCCGCAGGGAACACCCGAGGAACTGGCCGCCTATGTCGAACAATGATGGGGGCTCGGCCGTGGAGGCGGATGCCTTCATTCGTCGTCTTCCCACCAGGGCGGATAGATACGGACGCAGTGACCGCTCCTTCATCATACGAGCGAATGGTGACGAGGTCGCCCTGGCATATAGATGATCTCGGCCTTGGCCGTCCCGCCCGGCAAGCGTGGCTTCTGATCCTACCGCGCGCGGATCGCTGCGCGTTCCTGCCAGCTGGGTTTATGCTGCGTCAACAATCGCACTCTGGCTAATCGTGATGGAATTCTCACCCCCAAATGGACGGACATAGCTCAAGGTTCTACCGAAGAGGGCGCCTTTGTCGCCTCCAGCCTCGATGGTCGTATTTCCGTGACGGCACGACGCATACGTAACGGCGTAGCGGCCAGGGGCAAAGGGCACGAACCATCTCGCATATTTTCACGTTGCAGGGAACAACTTGCCGAGAACCAGTTTGTTTGGGTTTTGCAAACGATACGCGCCTGCGGAACGGCCCGACGGAGAAGGCTCCGTCTCGTCAGGCTTTCCCGCAGGCGCAGCGAGCCGAAGCAGACCGATATTCCAAAAAGAACCCCGCCTGAACGACGGGGCAAAAATGAGTGCGTGATGAGATTCTAACGCAACTCAACATAAGATCAAGTTCGCTGGCGTGTCGTTTGAGGAACCATTGGCAATCAATCCGGATTGCTAATTCCTCGCGCCCCCGCCGCCAGTTCCACCAGTTGCGTATCTTTGTGCACGCCTTGTCGGTAAAGCTCTATGATGATCGCCGCCGCTCGTTGCGCTTCCTCTGTGTCCTTCCCAACCTTTAGCCTCGCTAAAATTTCGTCCAAGGCCTGTTGACAAATATCGAGATCATTCGAGGTCAATGGATCATCGTGCTTGCTGACAACTTTTCCAAGCGAACAATTGCTACGGTGCGTTGCTCTTGAAGGGATACTGACCGCCGCCCTGTTCGTTGGGACTTTGGCTAACGCTTTGAAACATGATGAAGGGATGGCTAGGCGCCCGTCGTCTACGCCCTTGTTATTTAACATAATTCCGAGTCATGTGAATTTCGATGCCCGCGATGGTCATCCCAAATATCGCGAATTGCAATCAAAGCCACGCGTCTTCCTGCAAAATTCGGTGGCTACCCTGCCCAATGCGCTCGCCAGTCAGAGATCTACGAGTACGATCTTAATTGCTCACCAGACGGCTCTTGGCCATCCTTGTCGGTGAGCGCCAAGGGCGACTATTTTGCGAGAGGGCAAGACCTTCCCTCGCCTTTGCCCTTTTACCTTGTTATCGAAGTAGAGCCATCATTGGGAGGGTTGCATTGATGTCCGCTAAGAACGAAACGTCGACAGGTCACGAAGCCAGTGGCGTCGACTGGTTGGATCTTCACTTTGAATCGTCGCGTCCCGAATACGAGGACGCACTGCGGCAGATCGGCATCCAGCCCGGTTGGTCAGTGCTCGATGCCGGTTGCGGCAGTGGCAGCTTCCTGCCGTTGATCTGCGATAGTACCGGCCCCGGAGGCGCGGTCACGGCTCTCGACCTTGCGCCTGAAAATGTCCGGCGAGCAGAAGGAATGATGGGCAAGCTGAATGCCGGTCCGCTTTTCAGCGCTCACATCGGCAGCATCCTCTCGCTGCCCTTCGACGATCAATCTTTCGATTGCGTCTGGTCCGCGAATGTTATGCAATATCTGACGCCGGAGGAATTCAGACTAGCCACAGGCGAGGCGATCCGTGTTTTGAAACCTGGCGGCATCCTGGCTGTCAAGGATTTCGACTCCACCATGCTGCAGATCTTGCCGATGGATCACGGCGTCTTCAGCCGGTTTATTTCGGCGCGGCTGCGGAAATTTCGTGAGCGTGGCGTGCTTGGCACGGATTGCGGCTCCACGATCCCGGCGCGGCTGCGTGACTTCGGCCTGGACATGCTCTGGCGTCGCGGTTGGCTCGTCGAGCGTTGGGCGCCGGCCGGCGAACATACCCGCGCTTATGTCCGCGATTTGATCGCCTACTTCACGACGGTGGCACCCGATTACGATTTACCCGAGAGCGACCATCGTTATTGGAAGAGTTTGGCTGAGGATCCAGATCGCCTCCTTGATCAACCGGACTTTTGTTATCGTGAGTTCTTCGTCCTCACCCTCTGCCGGCGGGCCGCTTGAACGGAACGGCACTTAGTTCGGAGAATTCAGGAGGAGCCCTCGAATATCTTTCGGCACATGGCCAGCATATGCCGGTTGTAGTCTTGGTTGCGTATGGCGTTTTCAAAAATCCGACGCATGATCGGGTGCTCCCGATACTTGCGCAATGTATTCTCCCAATCGACAATCAGGTCCTCCCGATCCTTCTGGGACATGCCGAGATCGATGGCCTGGTTATGGGCAATAAAGACCATGCGCGAAACTTGCCCAAACAGTCGCTTCATGAAAATAAAGGCTGCCAGATCCTCGTCCTTCCAGGAAGGGTCGATTTCGGGCGCATAAGCCTGCCTGATGACTGCTGGCGGAGCATTGATGAGCGTTTCCATGGCGCGATCGAACTGACCTTCTGCCTGCAGGATGAAGTTGACGGCGGCAGTGTCGGATTGTTTTTTTGCCTGCTGGCGAACCAACTGAAACTGCCGAATGGCAAGAAGTATAGCGATGGGCGTTGAGATGCTTGCGAGCGCCTGCGCCACCATCAGCACGGTCTGAAGTGAAAATTGCATGTGATCCTCCAGGAACGGCTTGCGCTTACCATGAAGCTTATGGAGGAACAACGATGGCGGCTCGTCCGAATACCTCGGAGGCGGACGTAGACATTGGCACGGACCAACGCGTGGGAGTGGACCTTCTCGAGCGTATAGCAATATGTTTAACGTGCCTCGCTCTTGAAGGGAGTCGAACCGGAGACACCTCCTGCACGAATCTAATCGTCGATCCTTCAAACGCCCGGCGCGTTGTGACTTTACGCCCTTAGCGTCGCTCCTTGGAAAACAACATAGCTTATCGACTACATGTTCCTAGGGACACGCCCTATTGCCCAGTCACGATTGGAATGCGAGGTTCATTTTTGCTGCCTTGCAGCCGGCTCGCCAAGGCAACCGTCAGGGCCTGCGCCAGGCACATCGGCGCGGCAAGCGAGCGCGAAAACGTATATTCGTGCTCGGGGACGGGGAAGAGAACCGTTGCAGACTTAGCCAGAGGCGAAAGCGTGCTGTCGGAAATGGCAACGATTGGAATGCCACGAGCGGCCGCATCCTCGACGACGTTGACGACTTCCGTTGCATAGAAGCGAAACGATACGGCAAGCAGAAGATCGGTGTCCTTCATCGTGCGTGCCATATATGTCGCAAGTCCACCGCTCGGATCGAGCAGAACACATCGCTTTCCCAGCATGGTCAGGACGTAGCGAAGCAATTCGACCACCGGTGCCGAGCGCAGCTGTCCGATCAAGTAGATGGTCTCACTCTTTTCCAGAAGATCGACTGCTGTGGCCAGATCTTCGCCCGAGACCTGGGCGAGCACGTCCTGCAAGGATGCAATGTCCCGTACCACGAGGTCCCGAAGAAATCCGGCCTCGCTTCTGTCCGTTCGCGTCCCGAGTTCCACTTCAAGCGCTTTTTTTCGCGCCTCGAAACCGGGAGCGGCCGTCGAGAGCCGCCGCTGAAACAGGCCCTGCAGATCTTTGAAGCCCTCGTATCCCAAAGCTTGTGCGAAACGCACGAAACTGGACGCATGGATGCCGCAGCGATCTGCGATCGCATTGACGGAAAGGACAGCCACATCATTCGGGTTCTGGGTAAGGTAGACTGAGATCGTCTGATAGGCTTTGCTCATACCGTCGTAGCGGTCATGGACCAGACGAATGAATTCTTCGTAATCGCGCGGTGGTTCGATCTCTGCCATTTTCCAAACCTGCAAATTTCATTGCATCATGCCCTGAATAGCAAAAGATTGCCAATGTCAAATCGAACGATATGGCTGGTGGCCATGGCAGCCGCCGGTATCTTGCGCGACGGAGGATCAAAACGACTGTTGTCCGGTCAGTTTCTCGATGATCTTGTCTATGGAAACCGCAAAAACCAGAAGAAGGCCGGTGACGATCAGACGAACCTCGTTCTCGACACCCATGAGATTAAGTCCATTCTGGACCGTGCCGATGACCAAGGCTCCCAAAAGGGCTGCATGAATAGCGCCTCGGCCTCCAAACAGGCTGACACCGCCGATGACAGCCGCCGCAATTGACTCCAGCAAAAGAGTTCCCCCGCCGACCCCGCCACCCGAGAACACTCCGACACCAAGGGTTCTTGATGACGCAACAATGCCTGCAATGGCTGCAACGCCGCCTGCAATCGCAAAGGCAGCCATGCGGATGACCTGCACCTTTATACCGGCCCGTCGCGCCGCTTCGTCGTTGTTTCCAACAGCATAGAGATAAAGACCGAAGCGGGTCTCGTTTAAGACGTAGCCGCCAATGCCAAGAAGAATGACGAACATTAGAACGGGCAGAGGAATCCCTTGGCTGGCGTTAAGAACCAACACGACGATCGCTCCCAGAACGCCGGCACCGACCAATGGAAACACGACGCCGTGAAGCGTAGAGACTTCAAGGCCAGCCCTCTTTCGTCGAGCGACACTGGAAAAAATCAGGCCAGCAAGCAGTGCAAGTCCGATAGCCCAAGTAACCCATGCGCTGGCACCTGAGATGGTGGTCTGCGCAATATATTCGACGCCCGTTCCCATCAGGCCATAACGGGCGGTCGCAGGAAGCAGCATGAGCTGTATGCCATTCAGCGCAAGGCCCAAGCCCAGGGTCACGACGAATGATGGTACCCCGACCCAATTCACCCAGCGGGCAGAGCAGGATCCGATCGCAGCACCGATGATGACGGCAATCGGCAAGGCGAGCCAGGGCGACAACCCATAGTCGACAATCAGCTTCGCACTGAAGACCGAGGTGACGCCGTGGATTGCGGCGATCGAAAGATCAATCTCCTTGACGAGAAGGACAAACATCAAACCGAGCGCCATGATTCCGACGACCGTCGACTGCTGCAGCAGGTTCGACAGATTTCTTGGCGTGAGGAAGATATCGCTCTGAAGGGCGAAGAAGATCCACAATGCGACGAGCGCGATGACCACCGGCAAGGCTCTGAGATCGCTATTGAGAAGCTCTCCGAAAGTGCGCCGCTTCGGCGCCGTGGTTGTGGAGATGGAAGCCATTGTATTCATTCCTCGGAAATGGAAATTGTTGGTCAGCCGGCGAGATTGACGCCTTCGTTGCCACCGACCATCGCATTGACAACCATTTCGCCGGTCACGTCCTTGGAGCGAAAACTCGCCGCATTCGCGCCAAGTCTCATGACTTCGATCCGGTCGGTCGAGTTCACGACAAAATGGTGGATGTCGTGACTGACGATGACGATACCCAGTCCATCGTCTGCGAGACTGCGAATGAGGTCCGCGACTTGTTGCGCCGCCGAGTGGCTGAGGGCAGCCGTGGGTTCGTCGAGTATGACGACCTTAGGCTTCCAAAGAATGGATCTGGCGATCGCGATATTCTGACGCTGGCCGCCGGACATGGCTCCGACGGGCCGAGTAAGCGAAAGATTGCCGAGCCGCATTCTCGTCATCACTTCGCGAGCCCGCACTTCACACTCGGCGCGGCGGACGCGATGTCCAAAAATACCGGGACCGGTCAGCTCGCGGCCGAGAAAGAGGTTCTGGACAGCGTCCAGATTGTTGCACAAAGCGAGATCCTGATAGACGGTCGCAATCCCTTGGGCAGTCGCATCTGCCGGAGTTCGGATGTTTACCGGCTTGCCCTCGATTTCATAGTCTCCGGAGTCGGCTGCGTGCACACCCGCCATCACCTTTACGAGCGTCGATTTGCCTGCGCCATTGTCGCCGACCAGTGCAACGATTTCTCCGGCATGCACATCAACGGAGGCCCCTCTGAGGGCATGAACCGAGCCGAACGACTTCTGGATGTTGCGCATCGAAATCAGCGGAGTGGATTTTTTGTTCGAAAGGGCTTCATGCTCTGGACGCCCGGAAACAGTTGCGGTCATCTCATCCTCGCAAGGGTCTTGATCCTGCAGACGGGGGAAGGCGGCCAAACCGCTTTCCCCCGTGGCAAACAGTCGAATTAGAGATTTTTCTTGCAGACATCGGTGGTTTCGATGCCCTTGCAGATTTCGGCCCACGTCCAAACGCCCTTCGAGACCACATCACCAAGATGGTCCTTTGTGATGTTGGTGACCGGCAGGAACACCGCTGGGACATCCATGAAGCTATTGTTGACCTTGCCGTTGATCAGCTCTTTCGGAACGCCCTTGCCGGCAACAATCGATGCGACGACATCTGCGGCATAGGTTGCCTGAACCTTCAGATCCTTGAGAACGGAATTGTCTTGCCACCCTTGCGCGATATAGCGAAGCGCTTCCACCGTGGCATCCTGACCGCCGGTCACGAGCTTTTCGCCTGGTTTAGATCCTTGGGAAATGAGCGCCGCGACAGAGCCTCCCGTGGTGCCGTCATTCATGCCGAGGAAGACATCGACGTCACCGCCGTTTTTCGTGAGGCAATCCTCAGCAAAGCTTTGGGCCAGTGTTGGATCCCAATTCTGAGTGTACTGCTCGCAAACTATCTTGACCTTTCCAGAATCGATCAGCGGCTGAAGAAATTCGTTCTGCCCTTTCTCATATTGCCGGGTGCCATACTCGCCCTGATTGCCCTTGACGCGGGCGACCTTAACCGGCGACTTCGACATGGCCTTGATTAATTCGGCGGCGCGTTTTCCTTGCGCTTCGCCGACCGCCAAACTGTCGAAAACGATGTGGGCTTCGGCCTTGCCTCCTACGGCATCATGATCATAAAGAACAACAGGCACATTTGCCTTTGCCGCTGCGGCAAGCTCACCGGCTGCGAGGTTTGCATCGGCCGATGCAAGCAGAATCACCTTCGCTCCTTGTGCGATTGCGTCCTCTACCTGAGCCTGTTGCTTATTGGGATCGCCCTGCGCGTTTTGAACCACGACCTCGACATTGGGCGCCTTCTCTTTCATCGCCTGAACAAAGAATGGCGCGTCACGGCTCTCGAAACGAATTGTCGTTTGATTTGGCAGCAGGAAGAAGACTTTTGACTTGTCCTGCGCGGCGGCTGCCCCGCCCATTGCGGCTGCGATAATTGTTGTAGCCAAAAGGCTACGGATCAGACGTCCCATCTCTTACCTCCCATGGAACTAAAGTGAATTCCGATGCCGCCAGAATTTTTTGCGGAAGACGCCTCCCAGCGCCAATCCCTCTGTCAGCCCATGATTGCCGTTGGCACCCATATTGCAACAATCATTGCAAATAAGACTAGATCGCAATAACTACTGAGTCAAAGCATATTTCAATTTTCAATGCAGATTTTGATATCAGCAATTTTTATTGCAAGCAATGATCAAGCGAACTTCGCTGCGGCGAAAGTATACGCCATTGCCGCGCTCGAATTGCGATTGATCCCTATCCAGTCCCAGTTTTACCGCAGCTGATCGGCATTCACGATGAGCTTCGGATCTATTCTTCCAGCGAAAAAATCGAGCACGTTTTGGACCGACGCTATGGCCATTCGTTTACCGCACTCGCGGGTCAAGCCGGCGATATGCGGCGACAACACCACCTGGTCGAGCGTAAGAAGCCGGCAATCTTTGGAAGGAGGTTCGTCGTCAAAGACATCAAGACCTGCAGCGCCCAGATGTCCGGATTGCAACGCTTCGATCAAGGCCGCCTCGTCGACGACACCTCCGCGAGCCGTGTTGACTAGGATGGCGCCACGCTTCATCGCCACCAATTCGGTTTTGCCGATGACCGGTCGATCGGCTTTTGGAACATTGATAGAGACCACATCGGCCCATTCAAGTCCCTCTAGAAGATCATCTGCCGGCGAGACCGGCCCTTCGGGCCAGCCCTGGGCCTGCAAGAAAGGGTCAAAAGCTCTCGTCTCCATGCCAAAACCGCTGGCCATCCGCGAAAGATGACGCCCAATGCGGCCATACCCGATAATCAACAGGCGTTTCCCCGAGATCTCTTCCGCTTCCAGCCGGTTACGCCACCCCCATTCTGAGGGATTGCGGACAGCGCGATCACCGCGAAGAACGCGCTTCGCCGCGGACAGGATCAACATCATGGCATGCTCAGCCACCGACACCGAATTGACATCGCCGACCACGGCGAGCGCGATGCCTCTTTCATTGAGAGAGGCCAGATGAACGGCGTCATATCCAACGCCATGGCGCGAAACGATTTTCAAGCGCTCAGCGTTTGCAACGGTTGCTGCCGAGAGAGGCTGTGTACGCAGCACCAGCGCGTCAGCCTTGCCGATGAGGGGGTGATAGGACTGTTCAGATACCTCTTCCACGTAGTCGAACGTCACGTTCGGCGCGCTTTTCAGAAGTGCCACCCCAGAAGGATGCAACTTCCCAGCAACGAGAATATGCGGCATCAATAGGCCCCCTTTTCAGCCTTGGTCGCCGCCTGCCCTGCGAGGTCGCGAAATTTCGCGACGCTCGCCGCCGCTGCCGCCGCCAAGAGCCGGGTGTCGCCAGACACGGTCGTCATATCGAAGCCCCACTGAATGGCGCGGGCGGCATATTCCGGAGTGCCGCAATGAAGAGCGGCGCGAATTTTGTTCGTCTTGCAGGCCGCGACGATGCGCTGGAGAGCCGCGATCATGTCCGGCTCTTCGCGATCGAAGCCCGGCGCTAGTCGACCTTCCGTTAGGCTGAAAGTCAGATCGGCCGGGCCAACGTAAATGCCGTCTAATCCCGGCGTTGCGGCAATCGCATCGAGATTGTCCATCGCCTGCTTGGTCTCGACCATGGCAAAGGCGAGGATTTCGCCATTCGCCTCACCCGCATAATTCGGCCCGGCGGCAAAGCTGACACGTGTCGGCCCGAAACTGCGCTGACCGTGCGGCGGATAGCGGAGATAACTGACGAATTCGGCTGCTTGCGCGGCGGTGTTGACCATCGGGCAGATCACGCCATAGGCACCGGCATCCAGCACTTTCATGATGATGCCGGGTTCGAGCCACGGCACGCGCGCCATCGGCACGACACCGGAGGCGCACATGGCCTGAAACATTGGCAGCACCGAATTATAGTCCAGCGCACCATGCTGGATGTCGATCGAGACGGAATCGTAGCCCTGAGCAGCCATGATCTCCGCCGTGAAGGCATTGCCGATCGACAACCAACCATTGATCGAGGGGCGGCCCTCGGCCCAGATTTCTTTCAGCCTGTTCTTGATCATATCCGCCTCCCTTAGAACACGATCTGTGCAAGCTTGGTGTCGAGATAGTCGCTGATACCCTCGATCCCGCCTTCCCGGCCCATGCCCGAATGATTGGTGCCCCCAAAAGGCGCCTCGGACGCCGCCAGCGCAAAGCTGTTTATGCCGACCATCCCTGCCTTCAGGGCCGATACCGTCCGCCTTGCTCGATCTGGCGAACGAGTAAAGGCATAGGCCGACAATCCCATATCGGAGGCATTGGCGCGGGAAAGAACTTCATCCTCCTCGCTAAACCGGGTGATCGCGGCAATCGGGCCGAAATTCTCCTCGGCAAAGACCTTCATGTCATCGGTGACATAGGTCAGAACGGTTGGCTTGTAGAAGTGCCCGACGTTGAATTCCGAAGCACGCTCCCCTCCCGCCGCAACTTGCGCGCCTGCTTTCACGGCGTCTGAGACGATCGACTCGATCTCCGAGAGGCGCCCGCCATTGATCAGCGGTCCCATTTGCACGGAGGGATCCAGACCATCGCCGAGCTTCAATGCCCTTGTTCGCGAAACGAACCCGTCGACGAAGGCGTCATGCAGGCGTTCATGTACGAAAAAGCGATCCGGCGTCACGCAAACCTGGCCTGCATTTGCAAACTTCGTCGGCACGGATACATTCAGCGCAAGCTCGAGATCGGCATCATCATATACGATCAGCGGTGCGTTGCCGCCGAGTTCCATCGATACTTTCTTGACGGTATCGGCGGCATCGCGGATCATCTGCTGGCCAACGCGGGTCGAGCCGGTCAGAGAGACTTTCCGCACCGTTTTATCTGCCATGATCGGCGTATAGGTGGTCGCGGTCGGACCGACGACCAGATTGACGGCGCCATCGGGCAGGTTGCCCGCCCGCATGCAATCCACCATGACCATGGCGACGCCCGGTGTCTGGCTGGAGGGTCGGATAATGATCGCACAACCGGCTGCAAGCGCCGGCGCTGCTTTGCGGGCGACAAGTGCTGCAGGGAAATTCCAGGCGGTAAAGGCGCCGACAATGCCGACAGGCTCGCGCGACACCTCGAAGCGGCCGCCCGGCACCCGCGATTCGATGATCCTGCCATAGATGCGGCGCGCTTCTTCCGCAAACCAACGAAACTGATCGATCGACAGTCCCCATTCGCGCTCCGACTGTGCAATCGGCTTGCCGGTCTCTGCAGAGATCATCCTTTTCGCCTCGTCAGTGCGGCGGATCATCTCGTCGGCAATCCGGTGTAGAGCGTCAGCGCGCGCGAAAGCGGCCACCGCACGCCAAGCTGCGAAACCTTTGTCTGCTGCATCAAGCGCTTCCTGCGTGTCAGCTCTCGTCGCCACGGGAACAGCGCCAAGAGCAGTTTGCGTGACGGGGCTGAGGACATCGGCGGTTGCTCCGTCGGAGGCTCCGCGCCATTTGCCGTCGATATACAGTCCAAACTTCTGATACATGGGTCACCCGATTTCGCTGGTTTTTACAGTACGGCCTTCGGCCGCCGATTTGATCGCGGCCTCGGCGAGAATCAGGGCCTGACGACCGTCTTCAAAGCCGACCTCTGGAGGTTGGCCTGAGTCGATGGCGTCGACGAAGGCGCCGATCTCGGCCATGAAGGCCTCTGCGTAACGGTCGATGAAGAAGTTCAGGAGCGGTGCGCTCTTGCCGGTGAAATCGGCACGGTGCAGCGTTGTCATGTTGGGGCGGCGATTCTCGGAGACGACCATTCCCTTCGTTCCCAGCGCCTCGACGCGCTGGTCGTAACCATAGACGGCCTGACGCGAATTATTGATGATGCACTGCTTGCCCGATGCTGTCTTCAGCACGACCGTCACGGTGTCGTAGTCGTTCAAGCGTTGCATAAGAGACGGGTCTACAAGGCGGCTACCCACCGCCGAAACCTCGGTCACCTCTTCGCCGAGCATGAAGCGGGCCATATCAAAGTCGTGGATGGTCATGTCGTGGAAGATGCCTCCCGATGCCTCGGAATAGGCGACCGGCGGCATACCCGGATCGCGCGATGTTATGACAACCTGATGCAAGTCCCCGATATCGCCCGCCTGAACGGCATCGCGAGCCGCCCTGTGACCGGGATCGAAGCGCCGGACAAAACCCAGCATGATCGGCACCTTCGTCGTCCCAATCGCTATCGCGCATCGCTGAACACGATGAAGGCTCAGATCGATCGGCTTTTCACATAAAATTGGTTTGCCGGCCGTGACGGCCTTCTCGATGAAGTCGGCATGTGTCGGCGTCGAGGTGGCAATCAGGACTGCGTCGACATCACTGCTGGCGAGCACCGCCTCGGCCGAATCGAATACCGTCACGCCAAGTTTTCGCCCGACATCGTCAGCGGCAGGCCGATGGACGTCGAAGACGCCGGCAAGCGCTGCCCGCGGATGCGCGTCTATGTTTTCGGCGTGCATGCGGCCAATGCGACCACAGCCGAGAACGGCGATTTTCAGCATCAGGATCCTCCCAATTCAATTTTTGCAATGATTGTTGCGTAACTATTGCTTTGTCAATTATTATTTCGTAACGTCCAGAAAACATGATCCATGGGAGGAAGCCGGATGTCCCGGAAGACTGTGCGCCTGACGATGGCGCAGGCGCTTGTGCGCTATTTGTGCAATCAATTCACAGAGATCGACGGCGAGCGTGTCCCGCTTTTTGCTGGCGTGTTCGGCATTTTCGGCCATGGCAATGTGACGTGCCTGTCGGAAGTGCTCGAGGCGCTGCAAGATCAGTTGCCGACCTGGCGCGGTCAAAACGAGCAGTCGATGGCCCTTGCAGCGATTGCCTTTGCCAAAGCCAAGCGTCGGCGCCAATTGATGGTCGCTGCGACCTCGATCGGACCAGGTGCTGCCAACATGGTGACGGCGGCAGGCACCGCTCACGCCAACCGCCTGCCGGTGCTTCTGATAGCCGGAGATACTTTCGCCAGTCGAATTCCGGATCCGGTCTTGCAGCAGGTCGAACACTTCAATGACCCGACGGTCACTGTGAATGACGCGTTCAAGCCGGTGACCCGATACTGGGATCGCATCGTTCTGCCAGAGCAGATCATCTCGTCCTTGCCGCAAGCGATTGCTGCCATGCTGGATCCGGCTGATTGCGGCCCCGCCTTCATTGGTCTCGCACAGGATACCCAGGAAGTCGCCTTCGACTATCCCTTGGCATTCTTCGAGCCGACGGTGTGGTCCATACCGCGCCCGCGGCCCGACAGAACAAAGCTGGCGGAAGCGGCCACACTACTCAAATCGGCGAAAAAGCCGCTGATCATTTCAGGGGGCGGCGTTCGCTATTCGCTGGCAGAGGACAAGGTCGCGGACTTCGCCATCAGCCGTGGTATCCCGATTGTCGAAACCATCGCCGGCAAAGGCGCGCTGACCCACAATCACCCTGCTCACGCCGGCCCGATTGGGATCGTTGGTTCGACGTCCGCGAATGCGCTTGCCGGCGAGGCGGATGTCATTCTGGCAATCGGCACGCGTCTGCAGGACTTCACCACCGGCTCATGGACGGTTTTCCGCGAGGACGCGAAGTTCATTTCGATCAACGCAGCGCGCTTTGACGCCGTCAAGCATCGCGCGCTTGCCGTTGTCGGAGATGCTCTTGAAACGGTGATCGAACTGGACGACGCACTCGGTGATTGGCAGGCCGATCCCGAACTGCTTGCGAAAGCTCAATCGCTTTTTGCCGATTGGAACGAGCTCCTCGATCAGCATCAGGCTGTCACGAACGGGCCGATCCCCACCTACGCGCAGGTGGTCGGCATCGTCAACGAGACGTCAAAGCCGAACGATACGTTGATCGCGGCTGCAGGCGGCACGCCTGGCGAGGTCACCAAAGGCTGGCGCGTCAAGAACCCGAATACATTCGACTGCGAATTCGGCTTCAGTTGTATGGGATACGAGATCGCCGCGGGCTGGGGCCATGCGATGGCGAAAGCCGGTGACGGCACGCCGATCGTCATGATTGGTGACGGCACCTATATGATGATGAACTCCGACATCTACTCGACGGTGCTGTCGGGCCACAAGATGATCGTGGTCGTTTGCGACAATGGCGGTTACGCCGTCATTAATCGTCTTCAGCAGTTCAAGGGCGTGCCCGGCTTCAACAATCTCATCAAGGATTGCCGGGTGAAGGAGCCCTTTGCCGTCGACTTCGTAAAACATGCCGAATCCATGGGCGCGCTTGCGCGTCGCTGCGAAAGCCTTGCCGATCTGAAGACGGCCATGGAGTGGGCGCAGACAACCGATCGTACGACCATCGTCACGCTGGTCACCGATGCCTATGCCTGGGTGCCAGGCGATGCCGACTGGGATGTCGGCGTTCCCGAGGTCTCCGAGCGGGAATCTGTTCAAAAGGCGCGCGCCGCCCAGGAGGAAATTCGCAAGAAACAGCGTGTGGGTGTGTAAAATGAATCGCATAGACGGGAAAATCGCCGTTACTACCGGCGGCACGCAGGGACTGGGCGCGGCAATTGCCCGACTTTTTGCTGAAGCCGGTGCCGCAGGGATTGTGACGTGCGGACGAAATACCAAGAAAGGTAATGAGGTCGCCGCTTCGATTACTGGCGACACCGGGGTCCCGGTGACGTTTGCGACGGCAGATCTCGAAAAGGTCGAAGATTGCCGATCGATCATTGCGAAAGCGGACGCCGAATTCGGCAGGATCGATATTCTGGTCAATGCCGCCGGCCTTACCGACCGCGGCAACCTTTTGAATTCATCGCCTGAGCTTTTCGATCGCATGTTCGCGATCAATGTGCGTGCACCGTTCTTCCTCATGCAAGACGCGGCAAAGCTCATGATCCGCGATGGCATCAAAGGTAGCATGATCAATATCGGTTCGACGTCGGAGCATGCGGGACAGCCATTTCTCTCGCCCTACTCCTCTTCAAAAGGTGCGCTGGCGACGCTTACCCGAAACTCCGGCTATGCACTGATGCGCAACCAGATCCGGGTGAACCAGCTTGATATAGGCTGGATGGCGTCTGATGGAGAGGATCGCGTCCAGCGCGAATATCATGGCGCGGAGCCAGACTGGCTGGCAAAGGCGGCAGCAGGCCAACCCTTCGGCCGTATCCTGGCGCCCGAAGAAGTCGCCAAAGCCGTCCTTTTCCTGGCATCCGACGATTCGGGGATGATGACGGGCTCGGTTGTCCATTTCGATCAATCAGTCTGGGGAGCCTATGACGGCGGCCCTCCGGCGCCGGCTGTGGCCCTGTGCGAATAAGGGAGAAAACATGAAGACGATCAAGGGACCGGGCATCTATCTCGCCCAATTCGCGGCGGAGGAAGCGCCCTATAACTCGCTTCCAAGCCTCTCAAAATGGGTCGCTGCCAGAGGCTTCGCCGGCGTTCAAATCCCGACCTGGGACAATCGGCTGATCGACATGAAGCTGGCAGCCGAAAGCAAGGCCTATTGCGACGATCTTAGGGGTGTGCTTGCGGACAACGGCCTCGAGGTAACGGAGCTCGGTTCGCACATTACCGGGCAGCTCGTCGCCGTTCATCCGGCACACGACCGGATCATGGACAGTTTCGCCCCAGCGCATGTGCACAATAATCCGGCCGCGCGGCGGGCCTGGGCGGAGGAGCAACTGCGCTTTGCCGCCTGCGCCTCCCGCAATCTCGGCATCGATCGCCATGTAAGCTTCACCGGATCGCTGCTTTGGCCCTACCTCTATCCCTATCCGCAATGGCCGGAAGGCCTAGTCGACGAAGCGTTCGACGAGCTGGCAAAACGCTGGCTGCCCATCCTGAATGACTTCGACGAACAGGGTGTCGATCTGTGTTTCGAGATCCATCCTTGCGAGGATGTCCATGACGGGCTGACGTTCGAGATGTTTCTCGAGCGGGTCGGCAATCATCCCCGCTGCAACATTCTCTACGACCCCAGCCACTTCGTGCTGCAGGCGCTCGACTATCTGGAGTTCATCGATCACTACCACGAGCGCATCAAGATGTTCCACGTCAAGGATGCCGAGTTCCGGCCGAACGGCAAGACGGGAGCCTATGGCGGGTTCCAGCCATGGTCGAAACGCGCTGGACGGTTCCGCTCGCTCGGCGACGGTCAGGTCGATTTCGGCGCCGTTTTCACCAAGCTCGCGACCTATGATTTCGACGGCTGGGCGGTGCTGGAATGGGAATGCTTCATCAAGCATCCCGAGGACGGCGCCGCTGAAGGCGCAAAGTTCATCCGCGAACATATCATCAGGGTCGCCGACCGTGCATTCGACGACTTCGTGAAATCCGGCGCGAATAGAGACGCCAATCGAGCCATGCTCGGACTTGATTGAGGACAGGACATGACTGCAAATTCTACTTCCCAAAAGCCATTGCGCCTCGGAATGGTGGGCGGAGGCAACGGCGCATACATCGGCAATATCCACCGCATCGCCGCTCGCCAGGACAGAGCGTGGAACCTACTTGCAGGTGCTTTTGACGTCGATGCCGCCCGCGGCCACGCTTTTGCTATCAGCGAAGGCTTGGATCCCGCACGCTCCTATGACGACTTCAAGGCCATGATCGCCGGCGAGAGCGCCCGCGAGGATCGGATTGATGCTGTCGCCATCTGCACGCCGAACTTTACCCATTTCCCGATCGCCAAGGCGTTCCTGGAGGCAGGCTTCGACGTCATCTGCGAGAAGCCTTTGACCGCGACTTTGGAAGACGCAGTTGCGCTCGAAGCCCTGGTTCGCAGTAGCGGCCGATTCATGGGCGTCACTTACACCTATTCCGGCTATCCGATGATACATGAAGCCAAGCACATGGTCGCGACGGGTCAGCTCGGCAAGATCCGCACTGTCCAAGTAGAGTACCCGCTCGAATGGATGGCAACCGCGATTGAGACGGAAGGCAATGCACAGGCCGCCTGGCGAACCGATCCGAAGAAAAACGGCCGCGGTGGCTCAATCGGCGATATCGGTACCCATGCCTATCATCTGGCTGGCTTCGTCTCGGGCCTCAAGCTTCAATCGCTGACCGCAGATCTCGCGACCTTTGTCGACGGACGCGCTCTGGATGATAATGCCCATGTCATGCTGCGCTATGAAGGCGGCGCCCGAGGGCTTCTTTGGTCCTCGCAGGTAGCACTGGGATCGTCAAATGGCGTGCGCCTCCGGGTATTTGGCGAGAAAGCCTCGCTAACATGGTTTCAGGAGCAACCGAATGAGCTCGTGCACGCCCGGCTGAATGGACGGACTGAAATCATCAAACGCGGCGCCGACGATCTCAGCGAGGGCGCAAAGGCGCGGACTCGCACGCCTCCCGGCCATCCCGAAGGCTACCTCGAGGCATTTGCAAACCTGTATGCCGGCTTTGCCGAGGCAATTCGCGCCAAGCGCGAAAGACGCGAACCAACGGCGATCGGGCGCGATATCCCCACAGCCTATGATGGGCTCAAGGGTGTGGCATTCGTCGAGGCGGTTGTCGATAGTTCCGTGGCCAGTGAGCAGCCTTGGCTGACACCGCTCGCTGTCTGAATATTCCAGCTTTTGGCCGGCCGCAGCCGACGGGCTGCGGCCTCCATTTGAGAAATATTCCGTATTCAAATTTAAATTCGAGAAGTCAAAAAGCCATAGCTTCGCGGAGTGTGGTGGACACAGATCTTGCCCTATCTGACGTAACCCGACGAAAGTCATCCACTATATATCGGGCAGCTTTTGCATTCCAATTTCACTCGGTCGTTACCCCGAGCCGATGAAAGTCGGAAACTTCTGCTCTTGAAGGGAATCGAACCTTCGACCAACGCCTCAGCTTTTCTAAGCACTTGATAATGCGCTCGCTTTAGAGCGCTGAAAGCCGGATGTGGCGTAAGGCGTTATTATGGAACTTCCGGATCTCATCCAGGAGATCATTGGAGCCTCATGCGTGTTAATTTCCACCCGGAACTGTGCCGGGTAGAAATTAACACGCATCCCTTTTTGTGGCGTGTTTGGTCAAATCCAGAGATCGATGACAACTTTGCCAAAGGCGCCGCAATTGAGATGATCGGGGCCCCGTGGGAAGTCCGACAAGCTGCAGCGCGTATCGGTGATCGGCTCTAGGTTTAGGCCGAGTAATCGTACAGACTACCCGTTTGGGCGGCTGCATAAACCCAAGGTAGTCGCTAATATAATTACCACCGGATTGGACGCCACCCCCGATCTGGCAACTGCAGCGTCCGACGGAGCGACACGCCACGTTCGTTTCGTCGGACACACTGCGACCCGCCCATGGGCCACATCATCCCCCTTAACACGCAAATCCCAACGCCAACATCAGCCGCCTATGCAGATGATTGAAACTACGGCTACCGCGTCAACTGGATGCATCGCGCTTGTTTGGCTCACCTGATGAAGACATGTCGCATGTCTACGCATGATGTTCCCGTGAAATATGGTTCGAAACCTAAACTATCTCCCTGGAAAGAAGCGCTCTCCCGCCAATTCCTGGCACGCGGAAAGAAGCATGAAGTAAACGCGCCGAAAATCCGATTCCTCGCCCTCGTAAGGATCAGGTATTGAAATATCTTGATTGAAGACGAGCTTGTAAACCAGCTCAATTCTCGCAGTCGATTCGACGGGCTTCCTTTTTTTAACTGCGTCCAAATTTCTATGGTCCATGCACAGAATCAGATCGAAGCGAGTGAAGTCTGCGGGTGAAATCTGCCGCGAGCGGTGATTGGAAATGTCTAGACCAAATTTAAGAGCGACGGTGCGGGCACGCAGATCCGCACATTCGCCCTGGTGACGCCCGCTCGTTCCCGCAGATTCAACCCGCACCTGGCTGTTTTTTTGCATCGCTTGGCAAGTAACTTTGAATATGCCTTCGGCAAGCGGTGATCTGCATATGTTGCCCAGGCACACGAAGAGCACTGAGCGAAAGGATTGCCCCGAAACACTCAAGCCTTCTGCCGGCAATTCTGGCAAATTACCCTCAATGTGCAACGAAGTGGCTCCAATGTCTGTACCATTGGACATACATGAGAACCGGCCACAATCTCCAATGTTCGTCGGAATGCCTTGAGGAGTGCGCCAACCATAGCGCTCTTACGGACTGCGATTTGAGATACGGGACGTTTTCCAGGCTTTGCACAGAGATTAGATCTTCCGCCCACTCCCTCAACGATGTCCTCAACCATTCATCGATGGGGAACCCAAATCCCATTTTAGGATAGTCGAGAAGCTGTCGGGGTATGTAGTCGTATGAAAGCGTCTTCTGGAGATCTCTTTGACTCTGCCCGGCATACTTCGCCCATTCGGGAAGACCAAAGGCGTAATCAACCACCTGCTCAGATAGCAGTGGCACCCTGACCTCAAGACCGACACTCATGCTGGCTCTATCGACCTTCGTGAGAATTCCATCCCCCATGTACCGCCGCATATCCTGCAGCTGCATGCGATCGGTCAGCGTTAGAAATTCGTCTGAATCATTCCAAAATAAATCATCGCCCTGAAAACGAATTCGGTCGCCGTCGAATAATGACCCGGGGCCAGTCGTAGTTACTCGGCTATAGAGATCCCTGAACGTCGCGACGGGGTATCCAAACGGAAGATGCTTGGAGACCTCGAATAGCGTATGATTCATCTGAGCTGCGGATGATCGGATGCTTACGCGGTTGCATTCCAGGAATTTAAGGGCTTTTTCACGTAGGTCTGGCTCCAAACTGGATAGCAATTCCCAAAACTGTTGGCACCAGCCATATCGATCATATCCGCAGAATAGCTCGTCCCCTCCGTCTCCCGACAAGCTGACGGTCACTTGTTCGCGTGCCAGGCGCGAGACGGCCAATGTGGGAAGCTGCGAAAAATCTGCAAAGGGCTCGTCATAGTATTTTGGAATGTCCTCGACGATTTCCAATGCACCCTGTGCGTCAAGAATGATCTCATGATGGTCCGACCCAAGATACTTGGCGACGCGCCTTGCCTTCCAACTCTCGTCCCACTGCCTCTCGGCAAAGCCGACGGCGAAAGTTTTGATGGGTCGAGCCGAATGACGGCACGCTATCGCAGCCACCAATGACGAATCGAAGCCCCCCGACAAGAAGCACCCAGTGGGCACATCAGCTTGCATATACTGCTTAATGGTATCGTTTAAGATCTCATCAAGCTCCCGCCGCAGTTGGACTTCGGGTCTATAGGCGCGCCCTTTCGCTTGCTGCTGCTTTGCACTTCGAAGGCTCCAGAAAAACTGCAAATTCGGCTCCTCACCGATTTTCAGTGAAAGGACCTGACCTGGTTCAAGCTGCTTGATCCTCAAAAAGATGGATCGTGGTGACATGATAAATCCGCGATCGACCAAAGATGCCACCGAATCTTGGTCGAGCTGCAACGGTTGTCCTGACCACTCCAAGAGCGACTTTATTTGCGATCCGAAGACGAGCGCGTTGTCATGCCACATCCAATAGCACGGCTTGATTCCTAATCTATCCCGACATAGCCAAAGCTTTCGATCGACGACATCCCACGCGGCAAAGGCGAACATTCCCTCTAGAACGACGAGCGTTCGTTCTATGCCCCACGCGTTGATCGCTTCAACGAGAGCTTCAGTGTCGGAAGTGGTAGAAAATCGCACGCCTTCGGACGCCAGCAATGAACGAAACTGCAAATGATTGTAGATCTCACCGTTAAAGGTAATGACAAATCGACCGTTGCTGGAAGTCATTGGTTGATGCGACCGGCTCTTCGGATCCATCACGGAAAGTCTGGTATGCCCCAAAGCCACGGAATGCGTTTCCAACTCAGTCCATGTGGCGAGGTGGTCGGGCCCACGGTGGTTAAGGGTCTGAGCCATCGCCAATATCTTCTCGCCAGCCTTTCGGATACCCGCGGCGGCGGCAAATCCCGTTATACCGCACATGGCGTACCTCGATCGCTTGGGATGGTCTGGCGGCGCTGAGTGGGCCGCACCCTGAATATGCGAAACATCGACGTAGACCGTGCGTCTGTCAGATCGGAATCTTGTTGGGAAAATACTGCCGTATCAGCGATCCGTAGTCTTTGAGGCGCTTCTTCGGAAGATTGTAGATTGATTTTGTACCCAAATCATGTTTGCGAAATATCCCGAGATACTTTTCATAATAGAGCCTGTCTCGGTCATCCATAAATTCGCGAGACATATCAAATCGCAGGCTATGGAATCTGGTCAACCAAGCGACATGGTCGGGAACATGATCCTTGAGTTTCTGATAAGCGAATTCATCATGATTCCATGTTGTTACTATGTTGTCGAGACCTACCCCCGGCCTGTTCTTGCCGATAGGCTCATTCGGGCCGTTAATAAACTCCGGATTTTCTCCGACCAACTCGGTAACCTTACCCAAATCGTGTATCAGAGCAGCTAAGATCAATGTCTCGTCATCAACTCCATCTCTTTCCATGCCCTCGGCCACTTGAAGCGTATGTACCAATTGATCGACACAGTATAGCTCTGTATCTGTCGGATCAATACATTCCGCCAGCTTTAGTAGTATATCGAAGACATATACATCGCCGAATATTGGCTTGTCATATTTCCCGCGAAGAGCCAGTGAAATCTCAGTCGTTTGACGAAAATGCCCTCTATAGAGCCTTTTCGCTTCGTCCTCGTATTTGTCCCGCCAGTATGCCTGTTCTTCCGCTGTCATATACTCACCCGGCTCCTTACGGAACAGCGGATCTGATGACCCGAATACATTCTTCGTTAGTGGCAACGAAGCTCTGCGCTTTCTAGTAGGCGAATTCATAGCTCTTTACCTCTTCCAGGCGATTATGATCGATTAGTTCAGCGGCATTCGTGATCCATGTACCCATCTGTAGATTGGCCTTTACCTCGAAATCATTTTTCATCTCATCATAGAAAGACGCAGCCTGCCTTATGATGCGAGCGCACTTGTCGTGCATTCCCTTCCGCGCGTTCAAATCCGTTAGCACTATGTGTGCATTTAGACATTCAACTGGAAAATCCCGAGAGAGCGAATTGCAGGTATCTCTTAGCAATGGCACCGCACGCTCAAAGTCACCTGCCTTGAAATATGTATACCCAAGAAACCATTGATATCGCCACCAAGTGGGATCGTGACGACTATGTCGCTCCAGCCTCTCGGAGCGGGCTGAGCGAAAGCCGTTGGTGCCATCAAGGGAATGATTGATTACTACATCCGGCACTAGGGTGGCATTAATACCAAGTCGTCTTGCCGATCGTGTCGGATTACAATGAACCATTCCTTCGTAATGAAGTCCGAGGTCTCGCCTAAACATAGCGAACTTATAGTCGTCAAAAAATGTACCATTGCGCGCGTTCCGCCAGGTCAGAAAGTAGGCCTGATCGTCACCTCGCATTAGTGCTTTGATTTTTCCAATTGCACTTGTCGAGATCTGCTCATCTGCATCAAGGACCAACACCCAGTCACAGGGATTGTTGGCCAAACTCAAATTGCGCGCCTCAGTAATGACGTGTGGATCCTCAGCTGGAGGAGCCACATTGACGACTTTCGCCCCCAATTGGCTTCGAAGATATTCGTCGGTGCCGTCGGTGGAGCCGGTATCAACGATAATGATTTCATCCACGGCAACGCGGATGCTCGAGAGGCATCGATCGATATTTTTCATCTCATTCTTGACGACCATGCTAATACCGACACTCATTGGGTTTTGCCTCCTCACTTTAGTGATATTCAACAAATTCAAGGCATTGCCGACGCATTCGCGGCCGCCAGTTCCCCCCACCGTTCCGCAGTCGAAGTACACTTTTCGGTGGTGTTATAAATTGTTTAGCCTCTATGGTTGTCGAGATAGTTAGCATCGAGTCATCAAGATTACAACTAATAAATGCGCAAATTTTAAATTGCCTCTTTTACGTGTTTACGGCCTATCCAGTAGCGTCCACTTGGATGTCGGTTTCACCGCCTCTCTGTCTCGCAGCATCAGTCTTCATCGAAGGGAACACGTGCGGTTGGGGCAATTACTGCCAGGGAACGATCTTCCCCTCCGACGAATGCTATCGCCAAGGCCAGTCGGAATACACGTTTAGAGATAATTCCATTTCGCTATTGCACCTTTGCGAGATACATGCAATGGTAGTTCTAATATAAAACACAACCTAAAGAATGTGCTGCTTTGGAAGTTGGCCCGTATGGATATTGATATTCATGCAAGGGAAATTTTTGAGCCCGGAGCGCGGTGCGCTTCCGGGTTGGCTGCAGCCTCCCACAATCAAGGACGAGCTTTGGTCATTGAACGTTCGTTCTCAGGAATCAGTTTGATGATCAGCCCTAAATTCGCGGCTCTGGCCGGCGCACCTGGACCGGAACCCCGACGCTTCGTTGATGAATTCACTGAAATCGCCGCGACATACGCGAACGAAGTCGCGGTTGAATCCGGCGATAACACTCTGACATACAGGGCACTCGACGAGCTTTCGACCGTCATCGCAATAAACCTCGCCAGCCGTGGAATTGTCGCCAATCAGGCGGTTGGTGTCTGGACCGGTGAATCCGGCGCGCTCATCGCGACCATTGTCGCAATCTTTAAAATCAACGCCGTCTATGTGCCAATTGATCGAACACTTCCCGATAGTCGAGCAATTGAAATTCTTACAGACGGCCAAGCTAAAATTGTGGTCCTCGATCACCATCAGCCATTCGGCAGTCTTCCCTGTCCCTCTGTCTATCTTTCCGAGCTAATTGAGCCAAATCCAAACCCGGTATCGCGCTCTCGGGAAGTACTCGCGACATCACGTATATGCTACCAGACCTATACTTCGGGTTCGACTGGACGGCCAAAATCGATAAGGATATCCGAGCAATCGATGATGGGTTATCTCGGCGGCATCATAGAGCGCTATGAACTCCCGCTGCGTTCGTCGCTCATTACCACCGCGTCGCTGTCCTTCGATGCTTCCATTCGGGAGATATTCTGCGCGCTCCTTACCGGAAGCACGCTCTACCTCATTCAGCGAGGCAAGGGATTCGATGCTGATGGCTATGTCAGAGTGCTGCAGGAAAAGGGCATAACAGCAGTTTTGTCGATGACGCCGAGTATTCTCAAGGTCATCGCCGTAGCAGCATCCGGCAATCGAATTGAAGCGCTTCCGGCGCTAAGGCTTCTGTGTGTTGGAGGCGAGGTGTTCGACCAGCGAATTGCAGACGTCGGCCGCCGGCTTTTCCCGAATGCCGTTCTCATCAATCATTATGGTCCGTCAGAATGCACGATGACATCCACAGCCTGGATCGTGCCCGCTGGCGATAAATTGCTTGATCGATTGCCGGTCGGAACCCCCAATCGTGACACGAGTATCCTCATAATAGACGCTGAGTCAGGTGAGGTATGCGAGGTCTCACAGGATGGTGAAGTATGGATCGTCGGTCGCGGCGTTTGTGCTGACTATAGCACGCCGCTCCCCTGTATTGATGATCAGCACTTGAAGTCGCTACATGGATGGCCGGCTTACAGAACCGGTGATATCGGCCATATAGCCGAGGATGAAAATCTGTACATACTCGGCCGTTCGGACGAACAGATCAAGATTAGAGGCATTCGAGTAGAGCCAACCCAGGTATCGCGAATTCTCACGGGAATAGATGGAATTGATGATGCCGTCACCGTGTCGGTTCTCGATGACCGCTTAGGCCATCAACTCCATAGCTATGTCGTCCTCAACGAGGGCAGCGCGCTTACAAGCGATGTCGTCAAGGAGAAACTTCGGCAAGAACTTCCCACCTATTTGCTTCCAGCAAGCATCACTTTTATCAGCTCTTTTCCCGTAAACAGGCACGGCAAGCTGGACAAAGGAGCGCTCCCCAAGCCGCACCGGGCGACCGCTACCACAGAGGCGCCGCAGACGCGACTGGAGGCGGATATTTGCAGGACCTTCGCTGAGATCCTTGGGACAGCTACCGTTGATCCAAACGCCTCGTTTTTTGAACTTGGCGGCCACTCACTTTTGGCAACCTACCTTGTTCTGGCGATCAACGAACGCGAAGGCTGTAGCCTGCCCCTCGAAAACATATTTGCAAATCCAACCCCTCGCTTGCTCGCGCGCAACATTGAAGCCGGGAATTAGAGAGAGATCCGTGTAAGACACGGCGACCGATGAGTGGAGACCCATGATAGATAGATACGCCCCCATATCGATCGGTGGATCCGGAAACCCACCGGTCTTTTGCCTCGCTCCCGTACACGGCAGCCCCTCGATCTATCGCCATTTGGTACCGGAACTGGGTCGCAAGGTAAGTTTTGTCGGCCTTTCAAGCTTGGGAGTTTTTCTGGATGTCCCAGCCCCTCCCACGCTTGAAGAGCAGGCCGCTTCAGCGCTCGACCGTATCTTGAAATTCGACGATGTATCTTCCGGTGGATTTGGAATCTTGGGTTACTCGATGGGCGGAAAGCTCGCCTATGAGGTCTCGATCCGTTTGTCGGCTCTCGGTCTTGTGCCGAAAGATATCGTCATCATAGATTCACATTTTGAGGGGGATCGACGCCTGGTCGGTCCAGAAGCTCAAACACACATAGACTGGGTGTGGGATTTATTCTTTACCGTGTATTTTGGTCTTGATCGGCAGAGCGTCATGCACGGTGAGGTTTTTCGACAATTCCTGGGCTCCTGCCTTGCAGATCAGCTCGGCACCGTGCGGCGCTATATATCTATCCACCGGCCGGCAGGCCACCTCGATAATATCTCCAACAATGACCTGCGAAAGCTTTTTCTCTTCCATTATTCGCAATGCAAGTCAGTCGCCAATTATACGCCACCACCCTCGGATCTTTCGATCGTGTATTTGGAAGCCAAACACTCGGAAAACCTTGGCCAAGCGCAGCTGTGGCGCGAAGTCGCCGCCGGCGGATGCTCGATTTTCCAGATAGATGGCACCCATACGTCCATCTTTTACGATCGCGAACGTCAAAACGAACTCGCTCGATGCCTGCGCGACAACGTCGCCTTGTTCCGGGAGAACGACTTATGAGCCAAGAAATTGAGCCTGCCGGAGTCATTATCGCCGTGACGGAAAGCGACGTCCACGTGGTCGGCAACAGGGTTCTGGAATTGGCATTGGCGACGGAAGGCTTTCGCGTTGTTAATTTGGGGGTATGCACGTCTGCTCGAGACATAGCCGAGGCCTATCAGGCGAACAACGATATCATTGCCATCGCGATAGGGAGCATCAACGGCCACGGCGGTACCGATCTCCGCGATTTCGGATCGATCCGGCGCGACTATCAGTTGGGTTGCAGGATTTTCTTCGGCGGATACCTTGAGGTCGGGCGGCGCGCGAGAATGATGGACTACACGCCGGGAGCGCTCGAGACGCTGGGATTAGACGAAATCCTCGACGACATTCCACAATTAATTGGGAGGCTTAATAGTCTTCGCCTCGCATGGAGAGAGCGGCGCCGTGGACAGTTTTGAACATGAAACCATGTCCGTTTCCAAACAGGCACGAGACTTTTTGCGTTCACGGCAATCTCGATCCGTAGCCTCCACGATGGAAAAGGCAAGAGCAAGTGGTCGCATTTTGCTTCAACCAAGGTGCGGTGTCGGCTCGCATGAGCAACAATTGGCTCTACTGAAGAAGTTATCCGAGGATGCGAATCCGGATGTTGCGACCATTACTATAGATTCCTATACGAGACTCGGCGCATTCGACAAAGCCCATGAACTGGCCCGCACAAATCCTGCAACGCTCAATGGGTACCCGTTGGTGGCTCACGGAGCGGAAAGGCTTCGCGAAATGGTATTGGCCATCGAGGCTCCGATACAAATCCGCCACGGGTCACCGGATCCGCGGCGTCTTTTCTCAACCTCTCTTGAAGGCGGCGCGGATGGGTTTGAAGGCGGCCCCCTTTCCTACACTCTGCCCTATTCCAAGGACTTCCCTCTCGAACGATCCCTTCGCGCCTGGGACATCGTCGATGAGGTCTGTGGAGAACTCGCCGAAGACGGAATCAATATCGATAGAGAATTTTTTGGCAGCCTTTCTGGTACGCTTGTACATCCGGTCATCTCGCTCAGCGTTACGTTCATCGAAGCAATGAAGGCGTTCAGCAAGGGGGCAAACAAAGTGGGAATCGCAATATCTCAAAGCGGCTGCCCATATCAGGATATCGCGGGCTTGCGGGCGATCGAGCTCCTCGCGACATCCTTATGTCCGGGCAAGACTGTCTTTCCAATCCTGCATCATTTCATGGGTGTTTTTCCGCGTGACCCGACCAAGGCTTTGGCCCTCATTGCACAGGGGTCCGTCACCGCGCGCCTTGGCAAGGCGACAAAGGTTGTCGTGAAGACGCAGGTTGAGGCACTTGGGATACCGAGCGCCGACGCAAACGCAACGGCGATCAACTTTTCAAGGATTTTCTTTTCCCCGATTTTTGATGGGTTCCTACCAGACAACAGCAAAATCGATGAAGAAGCCCAACAGATTTATTGCGAGGTTGAGTCGCTCGTTTCAATGACGTTCGAACATGGCGATTCAAACGGTACCATAGCCAATCTTTTCGCAGAGGGTCGTCTGGACGTCCCCTTTTGCCCGAGCCGTTATTGCAAGGGGCTTTGCGTTCCGCGAAGAGCAGACGATGGGGCCATCCGCATAGTTGATCCAGGTTTGATGAGCTTTTCCCGGCCGTTTCTAGACAGAGAAATGCGGATGGCCGGACTGAACGCCGACCCAATGCAAATATCCGCGATGATCCGGGATATTCAGTATTTTTCAGGAGAAGATGATGCTGATTCACAATGAACATACCCGCATATTTTCTCAGTCAGACGGGTTGGGGCCAGACGATAAGCTAGCGAGCCTTATGGCGGAACTTGGCGTCTCGCCCATCATAAATGCATCCGCGCCGAAGTCGAACCTATCTGGTCCCGCCTTATCTCATGACATAGCCTCTATCGTTGGTGAAGCGCAGAAGTGGTGTTTTGATCTGGCCGATCTCAATCGCCGCGCCGGCGCCTATTGCGCTGCGCAGTTAGGGGCTGGGAGTGGTGCCCTCACGGGTGGGACGAGTGCCGGCATACTCCTCGCGCTCGAAGTAGCAAAGAAGATGAACAAGGTAGACTCCACGCCGGAGGTAATTATCCGGCGCGGCGATTTCGGTCACTATGCCTATTTGTTTCAGCAGGCGGGGTGCGTGCTTCATGAGGTCGGCAATATCGTCGGCTGTTCAAGTGAAGAACTGACGGACGCATTTAATGAGCGAACCGTTGCCTTGGCGGTGGTGATAAGCCCGAGGCTTCCGCCGGCAGATTTGAGCCTGGCGGAACTGGTGAAACTCGCGGACGATCATAATATCCCTGTCATTGCAGATTGTGCAGCGATCTTCCCGTCTCGTGAACGGCTGTCGGAAATCCTTGGCACGGGATGCCATGCCGTTCTCCTTTCCGGGGGGAAGGTGTTCGGAGGGCCTCAGGCGTCGGGACTACTCCTTGGTGATCAATCGTTTGTCGAGTTTGCGCATCTTATGTCCTTTCCAAGCGACGGCCCGCTGCGCGCCGTAAAGCTGGACCGCGGTCAAATGTTGGGTCTGGCGGCAGCGATTGTCAAATTTCTCGCCAAGCCGTCCACTACATTCCAGGCGGAATATCGGCAACGCTGTGAGGCCGGTGTCAGTGAGCTCGGACAGCTGCGCGGTGCCGCCGTATCGATATTGCCGGAGATACTAATCGAAAAAATACCGATGATAGCTGTCGAAGATACGAGCGGCCTCGGCCACGAGTTTTTCAAGACTTTGACCAATCGACTGCTAAACGGCCCGGCACCGATCGGTGTCCACTACATTCGAGCCAGGCGTATCATTTGCCTTAGCCCTATCGGATTGACGGATCAACAACTGGCATCAGTTTGTCGGCTATTCCGCAAAGCATGGATGGAGCTTGCCGATGACGTCGCCGAACGAAATTAACACAAATGGCTATCGGGGCGCCCTCAGGCAGATCCTGTCTATGGGTTCACAACAATATTTTCTAGACGTCTTTGACGAACCGGACATATCGATTGACGATTTTCTGAATGAGAATATCGCTCAGAGTCCAACGTTGTCAGCAAGCGCACTCCACTCTCGCGATCTACTTGCGGAAATCATTGCGCAACGGACGTTGGCGCCAGTAAGAGAGATTTTGGGGGGTCTTCTGGTATGCCCTGCGATTTTTACCGGTCCCCATTGTTCCCTTTTCGTCTCTCTTCCCACTTTCGTGTCCCGGTGCCTTGCCATCAGGGCCGCCGCGAAGCGAGCTAGCCCATTCGCATTGACATATGAATGCAGCACGGTCTCACTCCAATCTAAGAATGGCGTTGGGCCAGGATGGATGGAGTTTAAAGGAACGCGACATAATATCTTTGGCGTTCCACGGCAGATTAGGGATAGCACCGCTGTCTGCGCGAGACACGGAATTTGGAGATTCAATAGCCTCCTGGGTTCCCCGCACGGTGAAGTGAGAGACATGGCGGCGAGAATCGCGAACGTGCAGACAACCTCTCCGGAAGAGGCTATTCAGCAAGCTAACGACATGCTCTGCGGCACAGAAACCGCGGGCGGACAGCCGGGGCTGTTATCGCTCGCCGACAACCAAACGGCAGGATTGGTCGCCCGTCATCTCACGGTGGGCAGTGTGCTATCAGCGTGCGTTCTGGATCAAAACCTTCGTGAATGTCTTCTGGAAGAACTTGAAACCCATCGCGCACGCTTTCCACAACTCCTTCCGAGCTCGACTGAACTATTTTGGATTATCGCAGAGGGTAGACGTCATCCGGCTAAGGTAGCTGATGGCAGGCTTCAGAACTCCCGTATGAACTTTTCGCTGGCACTGCAACGTGACGAACTCGTTGCCAACTTGAGAGCGGGTCGCATCGTCCCCAACCTTCTACTAACGTTTATGGCGCTGTGTATACTTCCCGACCTTGCCTGTTTCGGGGGGCACCGCCAAATGATCTACATCGAATTGTTCAAGGCTGCTCTCGGGGCCGCCTTGAAGCGTACCCGCCGTTTCCAGGAGACTGTCGGAGGAAAGAGTGTATGGCTACCGGACGGTCTCCAGCCATCGTGCCATCCACTCTCGCTACTGGTTGCAGCGCCCTCGCCACTTGCTTTAAGCATCAACCTTCTCGGCACGAAATTTCCAAGGGACCTTTTGCCAAGAACCCGATTGGATTATATCGACCCTCACTGGTACGCCGCGGTCACAAGCAACGCCAGCCAGCAATAAAATCCAAACGTCCGACCATGCCTCTCAATTTTCTGTTGAGATGGAGAACGTGTGCCCCCGATCGATGAACCCATAAGTTTTGAATTTGCCTATTTTGACCCCAACTGATATGTCGTGGATCGAATTGGTTAGGCGAACGCTCTGGTTACCAGGATATAGTTGATGAAAACTGCTATCGTTTTCGACTGCGAATTCCTTTGCCTCGAAGGATCGCAACGCAGATTTTGGTGTGCGGCTCACGACCCCGATCCAGTCATAGCCCAAATCGGAGCTGTAAAGCTTGGGCTCGAGGACGACTACCCGCTCCTAGACATGCATAAGGCGTATGTTCGCCCAATCGATCGCTTCGGCAACCGGTATCAACTGGATACCTATTTCACCGAGTTAACTGGAGTGACAGAGGCAGACATCGAGAACCATGGCATCACCTTGGAAAAGGCTCTCCACGAAGTAGATCGGTTCTCGGAGGGGGCGACGTTGTGGTCTTGGGGCAAAGATGAGCTCAACATGGTTGCGATCAGCTGTTATGTAGCCGGTGTGCCCCCTGTCATTCCAGCACATCGGTTCGATAACGCGGTGAAGCTTCTCCTTGCTGCAGGTATGCCGATTGAAGATCTGGCGAGGACGCCGAGCAACAAGCTCGCGGATTACTACGGTGTTGACCATCCTCCATTCAAGGCGCATGACGCGCCTGATGATGCACTCTCGATTGCTTATACGCTGCAACATTTGCTGCGCAATGGGAGTCTAAGCCCGGAGGCATTTCATCGTCCGTAGGACTTCATAATTTCACGCGGCGAAATGGGAGCGCAGCCTTCACCTTAACGGGGCAATACGCTAAACTCGTATATCGATAGAATATCGTCAGCGGATATGTCTCCGTAGAAATTCTGCATTGTCTCCAGCAGCTCGACCAGGTTCGCCCGCCCGTCGTTTCTGACATCCTCCTCTGTCAGATCGACCACTCGCTTGTAGACGACGCGTGAGATCCTCAGGTCGGCCACCCATATCGCATCGTCATGCAGATTTGCAATCCGGACCTCAAACAGCGGTAATGATGCGGCACCAGGAAAGTCTAACCCTCCCCGCACGAACCTGATTGTGGTGACCTTAACGCCAGCGAGAACCTTGGCCGCCAGCTCATTCATCATCACAAACCGCCCGCGCTCAGCAAGTTTAAGAGCGGGAAAAAACTTCGCAAGTTCCACAGCAATCAAACGTGGCGCGACGGCCTGAAGCTCAACCGTGCCACCATGATAAATGACTACATCAATCTCATTTGGATCTGCCATACTTCCTGCTCTATCGCTTTCTCATCATCGAACGAAATCGGCCGCCACCTTAGGTAAGCCCATTTAGATTATTGAATTGGCTCGCCATGCGATCACGAAATTGATGTGAAAATCGATCGTGGCGACAGTGAACATTACAGATATGCGGCGTTAGACCGACCTTCACAAAATCCCGCGAGATATCTTCAATCTGCCTGACGAATGAAAGGATTAAAGCCCGAACTTTTTCCGACTGAAATGTCCAATCAAAACGAGGCGTTAGCATTTCAGCAAAGCCGTTGAAGCGCCGAAGCTGCTGGCCTTTAAATATCTCTGTGGTTGCCACCGGTAAGGTCAAAGTTGTCCCACCGAAATCTGACTCTCCCTCACGGTAGCGCACCGTGTAAGGTCTCCCGGCCAAATCGAACCGTCTCACTGACCTTCCATGAAGGCAGGTGTTCCAGTGCAGCGTGGTGGACCGGTGTTCCCCATCTCCGAATTCAAGTATGTTTCGAAGTCCATCCTCAGTGCAAATCGTCAAGGACACGCCGAAGCCGTCCCTTGAATTGAACAGCTTATAATTCATGAGGTCTGTTGGCCGTTCGTTCAGACCCCGAAGGAACTTATCCAAGCGCCTCGGCTCATCGATGGAATCCTCCAGAATCCCCGGTTGAAGTATATCGGCGCGCCCAAACCCGCCTTCGTTCATGACAAGGAAGAGGTCCAGGTCGGAGGGCTTTTCGTGCTCATTTCCACGAAAGGAGTAGAACCTCCCATAACTCAAGGAGCCAACAACGAAACAGGAGGAAAAGCGCCGCTGCAGTTGAGGCAGGTAACTCTCATAGAGAAATCGTAGTACCTTAACGGTTGGCCTTATTCGCTCGAGCAAAGGCGACAAACCAGCCCATTCAAACTCTCTCCATATTTCGCTTTCTTTTGAGCAAAAAGCCGCAATGTGGTCCAACAACTCCATCGGATCAGTTTGGAAGCGTTTATCCCAATATTGGTCTATGGCGAAACTTGCCAGATCCATGGCCAATGCTGGTTCCTGGTCTGCGTGGACAATATTGTGAGCTGACCACATCGAAGCAATGGAACGGCTTACCTGTAAGGTTGCGGGATGGTTGATGGCCGGCCATAGATCAAAGCGCGTGTTTGTCAAGGAAGCTCCGATGTCTGCGTTCGTCGGGCAAAGGCGCTCGATGTCTCGGAGAAATCGAAGGTTCGCCTGGAGTGACACATCTTCTTAAGATTGCATCGTTGTAATAATACCCTCTTTAGGAGCATTATCAAGTCCTTGGCCGACGCCTATTTTCTCGTGCTCTTATTCTTGGATGCCTTGAATCTCCTGGGACGGAGAGCTTTCCGAAAGGAGCAGAAGGGAAGGCCAACACGCCGGATTGCGCTAAGCAGTTGACATATAATGTGGAATTTCGCGCGGCCCCGTGCGGGATCGCAAAATCTACCAAAGCGCGAAAAATATCTTGCACTAAACCTAGGGACGCGACATACTCCTTAGCGTGCAAACATTCAATTGCACAATGTTGGAGTTGTAATACCCTGAAGCGGAGGCAATGAGGCTGTTGCGGTTTGTCCAGCCGAACACATCCCTCATTTCCTAGCTCGCGCAGCCCCGTTCGAAATATGGAAGACCCTACCCGTTTGAACGCTCCTTCGGTCATGATCCGGAGTGTGTGCGTTCGCGGGCCTCAATTTCTTTGCCGAGAGATGGGAGCATGGCCATGGAACAATCCACCGGGGGAAACCCAAAACTTATGAGGTCGCCCAATCTTGTATTGGCGAATGTCCTGAACAGGACAATTGACCTGCTCGCCCCAACGATCTTCGCAAGACGTCCCCAGAAGGCTATATTTGTCGTTGGAACACAGATCAACGGCGCGCCACATTTTGGAACACATCTGGTTCAGGCAACCGCTTTTGCCTTAGCTCGCCTCGCGAGCCGGCGTTTCTCGATTGACACCTCTGTTCAGTTCGTCGCTCTCGATAATTCTCCCCATGAGATCACCTGCGATCTCAGATCGGGACATCAGTATCAGCGCACCTGGCACCATGCGCTTGGTAGCGAGCGCGTTACGACCCTTATAGATAGACACTACGTGCCGTTCTTAGATGGATTGTCGGTAGCGACTGGTATCGCATATCAGCTGATCACCTACACCGATCAACAAGCAACGCGAAAGTTCAGGGAGACGTTTCTAAGTTCGATCGATTCACTTGACGAAATTAGGTGGTGGCTCGCGCCATCTCAGGGACAAGTCCACCTAAGGGTGCCTTGTCCCTCGTGTGGCTGGGCGGAAAAACGTGCCGAGCGCACGAGAATCTTGCGCCATGACAACGGCTTCGCTGCCATCGCTGCTCATTGTTTGCATCATGGCGAATATGGCGTCGAAATTGGATCAGACGGTGGAGCTTATCTTGATCTGAGCACTTTGTATCGCAACCTTGTCAAAGAGCGATCTGGTGCTGGCGAGGCCGACGCGCTTCAAGTGATGGTGAAGGGCGGAGACTGGACTTATGCTTGTCAGCTCGTTGACGGTGCGCATGTCGCCATGGGAACCCCGGAGGGTCAACTACCGGTCAGGATGTTCGCTCCGCAAATTCTCAGCGCAAGCGGCGCCAAGCTGTCAAAATCTTTGCTCAATGCCAAAGGCTACACGCGACCAAATGACGTAACCGATTGGATGTTGGACGCGACGCTCTGGCCGGGGCCGTTGGATGATTACATAGAATCGATGCTCTGGCTGGTCGACAAATGTGCTGAAGATCCCAGAGATTTCTTCCGGTCGTTCACAATTGAGGAAATAGCGAGGCTGTGGGGCCTTGGACCATCGCCGACAGCGATCAGATCAAGATCGCGATCGGAGATCCGAGCATGATTCCTCCAGTTGGCCACCCTGAACAACCCCAGCTGAACGTATGCCTTTGTGGCGTGGTAACCGATCTCAATCTTACGGTCGGCACTTGCGACCATACACTTTTTGGTGTAGTATATTAACTAACAAACGTTTTACGTGTACATCTCAATTTCTCCGGACCCGAGCCAGCCTCACCGCCAAAAGGAAGCAGGCTCAAGGAGAAACTCAAAGCCAAGCGCTTTCCACATCACCCCTCCGACCGACAGGATATTGACCATGCAAAACAACGCCGTCTTCGATAAAATTGCCTATCAGTATGACGAGAACCGAGGAGGAGAGGATCGAGGCAAACGTTTCGCGGGCCATCTCCTACCTCTTTTACAGCGGGACACGCGCGTGCTGGAGATTGGTGTAGGAACCGGAGTTGTTGCAGCCGCACTTCAAAGCGCCGGTGTCAGTATCATTGGGATCGATGCCTCAAAGGAAATGCTGAAACGAGCCGAAGCGAGACTGAACCACCTTGTATGGAGCGATATGAATAAGTTGCCCTTTCTTGATGCTTATTTTGGAAGTGCATATTCTGTCTGGGCGCTGCATTTGTCTAACAGTGTCCCAGACATGTTGAAGGAAATAAGGCGCACCCTCAAGTCGGGGGGATGCTTTCTCAACTGCTCCGCGGTCAATCGCGATCTCGTCGAAGTCAACGATGCGGCCGAAAAGATTATCTGGGAAATGCACTCCGCGCTCGCTGGCGCCGAACTTACTGTGGATGCTCCTCATCAGCTGGAAGGATATGCCCCCGACGCGGGTTACCTGTTTGAACGTGTCGTGGATATCAAGCGTAACTATGAGACGACGCCAAATGAACTCGCTCTTCATATAGAACGGCGTGGCATGTCCATATTGCAGCAGGCCACGGACGACCAGGTGCGCGATATCATAGCGCCGACTGTCAAGGCATTGCGCGCACTTCCCGATGAAAAGCTCCGCCGCAACCGCGTCCATCAGATCAGCGTGTTGAGGGCTATCTAACATGGCAGAGGACAGTGAACAGCCGCAGCCCATACATCTAAGCGGCGTAGACAATTTCCGCGACTTTGGCGGATATGCCGCGGGAGACCGTCAAATCCGCCAAGGGATCCTTTTTCGCTCCGGCGATTTGTCTCGCGCCACCGAGGACGATCTCGTTTATCTGGGCTCCCTTGGAGTTGACCTAATTGTCGATCTCAGGCGCCCAATCGAGCGCCAATATTCAGTCTCGGTACCTTGGGCAGGATTCGAGGGAAATGTAATCACAAGTGACATTCCTGAGGACTTTCAAGATTGGGCGGTGGCCTTGAAGACGGTGGACATCGTCGACGTCAGCTGGTTTCGGAATTCGAGCTTGAAATCCTACAGAGAAGTACCGTTTTCACCGCGAAACATCTGGCTTTTCGGTGCCTACCTAAGAGCCTGCGCCGATACCCAAGGCGGCATATTGGTACATTGTGCGGCCGGAAAGGATCGAACCGGGATGCTTTGTGCGATTGTCCAAAAGCTGCTCGGCGCTCATGACGATGACATAGTCGCCGAATTCCTTAAGACCAACGACGATACCAGAATCAACCTCCGCATTCCTCGCCTGTACAACTGGCTCGAGAGCCAAACGGGGCATCGCGTCGAAGAGAACGCCTTGCGTGTGGCGCTAAGCGTCGACCCCATGCATCTCGAGGTATTCTTCAACAATATTTCCCAAAAATGCGGAAGTTTCGAAAACTACCTTGGGAATATTCTAGGTATTAGTGAAAGTATGCGCGCGAGAATAAAATACAATCTCTTGGAATAACTACATAAAGAGCGTCAAACACGCATGATGACTAGGAAGCAGGAGAAGTTTGATGATATGCTTCTATTTCCACCCTTCACCGAACCCACTCAAGGTTGCTCTCTTTCTGGAAGAGGCTGGGATGCCCTATGAGGTTGTCCCAGTGGACATCTTTAAGGGTGAGCAGCATTCGGCTGAATTCCGATCTGTTAATCCGAACAGCAAAGTTCCGGCGATCATCATTAAAGATGAGCCAACAGGTCCTAAAGTGCGCATCTTTGACTCATCGGCGATTCTTCTTTTTCTGGCTGAGCGAGCCGGGCTTTTCCTGGGGAGGTCAGCCGATCGGGCTGAACTACTCTCCTGGCTTTTCTTTCTGTCCAGCGGCCTCGGCCCGTTTTCGGGACAAGCCGTGCACTTCCAGTTCACCGCTCCGGAAGGAAATGGCTACGCTGTCAATCGCTATCTGCGGGAAGCTCAGCGCCATTATCAAGTGCTCGACGAGCAATTGGCCAACAGCGAATACATACTTGGACGAGAATATACCATCGCTGATATGTCGGCTTGGGCCTGGGTAGATCGTGCGCCGCGCGTATTCAGAGACCAGGATGCGTGTCTTGGACACTATCCACATGTGGAAAGGTGGTTCACGGCAATCGAGGCGCGACCGGCCGTCGCTCGAGCCAGGCTCGTCGGCAAGGACCACACCTTTAAGACAACAAATGACGAGGAGACGAAAAGGGCCCTTTTCCCCTCGAATTACCCATACCCCGCCGCGCGTTTTCCAAGCTAGCGTCTTTTCACAATCAGCAAGCACATCATTGGCGCCCGCGATCAAGCGACACCCAAATAGGGGCGCGAAGCACCTGGGTCGTCCTGAGTTTGCGAGCCGTGGAATAACAACAAAGTCAAAGTGGAGATCGCAGGACGATGCTTCGGCCAACACACGTCATATTCCGATGGCTGGAAAGCCGAATCAAAATCGATGCCGGTTATAGCCTTAGTCGACAACCGCAATGCGGGACTTTGTCATTCTTGAGATTCCACCTCAATGAAGTGAGATTGTGGCTGTTGTTGATTTTCACCACCAGCCTGGGGTTTAGTATATTCGAGGCATTTCTGTTCCTCTCCATTGGCTGGGGCATAGATGGGCTGCGCCAAAGCCGCGAAAGCGGGGCTGATTTTGCTGCACTTGCCTATATTGCGATTGGTTCCATCCTTGTTGTTCGCCCGCTGCTTTTTTTCCTCAGTCATGTGGCAGTCGACCAGATAGTGGTGCCGAACTTATCGGCGAGGGTCCGATGGCGGAGCCATCTCCACACGATGAAGCAGCCCATCCCATTCTTTATGTCTCAACCAGTTGGAAGGATTGCCAACCGGATCGTTCAATCCGGAGACGCCGTGCGAGGCGCGACAATTGAGGTATTTGACAATATTTCCTATGTATTAGTTTTCTGCGCGATAACCCTTGGCTTTCTTGTTACTTTGAACAAGCTCTATATCATTGTCTTTCTGACATGGTTTCTGGCCTTCGTATTTGTTATTTCCTGTTTCGTGACGCGTGCCCGCATCGCCGCGCGGGACAACGCCGCGGCACGATCGGTTTTCGCGGGCCGGGTCGTCGACGTTTATACAAACGCAACCACGGTAAAATTGTTTTCCCGAACCTCGGACGAAAACAGCAGGTTACAAGATGATTTAGAGGATTGGGCCGCTCGGCACCGGCATCTTACCAGGCTCACCACAATATCCACAACCGCGCTTGAGATATTAAATAGCGCCCTTATCGCCATCTTTGCATTGTTATCGCTCGAGCTTTGGAAGTCTGGGGCCATAACGGAGGGCGAGATTGCCGCCACTCTCGGTCTTGTCCTGCGGATTGTGGGAATGTCGGGCTGGATAATGTATCTCTTCAAAGGCGTTTTCGATGCCCTGGGCACGGTTCGCGACTCAATGGATACGTTTCCCACTGATGTGCCGGCGGAGGTCGCCGAAACGAATTTTCGGTTCTTGAACGGCAGCATCGCCTTCCACAAGGTCTCATTTCACCACCATAAGGATCGACCTCTCTTCAACGATTTTACTCTCAAGATTGAGGCTGGTCAGAAAATCGGCATCGTCGGTCAATCAGGGGCAGGAAAATCAACAATCCTCGACTTGGTGCTAGGTCTTCATGTGGCCTCTAGTGGTGACGTTCTACTGGATGGTCAGTCAGTGCGGTCTCTCGACAGAAACTCACTCTGGCGTTCAATGACCCTGGTATCTACTCAGGTTCCGCTGCTGAACCGATCCGTTCGGGAAAATATTGCCCTTGCCCGCCCAAGCGCGACGCTTGAGGAAATCGAAAATGCGGCAGAACTCGCCTATGCCAATGAATTTGTCCATGATCTCGTTGATTCAGAGGGCAGAACAGGCTTCGAGGCCTTCGTGGGTGGCTCCGGGCGCGACATATCGGCTGGCCAACGCCAACGGATCATGCTGGCGAGAGCCTTTTTGAAGGATAGCCCCGTCTTGCTGCTGGACGAAGCGACCTCCGCTCTCGATCCCCGGCTCGAATGGGCAGTCACAGAAAATATTATTTCCTGGCTAGAACGCAAGCGCAAGACAGCGCTTGTTGTTTCACACCGCCTGTCGACCTTGACGACGTTCGACCGGATAATGGTTCTTGATAGGGGTACCATTGTTGAGGATGGTAACCATTGTGAGTTGATGTCGATTGGAGGGCGTTACGCGGAGCTGTGGCGTATCCAGAATAGATCTGACTAACGAACGTGGCCGAAAAAATAAACCGGCATCCATAGCAGCACCCTATCCAGGTTGCCTGTGAAACCGCTTGCGATGCTGACCCGCTTCGCCTGCCCTATGCACGACGGGCATTTGTCCTGGCAGCGCTAGAAAGATTATAGCTTCGCGCAAACACTACCACCTGTGGCAAAGCTAGACCTGCGCCAGCTCGACCGTCCCTGCTGGGATTATGGCAAGTGACGTAGGTCTCAGTCGAGCTGATGAGAGCGGCACTCGCGGCGGCCGTGACGGCTCCTGGTTGCGCTATAGCCAACGGCGGAACGACGCGCCAGGCCCTGCTTACTATCCATGTCAGCGTCATAACCGTTCCTGGCTTACCTTGCCGTTGCCGGCGGCCAGAAGGCACCTTGATCTCGATCTTCCAGGCTGCCATCGTTCGTCTCGGCTGACCATCCCCGCCCGCGTGAAAAATCGGTCGCATCGGAGCGATGTGTCCTGCCGATCATGTTGCACGACACGTCTGGTCCACGGACGATCCGTATAGCGCGGCGATCAGGATGAGACGCTAGCGACAATCTAGATGAGACTCTTAGGTCGCGGTCGGGGTGAAGGTATCATGTTGATTGTCGCTGGCAAGGGTCTCCTCGGTTTCTGATTGCCGCTCCGCGACAAACGGGGTGGAGCTTTTGATTGTCGCGAACGAAGCAGGCCTTCCACGCTGACGTTTGGCTTCCATGGCTGATCTGCGCCGGTAGCTTTCGACATTCATCTCGAAGATGGTCGCATGGTGGACGAGACGATCCACTGCGGCGAGCGTCATTGCGGGATCCGGGAAGACCCTGTTCCACTCTCCGAAGGGCTGATTTGCGGTGATCATAATGGAACGCCGCTCATATCTGGCGGAGATGAGTTCGAAGAGCACGCTGGTCTCGGCCTGATCCTTGGTGACGTATGCCAGGTCGTCGAGGATGAGCAGATCGAACTTGTCGAGCTTGGCAATAGCGGCTTCGAGCTGGAGCTCCCGCCGTGCGACCTGCAGCTTCTGGACGAGGTCGGTGGTGCGAGTGAACAATATCCTCCAGCCGTTCTCGATCAGCGCGAGGCCGATGGCTGCAGCGAGATGGCTCTTTCCGCCGCCCGGCGGGCCGAACATAAGGACGTTGGCACCTTTGGCGAGCCAGCTATCGCCAGCGGCAATGGCCATGACCTGGGCCTTTGAGACCATGGGTACGGCGTCGAAGGCGAAGCTGTCGAGGGTCTTTCCCGGTGGCAGATGCGCCTCGGCGAGGTGACGTTCGATCCGACGATTTGCCCGTTCGGCCAGTTCGTGCTCGGCAATGGCCGAGAGGAAACGGGCTGCTGGCCATCCTTCCCGATCGGCCTGCTCGGCAAATTGTGGCCACAGCATTTTGATCGTCGGCAGCCTCAGTTCATTGAGCATGATGCCGAGCCGGGCTTCGTCGATGATGTGAGTGGTCCTCATGCGACCTCTCCCGCGTAAGACGCACCGATCAGGGCTTCGTAGCCATTGAGTGATGCGAGTTGCACATGAACGGTCGGCAACTGATCCGGGTCGGGGGCAAAGAATGCCCGCAGGGCGGCAAGGTCAGGCAGCTCGCCAGCGTCGACGGTTCTGGCAAGCTCCTCTGCCAGTTCACGCTCGCAACCGCGATCGTGAGCCAGCGCCAGCAGTTCGACGGTGATCTTGCAAGCCTGTCGGTCAGGTAATTGCTCGATGAGAGCGTCGAAAGCCCTGCGATATTCCGGCCGAGGGAAGAGCTTGTCGCGATAGACGAGATTGAGAAGCGCCATCGGCTTTTTGCGTAGCGAATGGATGACGTGGTGGTAGTTGACGACCTGATCGTGCTTGCCACTCGCATGGGCGCGACCTCGGGGCAGCGTCAGTAGATGCGTGCCGCCGATAAAGACGTCGAGGCGGTCGTCGAACAGGCGCACCCGTAGCCTATGACCGATAAGGCGGGAGGGGACCGTGTAGAAGACCTTGCGTAAGGCAAAACCGCCAGTGCGCGACACGGTGACAACCACCTCTTCGAAGTCGGTGGTGCGACGATCGGGAAGCGCCTGCAGATGCGGCCGCTCGGTATCGATGCGCTTGCCATGTGCAGCATTGCGGCGGCTGACGATCTCATCAATGAAGGCACGATAGGAGCAGAGATCGTCAAAATCTCTGGTGCCGCGCATCAGGAGCGCATCGCGAATGGCGTTCTTGAGATGGCCGTGAGAACTTTCGATCGAGCCGTTCTCGTGCGCGACGCCCTTGTTGTTGCGCGTCGGCGTCATGCGATAATGGGCGCACAGTTCCTCGTAACGATGCGTCAGATCGACCTTGGCATCGGCATCGAGATTGCGGAAGGCAGCCGACAGGCTGTCGCTGCGGTGATAGAGCGGTGTACCGCCGATCGACCACAAGGCGTTTTGAAGCCCCTCCGCCAAAGCGATGAAGCTTTCGCCGCCAAGGATGACATGGGCGTGCTCGAAGCCCGACCAGACCAGCCGGAAGTGATAGAGCAGATGGTCGAGTGGCTGACCGGCAATTGTCACGTTGAGGCTGCCCATGTCAGTAAAATCCGACAGCCCCAGCCGGCCAGGCTCATGGAACTGGCGGAAGATCACCTCCTGCTCCTGACCGTGAACGGCTCGCCATGATCGGATCCGACGTTCGAGTGTGCGGCGAATGCCCCCTGACAACTCTGGATGACGCCGCAGCATCTCGTCGTAAACGGCGACCGCCCGGATGCCGGGAGCGGCCATGAGGAGCGGAACCACCTCCGCATCAAAGATATGCTCAAGCGGATCGGGCCGACGCCGACTGCGCGGCGGCTTGCTCTGCGATGGAAGACGTTGCTCTTTCTCAACACGGAAAGCCGTCGCCCGGCTGATCGACGCCTTGGCGGCGGCAACCTCAATAGAATGTGTTTGTCGGTACTTCATGAATAATCTCATCTGATGATCGGTTACATGGCGACCCGGCACAAAGGTGGTTCTCCAATCCAGAAAACCGCCACCGTATCGGGCCGACCGCGATCATGAGACGCCAAAATCTTGCGCCGCGCCGGGAATGTGCCTCCGGTCGGGCTACGCCCTCCCTACGTCACATCCCCGGCGCAGAGTCTCATCCTGATTGACGCTGAATCTCACCGTGATTGCCGCCGCGCAGACGATCCGCTTCAGCGGTCAGATGTGGCCATGGAAGACCTAAAGAACCGCGTGATCGTATCCACTCGCATCACCGTCTTCGAACGGCGGACAAGTCGGCGCTCGGCGAAGCTGTTGACCATATTGCCAAATACTGGATGGACTCTGCGGCACCCCTGACTGGCGGCCGCATCGAGATCGGTAACGGCACCGCTGAAAGGACCATCAGATCGATAGCGCTGGACCGCAAGAATGCTCACTTCGCCGGCCACGACGCCCGAGTCAAGAACTGGCCAACCATCGTCTCGCTGATCGATCAGCGTCAGGATTCTTTCAAAGGAATTAAAGGACTTGGAGGGCTGGGGAGTGATCGCCAGACACGACTAAGCAACATTCCCGCCGACGACGGAGTATAGTCTGACAAATCTCGGGAACACTCTTCTTCCGGGGATGGAGGCAATGGCAACCTGCGGAGATCAGACCCGTGAGTCGCCTATTACAACGTTTCGGAATTTGTCTTCGGAGGTGTGAGCGAGACACCACTTACACTGTATCTGCGGATTCTTGTCAGTTCAACGAAACGGCCGATGCGATGGCTGGCATAAAGATGGAAAGCCGAAACAAAACACTCCGCTTGGAACCTTTCATGGCGCTTCAGCCAAGGCCGTGACTTATGCAAATTTTTGCTTTCGACCAGACCCAACGTAACATGGGGGCGGTAGGAGCGCCCTTTGAGATCGGCTTCGGTCCGGGCCAGCACCGCAACGCACTGACATTGCAATGACATCAGCTCGGCGGTCTTTTCAACTCGCGCGCACAACGCCGAATATCCGTTGCCGAGATCATAGGCTTCAACACCCGACAAGCTAGCCGTGAAAGGTTCTACGGCGATGGCTTCAAAAAGCCGAGCAGTCTGTCGCACAGGCTGAGGGGGGTCACCGATGAATGCGAGCGTCAGGTGGAGGTTTTCGGGAGCGGTCCAATCCACATTGGGCGCCCCACACGCGATACGTTTCAAGGCATCCGCCACCTGGGAATCTGAAATATCGATTGCGACAAATAATCGTTCCATTCTCTTGCCGCTCCCGCTGCGACTTTTAATGAGCTGTCTCCTCCTGTTGTCGTGCCTTAGGCCACCTGCCGCGGCGACGAGACGACCGGATGAAATTGCCTGGATGAGCGATAGGAATTAATGCGTTCTTCTATCTCGTGGCGAAAGTGACGCACTAAGCCTTGGATCGGCCACGCCGCGAAGTCGCCAAGGCCACAGATTGTGTGCCCCTCAACCCTGCCCGCGACGTCCAACAACAGGTCGATCTCGCGATAATCCGCACTGCCGGCCGCCATGCGCTGCATGACGCGCCACAACCAACCAGTTCCCTCACGGCATGGCGTACATTGTCCGCAACTCTCATGCATGTAGAACCTGGAAAGTCTCGCGATAGCCTTTACGAGATCGGTCGATTTATCGAAGACGATAATCGAACCGGATCCCAGGAAAGTCTTCAATTCGCGAAGAGAATCGTAGTCCATTAATGCAAACTCTGCTTGATGGGCAGGAATGAGAGGCGTCGACCCGCCACCCGGAATCACTGCCTTGAGATTTTGCCATCCGCCCAGTACGCCACCTGCCGGTCCCTCCAACAATTCTTTGAGCGGCACGCCGAGTACATCCTCAACATTCCGGGGATTGTTGACATGTCCCGAGATTGAGAAAACCTTCGTGCCAGCGTTATTCTGGCGGCCCAGACCGGAAAACCAGGCAGCACCGCGGCGAAGAATAGTGCCGACGACGGCTATGGATTCGACATTGTTCACGGTCGTAGGACATCCGTAAAGTCCCGCATTTGCGGGAAAAGGAGGCCTGAGGCGTGGTTGCCCCTTTTTTCCCTCAATGCTCTCGAGCAGGGCCGTTTCCTCTCCGCAGACATACGCTCCGGCCCCGTGGTGAACAATTAGCTCGAAGTCCCATCCGTGCTTGTTGTCTTTGCCTATAAGGCCGGCGTCGTAAGCGTCTTGAACGGCGGCCTCGAGGCGCTCACGAGTGCGCATATACTCGCCCCGGATATAGACTACGGCGGTGTGTGCTCGCATAGCGAAGCTGGCCAATAGACACCCCTCAATGAGCAGATGCGGATCGTAGCCAATTATGTCACGATCCTTACATGCCCCGGGTTCGCTTTCATCCGCGTTTACAACAAGATAGTGGGGCCGGTCGCCTACCTGCTTGGGCATGAACTCCCATTTCAGCGCCGTCGAGACGCCGGCACCCCCACGCCCCCTCAGTCCAGATAGCTTAATTTGCTCTGTAACCCATTCGGGACCGTTTGCGATGAATTCCGCTACCGATCGCCAGGCACCGCGTGAAATCGCGGCGTTGATATGGGGATCACCTCGCTCCGCGAGATTCTGAAAGATACGATCGTGAGCTGCTAACATTAGTTTCTCCTTCGATAGGAAATGAAAATGATCGGCCAACGCGTGGGACTATGCCCGCAATTTCAACCAAGCGCCATCGGTCCCGTTCACCCTTGGCCTAATGTCGAGGACGAACCGATTTGTTGAGATAAACGCGATTACCCACGACAAATCCATCCAGTCCGGTCTTCAGCGCATAGCTAGCCAGATCGGATATCCGGTTGATGAAGCCCGCGCCCTTGAAATTGAGAGAGGTATTGCAGAGAACTCCTACCCCCGTCCTCTTCTTAAATTCCATCAGAAGCGTATAGGCTTGCTCGTTGCTGGAAGGAGACACGGTTTGCACTCTTGCTGATCCATCTACGTGAGTGACGGCCGCCAAGCGTTGGTCATTCACCTTATGAAAGAACAGCATATAGGGGCTTGAGCTAGGGCCTGAGAAATGAAGCTGCATGTCCTCCTCGAGGCATATCGGCGCAATCGGCCTGAAGTGCTCCCGCTCTTTTATCCGATTGAGAGCGTCTCGCGTCTCAGCATGAAACGGGGATGCCAATATTGACCTGTTTCCCAATGCTCGCGGCCCGATTTCATATCGGCCCTGCACCCATCCCAAGATCTTTCCATCAGCGAGCAATTGGGCAATCCGCCCGAATGACATGTCTTCGACATCGAAGCCGGGAACCTCGTCAAGATCGCTAACGAATTCCTCGCCGGCGTATACTGACCACTGGACTTTGGCGTCACCAGTGAAGAAGAATTGAGCGTCTATTGCGGTGCCAATCGCCGCGCCAGAATCATTGCAACACGGTGGAATGAAAATATTCTGAAATTGCCCCTTGTCTTTCCACGCCGAATTCCAGTCGCAGTTAAGTCCGCAGCCACCGACTATCAGTAACGGGAAACTTCGATCAAACGCGAGTTCGCGTGTCCGATTGCAGAACACGTCAAAGAGTTGATCGGAAAAACGCTTGGCGAGATTCACGAACGCCTCATCGAGAAGCCCCACATTGTAATAGGGTGAATCCTGGAACGCCTCCTTTCGGAACGAATTCACGGATATATCGGCGTTCAGCACACGATCAACCGTCTCGCGTTCCGCCGGTGTGAGTTTACCGCGCTTGCCATACCCTGCGAGGGCCATCAGTTTGCCGGCATCCTCCATGCGAAATCGGCCGCGAAACGTTTCATCTGCCAATGCATAAATCATACTGTATTTAAGCCCGGGACTGCGCAGAACCTCCGCTATTTTGGTCACGCGGACCTTTTCATCGATAAAGTAGAAACTCCCCAATTCGCTTTCCCACGTGAGCGCATAGCAGGGCTGACCTTGTGGGAACGGCGATAGACCGTAGGCGCACATTATATGTGATCGCTCGTGGGACGACGTGAAGTGTCTGACGTCTCTTCCGAACCAATTTTCATGGCGCCAAGAAACTGCAGCTTCGGAATGACCAAAATAACCTGCGCCGACCGGCATACCCCGCTCGGAAAATTCGGACGTCCAACCAGAGAGGGCTACTACATCAGGATATTTGTCGAGCCCTGCAGATGCTTTGAGCATCGTCGAGGGTGTAATGCCCGCGTAGCGCGGACCATTGTCTTTTTCCGCCTCGATCGAGAAGGCCAGCCTACCGTCTCTAAGACAGGCAATCTGCCCGTCATGACCCGGCTTGAATGAAAGGATGTCCATGCGGGATCTCCATGTTGTCTTAACGTCTGCACTGGTGCGCGGGGCCGCCGAAGGCCTGCCCGACCCGATGAAGACCACGAACTTCGTTACTTTGGATGTCTTCTCGATTAGCACACAGGATATTGCACTTTTCAAGTGTATATTGTAATTTACTATCGTAAAAAGATAGTGCGCCGCCCGAGCAAATTCGAACATCAGCCGAACAAGAGACCTCGGAAGGAGCCCGAGCAGCACCAATCAGACAGATAGTCAAAAAACGCGGATGCTCCTGCCGGGTAGCCGGCATTTAGCTGTGCGGCACGACCAAGTGCCTGACCTTCGTAATTGTATCTTCCTGGCGTGCAATGAGAAGATCCGAGCAGCCGATCCCCGGAGAGAATGAGCTGCACCCATTCTTTCTCGGCAGCCAGAGAAACCTCAACAGATCGAGCCCTCTTTTCTCGCGCGTATTTTACTATTTCCGCTATGGCTTCCGCCGAAGAGCAGATGTTGTGGGTAATATTGGAAAACAGGCTGGCCCCCTGCGTCGGGTCAACTACGAACAGGTTCGGGAATCCATGAATATGAATACCATGAAGAGTTTTGACGCCGTCTCGCCAGTGCGCCGATAGCTTTATGCCTTTCCTTCCCACCGGATCAAAACCAAGCCGGTGCACGTATGGAGTCCATGCCTCAAAGCCGGAAGCGTAGATAATACTGTCGAGTTCGATCATCTTGCCGCCAGCAACGATGCCGGTCTCGACGATCCGATCTATTCCCTTGCCACCGGTATCGATCAAGTGGACCGTAGGGCTATTGAACGTCTCTAGGTAGTCATCATGAAAGCAGGGCCGTTTGCAGAAGAGACCATACCAAGGCTTTAGCTTCTCGGCTGTCGCTTGTTCCACGACAGTGATATCGATCCGCCGCCTCACATTTTCCATATACTGAAAATTGATTTCGTTCTCGGCTGCTGTCATTGCACCAAGCTGATCAAGACCACTGCCAAAGTCGCTCGCCCTTGCGCAAATATCCCGTGATATGGACGTCCATCCATCATCTACCAGATCTTCTTCTGGACATAGATCGCTGCGGTTGGCCGCAAAATTTGCCATCATGCGTTTCTGCCACCCGCGCTGCAGTGTTGCGGCAAATAATGTCCGATCAATCTTGTGGTTTCCGCGTGCGAATACCGCAGAGGGCGTTCGCTGGAACACGAACAACTCGCCTGCGGCGCGGGCAAGCTCCGGCACACACTGGACCGCGGTCGCACCGGTACCGATAACGCCGACACGTTTACCGGAGAGCTCGTTAAGGATGCGCCCGCCAGGATCACCCCCCGCACATTCCAAGTCCCAGCGACTAGTATGAATTGAGCGGCCTTCGAACCGCTCGACTCCCGGTACGTCCGGTACCTTAGGAATATGAAGCTCACCTATACCGAGCCCTACATACTGAGCGGTAAAATCATCGCCTCTGTTTGTCGTAACGTGCCACACACGGTCCCTAGCACTCCACGACAATCCGGTCACATCTGTATGAAATAGAGCATGTTCGTATAGGCAATAATGAAGCCCTATTCGCCGGCAGTGTGCCAATATCTCAGGTGCGTGTGCATATTTCTCTGTTGGTATGTAGTTCGTTTCCTCAAGGAGTGGCATGTATACCGTGGATGCTGTATCACATTGAGCGCCGGGGTATCGATTCCAGTACCATGTACCTCCAAAGTCACCCGCGCGATCAATGATGCGAATGTCATTGATTCCAACCTCACGCAAACGTGCGCACGTTACCAAACCGGAGAAGCCGCCGCCGACAAACGCAAACGTAACATGATCTCTCTTCGGCTCACGTTGTTCTATGGGATTAAATGGGTCGAATGCGATTTTTGGCAGGCGATCTGATATTCGCGCATATTGAGAAAGCCCGTCTCTTCTCAACCTTTTCTGCCGTTCCACCTCATACTTCTCATTAACTGATCGCATCCTGTCATCCATTGATGCGCTACGATACACAAAATCGCTCATGGCCGGCCAACCCTCATGTCAAAAAGAGCTCGAGAAATAGCAGTCGTTCTTATGTTATAAATGGGCTTTGTTATTCCTGTTCGAGCTGATCAAATATCATCTTTCCCACTGAGGTCTGACATAGCGCGACGCTGTTTGCGAGACCATCAAAACTACTCTCACCTCCGAACCCACCTTCCATCGGTAAGTAGCCGGAACATAGGCCGATTGCATACATATGCTTAAAGACCTCTCCATTCGCCCGGATCACTCGACCTTGGCCATCGACATATTTGCCCGTGAAGGTGCCCAATAATGGTATGGGGCGGGCGCTATCATCGAAAATTGGTACTTCCGTCGGAAGATAACCGGTAGCGAATATCACGACACCGACATCACTTAAGTCCTCGGCTGCAAGCGCCGCGAGGCCATCGTCAAGTTGCTTTAAGCATACCCTGGGTTCGCGTCCGGCCGTGATATTGAGATACAACTCCTTTGCATCATGTCGCAGACCGCCTATACGGAAAACTATTCCCGTCTGGGGACATATGTCATCCTTCGCAAATTCGGAGTATCCGCATTCCAGAGCCCGCTCGGCACTGTCGAAACATACCTTTGGGGTCGAGCGGTAAGCGACTGTCAAACCACGTTCGCCAAATTCCAGCTCCGTTGACTGAAGCAGAAGCCATGCCGCTGAAAACGCACTGTCTCCTCCTCCGATAATCAGAGCACGGCAACCCCGCCGCTTCTTGAGTTCCTCGATGGCCATCTTGTATCCATGCGCACCCAGAAGGTCTCCGGAATGCAGCATAAGGAGGTCGCTTCGTGCTCGCCTGGAGCAAATGGATACCAGCCGTTTGAGAGCATGCGGCATTCGCAGAGCAGATCCGCCAGTGGCGAGCACCAAATTATGTGCATGGATCCTCGATGCACCGCTCTCAGACGCGATATCTACGCTGAATGTGCCATCGATATTCGTTGTAATCTTCGTCGCTGCTGTTCTCGTCATTATCGACGAGGTGCCCGACCGGTATATCGTGTCGGCAACATCCTTGCCGATCTCCTCGAGAAGCTCACCGACAGTCCGCATTGCTCCGGGCAGGTGCCGTTGGCCACTCAGGATCCTAAAGGCGGCGCTTCCTATCGCTCTTGGAAAGTGTTCTGCCCGGCTTCCTTGCAAGCACTCGAGAAACAACTCACTCTTTGAGTTGGTGTTTATGAGGTAATCGCCGAAAGAACCCGATCCAAATTGTGACGATTTCTCGATGATTGCAATAGGTCGCTTGAGGTAGCCTGGAAGTCGCCCAGCTCCCTTGGCGTAGACAAGCGGACCGATTCCCGCGGAGCCTGCTCCGATGAATACAACTTGTTTGGTCTCATCCATCTAATAACTGCCATACTCAAGGTTGACGGTTGCCTGTCGAGTTTCAATGGAGCTCGCACTCGTTGCGACAAACCGCCAGCGACATACCGGCCGGCCCCATCTCCCGCAAAAGTCCAAAGCTGTCAGATACGAATCTAAATTCGAAGGATTGACTGCGGCATCGCCATGCAGATTGTAAAAGGAGGATAGCCGGCGAGGCCGAACCTCACATCACCTGCTGAACTCATCAGCATTGCTGAATCGGTTTCGTCGACACCCAATTGCTGCTTCAAGAATTCGCTCATGGATCTGACGGCTATGTTCACCGCCTCTTCCATTGTTTGACCCTCGCCGGTGGTCAGGACGTGCGTCGGCGTCGTTACGATAGGTCGGGGAATCCTAAAGCGGCTCTCTTTCGTCACGCGGATGGTTACGTCGACAGCACATTCTACCGCTGATGCTGAGACCTCTCCATCGCCTTGCGCAGCGTGGCCGTCTCCGATGCTGAGAAGACCGCCTTCGTGATAGACCGGGAGGTAGACGGCAGCACCTTTTGTTACCAGGGGGTTACCCATGGCACCGCCAAACTCGCCCTTTGCAATGCTCGCATGCTGTCCTTCCCTTGGTGCAACACCAACGCGGCTGATCATCGGCCTAAGCGGCAAGGTCAGCTTGTCGTTGAACAGAACTCCACGGTCCGTGATTCTGACTTTCTTTTTGATCAGCGCAGGCACCTGATCACTTAATGGTCCACGGCCCGTCGTAATGATCCAGCCTTGCTCGAAGGGCAAACTCATTTCCAGAAACTCTACTTTGATCGAGTCGCCGGGTTTCACGCCATTGATGTAAATCGGGCCGGTCATCGCTTTCAATATATCGTCCGATCCGGGCCCTTCGTAATGAGCAAGACGATCTTCCGTTTCCACAATGAAGATTTCACCCAGATCAACAGCAATCAGAGGAAGATTATCCGCGGAATAATTTTTGCAGATCTGGTTTCGTGCTATTTTCTTCATGGCTAAACCTTTCCTTTGACGAAGTACGCGAGTCCGTTGAACATGTGCGCTTTGATCGCCGACACATCGCCCTAATGCCTCCCTGCGAGATTGGCCTACATATACAACCTATGAAGGCTATAACGTATAATACTACCTATTGTGGCAGCTGGGGGCGGCGGCGTCAACTGGTATTTCTATCTTTGATTGCTTTACCAATTTGCACAACCTTAGAGGTCAGCAAGACGGGACCTCATACACCGGCGTGATAGCCAGTTCGTCTTGCAGATGTCGCCACGTCGCAATTTCAAAAGACTCGGGCCATACAATTCCGAGCCTCGTAGCGAGCGTGCGCCCGCGTGGCATATATTCACTTGCGAATCTGAGGTTCGCAGCAATGATTGAATCTCGATCCGGTTGAGGCAAGGTAAGTGAATATAAGATCTCGATCTGGGCGTCTGTTAGGCCTCGATGCATATTTAAGGCGCCGCCTTTGTTTGGAGCTGCCGTTTCCGCTATCATCAAATCGATAAGCAGGTTTCTGAGATAAGTGACCCCTGTTATCGCATTCAAAAAATTCTCACGGCCAATGGTGAGCGGCAAAAGACCCAGGATCCTTATAAACTCGCTGAATTGCCACTGGGTGCGACATGGCTGTATCGGCCTGTTGTCAGTGGAACTCGGAAGCATTTCGGAAATGCGCTCTTTGTCAAATAAGGTTCTCAGACCCTGTCTTGACAGGCTGTCGCGCACACGACTTTCAATCTGACCGGGTGACACCAATATCATATCGAGTCTTAGCCAACCGCTGGTTATGCTGCTAACTCTTACAACATCCGAATCGTGGACACGCCAAAGAACAACTTCCTCAATCTGATCGATGGCAGTCCTGCATTTCGAAATGAACTCGCCGCTGCCTGGATCTGACGTTACCACCACTAGGTCGATGTCGCTAAAGCGATCCTGAATACCAAATCCATAACTTCCCGCCAGAAATAGCGCTTTAACCTCGGCTGTACTCTCAAATGATCGTGTAATTGAGAGTATTGCTGCCTCTGTAATCATCGTGTTGTGAGCCATTTTGCCTCCGTGGACGTATCTTTGGTCCATGTACTGTGCATCTTTGATTAATGACTGCATCATCTGCTATGTCGATATATCCATATCGTTCATGTAATTGTCATTACCATTGTATATGAATCAGTTATGCCCTTGAGAAAGCATTTTCATATTTCATCAGTATCTATCTGTAATAGCCTCTATTAGATCCATAATCGAATCGCGCACGTCTTGATTGATTCGACCAAGATAACCGGAAAGCATTGTGACATCGCTATCAGCTATCTGATGGCTGGAGGCACGCCCGATGGCATCAACATATCTCGGCCGTGGCAGGCCCTCGAAGAAGCAATCGATTGGCTTTCCCAGTGCGCAAGCGATTTCATAAAGTGTGGATGAACTGACACGATTGCTGCCGCGTTCGTATTTTTGTACTTGTTGAAATGTTACACCAATTCTTTCACCAAGCATGAGTTGCGACATATTCGCCTGCTGCCGCTGGACGCGAATTTGAGTTCCTATCTGACGATCAACTGCTTTAGCCCCGTCCGCGGATCCAACTTCCGCCACAGTTGATTGAATTTCCTTCGCAATTTTCTTTGACGTCATTACCATGCTCCTTTTCTATCTTCAGGCTTTGCCGAATAGTGAGGATCAGCGTCACCGGAGATCGGCGACTGGCACTTCTCTTAAACTTTGCTCATCAGTTCTCAGAATCGGCACATGGCGACTGTTTGCCCAGCAATGCCTAGTCGACAACGGGTCAATGCTGAAGTCAGGACCTTTCGGTCGTGATTGGTTCAACTTCGCCGCGATTTATGAGATATGAAAGAATATATTTTCAAATATATTCGGGAACCGGGCCACAGAAGCCTGCCAGATCGCGCAACACTTTCATTTCCACCGAAAAGTGAAAGCGTCGCGCGGCCTGGGTGGGCAGCAGTCAAAGGAAGAGTTTCTGGGATGACGGGAGTGGAGGGGGCGTGCTATTGCGACCGGTAGGCGAATTCAGGCGATAAGCTGCCGAAACAGCATCTCTCGCACAACAGTTGGAATATTCTCGATACGCCAATCTCTTTCTTCCGCGATCAGCTTTTGCGCCAGGGCGATTCTGCCAGTGAGGATTGCTGTTGCGGTACGTTGCCTTCGGCGGATGTAGTGCCGCCACCCTTCTTTTCCACGAAGTTCAAGGTCGAGCTTAAGAAAATAGCGGCAATGCGACAGACAGAACACAGCCAGAGCGGCGAGACGCTTCGATGAAAGACACCCAAACAGAAACTCATCCAACGTTTCAGCATTTTCAGAATTCGCTATCAATGCCAACGCGTTGCTTTCGTCGCTTAGCCCCGGTGGTTCTCCTGCCTTTTGCGCCAAGCTGGCTGCGACCTCACTGACGGCGATTTGTAGGACAGAAGCTAAGGTCCGATAGTCATCCTCCACCAAACTCGGCGTCACTGACCGAACTTTGAAACCCACTCTGTTCTCCTGGATTGCCAAGCCTTCACTGCAAAGCCTGGCAAGTGCTTCTCTAACGGGGATAGTACTGGCACGAAATTGGTCAGATAGAGCGTCGATCTTTAAGGTACTGCCCGGGACGAGTTCATGGCTCAGAATCTGAGCCTTCAGTTCATTGTGAATTTGGTCAGGCAACGACATAGGTATCCATGATCCTCCGATGAAAAGTCGGAGATTCTATTGAAGAGTTGCTACCGCGAATAAAGTAATTAGAGATAATTCTATTAATGGTTACATAAAACGCAGATTCGCCTGTCAAACGCGGATAGATCTACGCTACTCCGGATCGGTTTGGCTTGGGATACAGCCGAATTTTGTCGGTTTGTGTTCATTCCGGGACCTGCAGCATACCCCACAGGGTTGAGCAATCATGATCGGGTGTCTAGCGGTGTCGAATATTGGGGCGTCTGGTAGGGTAATCTGTGTCCAACCGTGGCTCTGACTGTCGAGTTGCCCAATGATTTGACCCATTTTTCCGTTTCGCGCCAACCCGGGTTCCGCACCATCGAGAATACAGAGTGTTTCGCCTGATCGACGGCCACCGGAATTTTAGTCCGCCGTGTAGGTTGTTTACCCATGGTCGTATGATCGTGAAGGGATAAAAGGCACTTCCTTAGATCGCATGACGTCGCGGCAGCGTTCGCAGGTGCTGCTCAGTGCCTCTGCATGGACGACCGTCAAACTTAGAAGTGACGCGGCCATTCATTCCAACCGAAAAGCAACACAGCCTAAGGAGCCATGATGGCTAAGGAGTCCAAAACGCTCGACATTCTCTTTCACGACACCTTGAAAGATGTGTATTTCGCCGAGCACAAGATCGTCGCCACGCTTCCGAAGATGCCGTCGACCTTTTCAAACGTTATGGCGATGATGGCAAGAACGCAGCGTTGAAAACCTGGGCTGCCGGCACGCACCCTGCCCTTGAACACCACCTGCAGATGGCAACCGAGCTGAACAAGTAACCGATCCAAGTTAACTGCCATCGCGCCTCGAAGCGCGGAGCATTTGTCCTTTGCCTTCGGGAATGACGTCTATAACCCAAAAACTCCGAATCTCCCCGAAGCGAATCAAGTTTGTTCCAGAGGCGGCCGATGCACAGCCGGGCTTCAGGCTAACAGAAATAATCGGCGATCTTGAAACGGGATCGAACGTTCGACCACATCGTCTGGATCGCCAAGTGCCTGAAATCCATGATAATGTTCGTAACATCCATGGGAGCGACTATGAGATACGTCTATGACTACAATACGCACGCCGCTCGCTTTTACATCTTGAACGGGTATGCATATGGTATGGAGGGTCAGCAAGCCCATTTTTGGATAAGAAATAGCTATTGGTATCCCGTTTCCGGAATACGCAGTCAGGCTGAGTATTGGGAGAAAGACCAATTCATTTACGGTATGTCGACTAGCGACGCCGCTTTTTATTTTGCCTAACGCACAGAGAGAAGACCTACATGAAGCGCGATATGGATCTCATTCGCGAATTGCTTCTAAAGCTGGAAGCCTATCCGCTTCGCGCGGGAGGCATGTGCACCTTTTCCGCTTTCGATGACGAGGAGATCCGTGTCGAGGGCTTCAATTATAATGAGATTGATTATCATTTGGCTCTTTTGAAAGAGGCAGCATTTATCGACGATGGCGGTGTCCGGCCGATGTCCGGGATCGGATTTCGAGGACTTACGTGGGCCGGACACGACTTTCTGGACTCGGTGCGCGATCCGAAAATCTGGCTCAAGACGATGAAAGCGGCCGAGATCGCGGCCGGTGGCTTTACCGTCGATCTCTTGAAGGATCGTACGCATCCGAGCTGGGCCGCCTTGAGAGGTGTGCGGAAAAATAGCTGACTGCCTGTATGGACATCTATACTCACAGTCAGTCTGCTGGCCGCCTCGATATCGTCGATACCGGTCGACGTCGGCGGTTTAGCAATGCCGTCAAACTCCGGATTGTCGCGGAGAGCCTGCTTGAGCCGGGCCGTTGTTCGGAAACGGCACGTCGTCACGGAATATCGCGATCACAGCTCTATGAGTGGCGTCGCCTCGCGCGA
>NZ_JARWKZ010000020.1:0-106556 GCF_050577975.1 Rhizobium sp. BR 315 | reverse complement strand
CTTCGGGGGCACTGCCATCAGCCCTCTGAGCAAGGTCCCTTCGCCGGGACGATGGATGGGTTAGGCCGCAACCGCTCACGCAGCACTCAAATGACTGCGCATCTTTAGATTGGCCAGCCGGTCCTCAGCAGACCCCATACAGCAGCGGCCCCAGCGTCGACTGCGGACAGAAGCAAGCACTCGGCGAGGGATTAAGCTCAAAAGGGATTGACTCAATGCCCGTTACAGAAGAGCAGTTCAGCTTTTCACGGCATCTTTGAACCGCTCAATCTTTTTGTTTTACGCAATTTCGAACGGAAAACCGCTGCGCACTTTTCCGGAAATTGCTTTAGGGGGTAATCCATGCGCGCCAATTTCCGCATGCAGCGGCTGTTCGTGACGTCAGACATCAAGGCAGGCTCCGCCATCGAAGCCGACCAGGATCAGTTCAACTATCTCGCCAATGTGCTGCGCATGGAAGGCGGCGACGAACTGCTTGTATTCAACGGCCGCGACGGCGAATGGAAGGTCAGCGTCTCCTTCCCCTCTCGCAAGCGCATCCTGTTGACGCCGGTCGAGGAAACGCGCCCGCAACCGGCACCCTCCGACCTGCACTATCTCTTCGCGCCGCTGAAAGTGGGGCGCCTCGATTATCTCGTGCAGAAAGCCGTGGAGATGGGTGCAGGCCTGCTGCAGCCGGTCACGACACAGCATGTGCAGGGCAAGATCACCAATCTGGACAAGGTCAAAGCTAATGTCATCGAGGCTGCCGAGCAATGCGGCATCCTTGGCATTCCCGACGTGGCCGAGCCCGTGAAGCTTGCCGACCTGCTCGCCGGCTGGCCGCGCGAGCGGCGCATCATCTACTGCGACGAAGGCGATGCCGGCCAGAATCCGCTACCGCTGCTGGCGCAGGTGAAGGAGAAGCATCTGGCGCTGCTGGTCGGCCCCGAAGGCGGCTTTTCCGAAGAGGAGCGCGCCCTATTGCGCAGCCTCGATTTCGTCACCGCCATTCCGCTCGGACCGCGCATCCTGCGCGCCGACACGGCAGCCGTTGCCGCCATGGCGGTGATCCAGGCCGCGATCGGCGACTGGAACTAAGTCTTCACTCCAAGACTGCAACGATGGTCGCAACGATCAGCAGGATCGCCAGCGAGATATTGACGATCCGCGAAACCCTCGGATTTTGCAGGAAGCGTGAGAGCGAAGCGCCGACAAGAAGCCATACCATGTGAATGGCGACGATCATTGCCGTGAGCAATACGATCTTGACCGTGGCATCGAGCAGTCTCTGGCCCTGAAACAGGCTGACACCGGCAAAGACGGCGGCAATCGCGAGATAGGCCTTGGGATTAGCTACTGCGAGCAGGAAGCCGCCTGAAAAAGCCGGCGCTGCCACCTGATCATCACGGCGCGACAGCGGCGGTGCGGTGGCGATCTTGAAGGCGAGATAGAGGATATAGACGGCCGAAACCACCGTCAGCACGACGGCGCCGTGTGGGACGGACAAAAGGATCGCAACGACGCCGGCTGCTACGGCCAGCAAGACCGCCACGGTGCCTGCGATAAGGCCGGAGACATAACCGAGCGACCGCCGGAAGCCATAGGCCGCGCCCATCGCTGTCGCGCTGATCGTCGAGGGGCCAGGGCTGCCCATGATCACCAGTGAGGCCACAAGCAGCGTCAGTATGGGATAGTAAAGGCCGTCTGAACCGTTCATCGATATGCTCCGCTTGACGTCAGTCGAAGCGAATTATCCGTGCCAATAGCGAGATGTCTTGAACGCTTGTGCAAATATGCCGGTGGCTGTCACGACCGTGATGCACTTGCGAGACATAAAATCCTATTTTTTTGAACGACCCTTGAAAGAAATTCACTTGCACCGTACCTCAATCCGCGTCAATCACCCTCCAATTGACCTGCGACTGGCGCGGGTTATCCTCCGAGATCTAAGGTAATACCATGGCGCGCGACACTACCGACCAGACTCCGCTCTCCTCGGTCTCGGAAATGACGGCCTATCTGGCCGCGGGCAACAAGCCGAAGGAGAAATTCCGCATCGGCACGGAACACGAGAAATTCGTATTCTTCCGCGCCGACAACAGCCCCGTGCCCTATTTCGGCGATGCCAGCATTTCTGCGCTCCTCAAGGGGCTGCAGGCAAAGAGCGGCTGGGAGCCGATCATGGATGGCGAGAACATCATCGGGCTCGGCGAACCCACCGGAATGGGCGCGATCTCGATCGAGCCGGGCGGCCAGTTCGAACTGTCGGGCGCGCCGCTCGAAACTATCCACGAGACCTGCAAGGAATCGAACAACCATCTGGCGGCAGTGCGCGAGATCGCAGAGCCGATGGGCATTCGCTTCCTCGGCGTCGGCGGCAGCCCGAAATGGACCTTGGCGGAAACGCCGCGTATGCCGAAATCGCGCTACGACATCATGACCCGCTACATGCCGAAGGTCGGCACCAAGGGTCTCGACATGATGTATCGCACCTGCACGATCCAGGTGAATCTCGATTTCTCGTCGGAAGCGGACATGCGCCGCAAGATGCGCGTGTCGATGAAGCTGCAGTCGCTGGCAACCGCACTCTTCGCCTCCTCGCCTTTCACCGAAGGCAAGCCGAACGGGCTTTCCTCCTGGCGCGGCGAAATCTGGAAGGACACCGACAATCGCCGCGGCGGCCTGCTCGATTTTACCTTCCGCGACGATTTCGGCTTTGAGGACTATGTGAAGTGGGCGCTCGACGTTCCCATGTACTTCGTCGTCCGCGACGGCCGCTATCACGACTGCACCCATGTCACCTTCCGCCAGTTCATGGACGGCGCGCTGAAGGGCGAGATTACTGACTGGGAGCCGACGATGGGCGACTGGACGAACCATCTCTCCACGCTGTTCCCCGATGTGCGCCTCAAGCGCTTCCTCGAAATGCGCGGCGCAGACGGCGGCCCCTGGCGCCGCATCTGTGCGCTGCCTGCCTTCTGGGTCGGCCTGCTCTACGACGACGAGGCGCTCACGGCTGCCGACGAGTTGACCAAGGACTGGAGCTTCGACGAGGTCAACGCGCTTCGCGACGTCGTGCCGGTAGAGGGTCTGAACGCTGTGATCAAGGGCCACAGCCTCATGGATGTGGCGCGCGAAGTGGTCGGCATTTCCCGCCTCGGCCTGAAGAACCGCGGCCGTTTGAATGGTGACGGGCTGGACGAAACCGTCTTCCTTGCGCCGCTCGACGAAGTGCTTGCCAAGAAGGGCACGCTCGCCGACGATCTGCTGATGCTCTACAACGGCCGCTGGAACCAATCGGTCGAGCCGATCTTCGAAGAATATCAATACTGATAATCAGCTTGCATGCCTTCATCGCCTGGATAGCATGAGGGCAGAAACCGGTATGCGCCCTCTTTTTTCCCGCTATACTATCGGAATCAAGCGCCGCCTGATTCCGAAGCGGCCTCATTGTGGGGAAAGGGACTTCGATGCTGCCACTCTTCGACATGATGATGCAGGCACAGAACGGCGCCGCCACGGAGGCCATGGCCAAGCAGTTCAACCTTGCGCAGGAGCAGGCGACCAAGGCGATGGCTGCATTAATGCCGGCTTTCTCTACCGGCTTCAAGCGCAGTGCCACCGACCCCTATAATTTCATGGGCGTGATGCAGGACATTACGTCAGGCAGCTACGCCAAGTATTTCGAGGACATGAGCAAGGCCTTCACACCTGAAGGTATCTCCGACGGCAACACTGTGCTGGCGCGGCTGTTCGGTTCCAAGGATGTTTCCCGCGCGATCGCGGCACAAGCCGCACAGATGACCGGCATCGGCCAGGAAGTCTACAAGCGCATGTTGCCCGCCATGGCCGATACGCTGATGGGCGGCCTGTTCAAGGAGACCAGCGGCCAGATCCCGCCGATGGCCAACCCCTTTCTAAACACGGCCATGGGCGAGATGATGCAGGGCTGGCTGCAGACCATCGGTTTTGCGCCGAAGCAGAAGCCGACACCGCAGGCGAGCATCTTCGACAATCCCTTCACGCAGGCGATGGAACTGATGTTCGGCGCCGATAGTGTCAAACACGAGAAGGCTGCGGCGACCAATCCGTTCCTCGACAATCCCTTTGCCAAGGCTTTCCAGGACATGATGAAGAACTTCCCGATGGCCGCCGAGCCGCCGAAGGAAGAACCGAAGCCAAAACCTGCCGCCGGCGTCGACATGGCCGCCTATACCGAGATGTTCAACGCCATGTTCGACAGCGGCCTCGAAGTGCAGAAGAGCTATCAGAAGAACATGGAATCGATCTTCGACAGCTACATGCAAGGCAGCAGCCCGGCCAAGACGCCCGAAAGCAAGTCTTAGCCGCGCTGCCTGTTTGTGCCTGGGATGCGGCTGCAGATGCGCTGGCGACTGCGCGTACCGCTATCCTGCAAGCGTTGGATAGTCGATGTAGCCTTCGGCTCCCGGCGCATAGAAGGTTGAACGATCCGGTTCATTTAAAGGCGCGTTACGGCGGAAGCGCTCCACCAAATCCGGATTGGCGAGAAACGCGCTGCCGAAAACCACAGCATCGGCTTTGCCTTCCTGCAAGAGTTCCTCAGCGCTCGCCCGAGTGAGCCCGCCGCCGATAATATATGATCCGGCGAAACGCGGGCGCAGCAGCTCACGATAATTCACCGCTGCCCCGAACAGGGCGACATGGAGATAGGCCATGTCCGAGGCCTGAAGATGCTCGACCAAATAAGAGTAGGTCTCCTGCGGATTGGCGTCGGATATATCGTTAAAATTCATTTCCGGCGAAATTTTCAGACCGACCCGACCGACCCCGGCCTCATCGATCATCGCTGCCAGGACTTCGAGCATGAAACGGGCGCGGTTGGCGACAGAGCCGCCATACTCATCCGTGCGCTGGTTGCTGCCTGATGAGAGGAATTGCTCCGGAAGATAGCCCGAGGCGCCATGGAGTTCGACACCGTCGAAGCCGACGGCAAGCGCGTGGCGTGTTGCGACGCGATAATTTCTGACAGTCTCCTTGATCTCGGCGAGCGAAAGCTCGTGGGGCGTGACAAAATCCTTTTGACCCTCATTTGTCCAGGTCTGCCCGTTCGGACGGATGGCCGAAGGAGCGACCGGCAGTTCGCCGCCCGGCAGCAATAGGGGATGGGAGATTCTGCCCGTATGCATCAGCTGCAGGAAAATCCGCCCACCCGCAGCGTGAACGGCATCGACCACGGCTTTCCACGCCTTGAGTTGCGGTTCCGTCTGGATACCCGGTGTGCGCACATAGCCCTTACCGCCAGATGTCGGGAAGACACCTTCGGTGACGATAAGACCCGCACTGGCGCGTTGCGCGTAGTAGGTGGCGACCAGATCTCCCGGCACGGCATCATCATCATCGGCGCGGGAACGGGTCATCGGAGCCATGACAAGGCGGTTGGCAATCTCGATGCGGCCGAGGCGAGTGGATGTGAAAATCTTGCTCATGGAACGTCCTTTCTGTCTGTTCGAACAAGACATGGGACTTTTCCTTGATGGCATAAACGGGCTATTGTGGAAATGATTATTCCAACAATGGCGCAATCTTTATGGAATACCTGAATGACATGGCGCTCTTCGTTGAGGTGGCGAAAGCCCGGAGCTTCCGCCGTGCAGCGGAGACCCTTGGCATGCCGAATTCCACGCTTTCCCGCAGGATCAGCCTCCTTGAGAAGTCGATCGGGTTGCGTCTTCTGCATCGCACGACGCGCCGGATCGAGCTTACCGAAGCAGGGCAGCTCTACTACGAACGCAGCAAGCGCATCGTCGAAGAGGCGAGAATAGCCCATGAACAGCTGGGGGAGATGGTTGCGCAGCCAAGTGGCGTGCTCAGGGTTTCCCTACCGGTCGACTTCGCGACAACATATCTGGCGCCGATGCTGCCGGAGTTTGCCGCACTTTACCCCGGCATGGACTTTGATTTCGACTTGACACCCCGTAATGTCGATCTCGTTGCCGAGCCTTTCGATCTGGCGATCCGCATGGCAGCCCCTCAAACGTCAAACCTGATCGCACGGGTCATCGCCCGGCTTACGCCTCGGCTATATGCCGCTCCCGGCTATCTTCAACAAAAAGGCGAACCGCACCATCCGTCCGAGCTGAAGCAGCACCAATGTCTGACGATGCAGAATATCGGCAGCTGGATCCTCCATCGCGAAGCGGAAAGCGTTGAGACCACGGTGGGAAGCCGCTTTCGCGGCAATAGCGTCGCCATGATCCGGCGGCTCGCGGTATTGGAGATGGGCATTAGCGCCCTTCCGGAGAGAGTCGTCATGGAAGAGCTGGCAAGCGGACAACTGCGGCGCATCTTGCCGGAATGGCAGTTGGCTCCCACTTCGGTCTATGCAGTGACGGAAACACGCCTGCTTCCCGCCAAGACACAACGCTTTATCGAGTTCCTGCGAGAACGGCTTCGCGAAGAATAAACGCATGCGTCATCCCGCTGTCAGCGTGGTATATGAGCCGGCCGCATGGACAAGCTCGCCGGCGCGATATCACGATGGCAGGCAGAAGTATCGCGTCATGGCTGAGGTTCATTGTTCGCCATATCGTACGGCCCGTGCACATTGCACCCAGTTATCTTACACTAAAACACAGCCTATTTCTGCTTTCAGCTTGAAAGGAGACAGCCATGTCCAGCATCGATCAATCCGGTAATTTTGCCCTCGGTGACCTCAAGGTCAAACGGCTTGGCTACGGCGCCATGCAGCTCGCAGGTCCTGGCGTGTTCGGCCCGCCGAAGGATCATGAGACGGCGCTTGCGGTTTTGCGCGAAGCCATCGCCTCCGGCGTCAACCATATCGACACCAGCGATTTCTACGGTCCGCATGTGACCAACCGGCTGATCCGGGAGGCGCTCCATCCCTATCGCGACGATCTCGTCATCGTCACCAAGATCGGCGCGCGGCGCGGTGCGGACGCCTCCTGGCTGCCGGCTTTCTCGCCTGACGAGCTGAAGCAGGCGGTGCATGACAATCTGCGCAATCTGGGACTGGATGTGCTCGACGTCGTCAACCTCCGCGTCATGCTCAACCCGCATCACCCGAGCGAAGGCTCCATCGAGGCGCCGCTGACAGTCCTTGCGGATCTCCAGCAGCAGGGCCTCGTGCGCCATATCGGGCTCAGTAACGTCACGCGCAGCCAAATCGCCGAAGGCCGCACGATCACGAATATCGTCTGCGTGCAGAATCTCTACAATCTGGCGCAACGTTCGGACGACGCGCTGATCGAAGAATTAGGCCGCGATGGCATCGCCTATGTGCCCTTCTTCCCGCTCGGCGGCTTCACGCCGCTGCAATCCTCGGCGCTCTCCGATGTGGCCGCGCGCCTGAACGCGACGCCGATGCAGGTGGCGCTTGCCTGGCTGCTGCGTCGCGCGCCGAATATCCTGCTCATTCCGGGCACCTCGTCACTTGCCCACCTGCAGCAGAATATCGCGGCCGCCGGGCTGACATTGCCTGATGATGCGATCACTGAGCTCGACCGCATCGCTGGCGCCGGCCACGCCTGACGTTACCGGTTATCCGGCAAGACCGAGACGGCTCGCGCAGGCAGCTCGAGCCGTCTCTCTATGCCAATATTCTCGAGAAACACTTCGTCATGGCTGACGACCAGAAGCGCTCCGTCATAGGCGCGCAATCCGGCTTCGACTGCGGCGATGGAATCGATGTCCAGATGATTGGTCGGCTCGTCGAGGATCAATAGCGAGGGTGGCACCAAGCCGCCGAGCACACAGGCAAGCCCCGCGCGCAGAAGCTGCCCGCCGCTGAGACTCGAAACAATCTGCAGCGCGGCATCGGCCCGGAACATGAACCGCGCCAAGGCGGCGCGGCAGACATTCTCGTCTGCGTCCGGATTGATCCTGCGGAAATTGTTGCGAATCGAAAGCGCTGGATCGAGGAAACTAACCCTCTGGTCCAGGAGAGCCGACGAGACGACCCGCACACTCCCGCTCCAGGGTTCCAGCGCGCCTGATATCAGCGCCAGAAGCGTCGTCTTGCCCGACCCGTTCGGCCCGGTGATCGCGACGCGTTCCGGCCCCGTCATGACGAAATCGAGACTGCGGAAGATCGGCCGCTCGGGATCATAGCCGGCGGTGATGCCTTCCAGCCTGAGCACGACCCGATTCGCCGGCAGGCCGGATGTCGGAACCTTGACCGTCAAGGGCTGTAGGATCTCGATCTTTTCGCGGGCGGCCGAGGCATCCTGCAGGGCTTGGCCGCGCCGCCGCTCGGCAAGCCGCGTGTTCTCGCCGCCCGTCATTTCGGCTCGCTCTTTCATCCCGCCAAGCAGGATACGCGGTATGCCGCCCTTGGCCGCCATTTTCCGGCCAGCCTTGTCCCGCCTTGCCTGGCGCTCGACGGCCGCCTGGGCGCTTCTTTCCACCTCGGCGATGCGCTTTTCCGCCTCGGCGAAATCGTGTTCGGCGGCGGAAAGCTCCAGCGCCTTGCGTTCGCGATACTGGCTCCAGTTGCCGCCGTAACGCGATGCGCCGAGCGACGTCAGCTCGACGATCGCATCCATGGTATCGAGCAGCTCCCGGTCATGGCTGATGACGATGGCGCCTGCCCTCCAACCCGAGAGGAGATCGATCACTGCGCCGCGGCCGTCACGGTCCAGGTTGTTGGTGGGTTCGTCGAGAATCAGGAAATCGGGATCGTCGACGATGAGCGCAGCAAGGCCGCAGCGGGTGCGCTGCCCGCCGGATAGAGTCACAAGACGCGTTTCCGCCGTAACGTCGAGCCCGACACGGTCAAGTGCCGCGGCGATACGCTGCTCGAGCGTCCAGTCGGCCGAGGCGAGCTCTTCATTCGTCGCCTCCCCCGCCTCCGCACGCTTCAGCACCGCCAGTGCTTCGCTCGCTCCGAAAAGATCGGCAACGGTTTCTTCGGCCTGCACCTGCACGCTCTGGCGCAGGATTCCCAATCTGCCGTTGAAGGAGATGCTGCCGGATTGCGGTTGCAATTCCCCGGAGACGAGTTTGATCAGCGTCGTCTTGCCGACGCCATTGCGGCCCACAAGGCCGGTGCGCTCGGCGCCGAAGCTTAGATCGAGATTGGAAAGAAGCGGCCGACCCTCAGGCGTGGACCACGAAAGATTGGATAGAACGATGGATATAGGCATGAGCAAGAATTTCCCCGATGGCAAGGCTGAACGGCATTGCGGTCGAGGTGGAATCCATTGCTGCACACATCCTGTTGGTATCAACGATGCCTATAAGCTAAGCGACAAGTTGCGCCGTTTCAAGTCAGGATCGTTCAAGTCTGGGCGTCGATCGCATCAAGGAAGCTGATGACGCGCTTCCAGGTGAGGTCGGCTGCCTTGGCATCATAATCGGGCAGACTGGCATCGGTATAGAGATGGCCGCCGCCCGGATATCTGAAGATCTCCGCAGCGGTCCCGGACCGTGCGGCCACCTGCCGCCAGGCGGCAACGTCTTCCTCCGGCTCGAACGGGTCCGGGTCGGCTAGATGTAGCTGCATAGGCAGACCCTTGCGGGCATTGTCGGCAATCGCGGCAATGCCATGCAGGAAAAGGATACCGGCGGTGTTCTGTCGCTTCGGCCAGAGACTTGCCGCGACAGCGGCGCCCATCGAGAAGCCGGCAAGGACCGTCGAGGCGGGCAGGCCCGCCAGCGCCCATTCCGCGCGTTCGCAGATCGTCGGCCAGCCGATCTCATCCTTGAACTCGAAGCCCTCTTCGATCGATCGGGCAATCAGCCCGTCATAGAGATCCGGTGCGAAGGCTCGGTGCCCTGCCGCCTGCACGCGCTCTACCGCCTCATGCTCGAGCGAACGCAAACCATAGACCGAGTGGAAAAAGATCACCGTTGCCATCGCAGCTTTCCTGTTGTTTCGATCGGGCCTGCTGTTTCGATCAGGCTGTAAGATAAGGCAATTGCCGCAGGAGGCAACTTAACCGCGCACGACCTGCTGCGAAACAGCATCTCCAGAAAGAAAAAACCCGGTGCTGGCCCTTGGGCCGAACACCGGGAAAGAAGCAGGGCTTATTGGCTATCACCCTGCGGGGAAACGAGTGTCCGCTTTCAGCTGCGCATGCTGCCGAAAGCGGAGGATCGCGCGCAGCGGCGCGCGGACTGGGTCAAATGGCCGGACGGATCCTCGAAGAAGGTCGAGGTGGTCAACGCGGTGTTGAGGTCCTGACGGGTCAAGCCGATGTCTCTCAACTGACTGTCATCAAGCTCGTTCAGGTAGTCAATCTCGCGGCGATTGCGGAGCGCGCGCCAGACGGAAGCCGCTTTGCCGAAAGCAACCGTCATACGAGCCGTCAGAGACAGCGATGGCGTTACAAGGCCAAGGGTCTGATCTGTCGTGCGCATTTCCGTAGTCCTTTCCTTGAGGCACGCGCCAGCCAAGCCCCTTCCCAGGGACCGGAGAAGGGGCGCAGGCCGGGAGGAGTTCGACAGGAGTATCTGTTCGATTGGTATGCTGAATTGCATTCAGAAGATGCCAAAGCCCTATTGATCAGTCCAACGAATGTTTCTAATGATAACTATCAAACTCCTTTATAGGTGAACCCATGTCCGCGCCGCTTGATATCGATCAGTTGCAGACCTTCATCGCAATCGTGGATTCCGGCAGCTTCACCAAGGCAGCCGACCGGGTGTTCAAGACGCAATCGGCCGTTTCCATGCAGATGCGCCGGCTGGAAGAGCGCGTCGGCAAGCAGCTTTTCATCAAGGATGGCCGCGGCAACCGCCTGACGGCCGAAGGCGACAAGCTGCTGAACTACGCCCGCCGCATCATTCGCCTGAACAACGAGGCCATCGCCGCCTTCGACGACAACCGCCTCGAGGGCACGCTGCGCATCGGCACGCCGGACGATTATGCCGACCGCTACATGCCCGAAATCATCGGCCGCTTTGCCAAGACGCATCCGAATGTCGAGCTTTACATCGTCTGCGAGCCCTCGGTCGATCTGGCCGAACGCATGCATCGCGGCGAACTCGATATCGCGCTCGTCACCCATAATCCACGCGAGCGGATGTCTGACGTGGTGCGTACGGAACCGCTCTGCTGGGTCGGCTCAGCCAACCATCCGCTGCGGGACGATGCGCCCATTCCGCTTGCCGTCGGGCGGCGCGACTGCCAGTGGCGCCAGCTTGCCTGCTCGGCGCTCGATGCCGGCGGCCGCGACTATCAGATTCTGTTCACAAGCTGGTCCTGCACAGTCGTCGCAGCAGCCGTGCTTGCCGGCATGGCTGTTTCGGTCATGCCGGAATCGGCGCTGCGCACCGGCATGAAGGTGCTGACGCAGGCCGACGGCTTCCCGCCCCTGCCGCCAGTGCAGATTGGCATCATGAAGCGGCCCGGACTTTCGGTGTCGCTGATGAACGCCATCACCGCACATATCTCTGCCTGCCTGGACAACATCACGCCGGCTGTTGTGGATGATGATCTCGATGGCGATGTGAAGACCTACGCACGCATCTATCCGCGGCAGCGCGCCGGACAGATTTTGCCGGGCTGGTGAGCCGACGGCCCACCAACCGATCTTCTTCGGCCGCCGTTACGATGTCGGCTCGGCCAGCAGGGTGACGCGGATCACCTGTTTCCATTCGTTCAACGCGCGCAATGCCATGTCGTCGTCGCTCATGATGGCAAAGCGGATCGACGCGCCGATCAGATGGCTGAAGAGTTGGGTGCGCGCCTTCAGGTCGACCCGGCTTTCGGCCGGCAGGAAAGGCCGGATGCTCTCCTGGAATATACCGGCGACGCGATTGCTGTGCAGTATGTTGAGCTGCAGGATATCCCTATCGATATCCGTGCCAAGCCATACGCCGAGATAGGCGGGATCGTTGCGGAACTCGCGATAGTACCAGTCGATCATACCGCAGACGAGTTCGATGGCATGATCGCAAGACTTGACGCCGGCGAAAGCCTCCTCGACTTTCTGTTGAATTAAATTGGCATGACGGTCGAGCAGCGCCCGGACGATCGCTGCCTTGTCCGGAAAATACTGGTAGACGGAACCGATCGGGATAGCGGCAACCACAGCCAGTTCCGTCATCTTCATGGCACTGACCCCCTTCTCGGCGATCAGCGAGGCCGCCGCAGACAGGATGGCATCGACACGTTGAATACTCCGCTCCTGCTGTGGCTTCTTTCGGAACGTGATGCGGTCGGGGTTATTCGAATTCATTCTTTACCCGTTTCATTGTCATACTGAACGACGCTTAGGCGCGGCAGACGCTATGGCATCCGACGCGTTCAATGCGCGTAAACGGGAAAAGTCCAATTTTAATCATTACTTAGGAGCCATGCTCAGGCTCCGCAGCTGCGGCCGAAATATGGTTTCGACCCGGTAATCAGCCTGTGGACGCTAGGCCGGTATCGACGATTCGTATCGTTCTAGGACAGGTACTTTTTCAGGAATTCAACCGTCCTGCCCCACGCCAGATCAGCCGCCTTCTTGTCGTAGCGGGCAGCCGACGTGTCGTTGTTGAAGGCATGATTGACGCCATCGTAGATGAATATCTCGAAAGTCTTGCCGCCTGCCTGCAACTCCTTGCGATAGGCATCGATGCCGGCATTGATGCGATCGTCCAGGCCGGCATAGTGCAGCAGCAAGGCAGCCTTGATCTTGGGCACATCGCTTGCCGGCGGTTGCGTGCCGTAATAGGCGACGCCCGCCTTCAGCTCCGGCGAGATCGTCGCAAAACGGTTGACGACGCCACCACCCCAGCAGAAGCCGATCGCACCGACCTTGCCGTTAGCCCCGTCTAGCTTGGCGAGGTAAGTCAGGCTCGCTTCGGCATTGGCTGCTGTCAGCGCCGGGTCGAGATTGGTGAACAGGTCGCGCGCCTTGTCCTCATCCTCAGGCGTGCCGCCAAGCGGGGAAAGGAAATCCGGCGCCAGCGCCACGAAGCCCTCCAGCGCCATACGACGGGCAATATCGCGAATATGCGGATTGAGGCCACGATTTTCATGGATGACAATGACGCCGCCGAGCTTGCCGGCTGTGTCTTTCGGCCGAACGAGATAGCCCTTCATCTCGCCCTTGCTGCCGGCAAACGTGACATCCTTCGCCTCCAGCCTCTTGTCGTCAGCGGTAATGACCTCGGCGCTTGCCTTGCTGGCGGCGAGCAGCGGCGCGATGGCGGCGGCCGCGCCGGCGGACCCTGCAAGCTTGGTCAGCTTTTCCATGAAACCACGACGATCGAGCGTCAGATGCGTGTATTCATCATAGGCGTTGATCATCGCCTGCGTCACGATGGGCTTTTCCGTGCTCATGGTCCTGCTTTCCCTGTTGCTCCGCGCGGCAGGCGCAAACAGCCAGCCATCCGCTGACAAGATAGGTCAGCGAGCGACGACGTAACGGTAAAAGAAGAACACAAAGACGTGACCGCCGGTTGCGCCCGCGATCACGCAGTGGCGTCAGGAGAAGGCGAGCCAGACGCCCAGCCAGATCCACATGCCGACCAGCGCGACAAAGCCAAGAGCGAAGAGCGGGCTGCGATAGCGCAGATCATTGCTGGTCACATGCACGAAAGCATGTGCGTAGCGCGCGACGACGAAGATCCAGGCAAGGATCACCGAAGGCAGGTTATCCGCCTGGGTGGTATAGAGCAGGATGCAGCAAGTGTGGAAGAGCAAGGGAAGCTCGAACTGATTGGCGAGGCTGTTTCGTACCACCAGGCTTTCAGCCGGCTCGTTTGCGGCGTGGTTCTCGCGAAATTGCGTGGGTTGAATTCGGCCTGCTTTAGTCAGAACGCGGCGGCGCCATCCGAGGAGCGCGTAGAGGATGAAGACCAGCACCGCATGCGCCACCATGGGCCAGAACATTTCATAGCCTGTCACGTCGCCAACTCCTTTGGAATGCCACATTGCCGATAGGGTCAATCAGGACGGCCGCGAGCCGTCTGGCGAGAGGTAGCGAAAAATGGCAAACCGAGCCAGTAGAATAACGGTGACCACCAGCGTCAGGAATTTCAGCCTGACAACGATCGGCAACAGGCTCGCCAGCAGCGACACCATGGCATCGGAGGGCGTTGCCGGCGGGTAAAGCATCAGGCCGGCGATATTCTCGGCATAATCGACAATCGTATAGAAGATCGGCAGGCAAAAAATAACTGCAGTCGCGCCGGGCGGGATCGGCCGGCCGAAGAAAAAGCCGCCAGGACCGATCAGGCGCATCAGGCAAAACAGCAACCCGCCCAACACCAATGGGAAGATCAGCTCCGGCCCGAGATACATGGAATGCAGGATCGCAGCCGGATCGGGGTGATCCTTGAGGTAGTGCAGCATGCCGATGACGTCGTCGCGCTCATAGCCGCCGATGCGCGCATCGAGCATCTGCTGGCCGGCTGCAGCATCGCTGAATGCTCTGACGAAGCCGGCATGGATCCAGGCAAACAGAGCCAGGGAAAGAGCCGCGAGGATCGCCGCCAGGCCCTGCAAGGACCTGGCGTTGCCCTGAGCGCGATCCGCCATCGATCAGCCGCCTGCGCCCGGATAGTTCGGGCTTTCGCGGGTAATCGTGACGTCGTGGGCATGGCTTTCGCGCAGGCCTGCGCCGGAGATGCGCACGAAGGTCGCACGCTCCTGGAAATCCTTGAGATCGGCGCCGCCGACATAGCCCATGGCAGCCTTGAGGCCGCCTGCGAGCTGATGCAGCACACCAGCAACAGGGCCCTTGTAGGGAACCTGGCCTTCAATGCCTTCCGGAACGAGCTTCAGCGTGTCGCGGACTTCAGCCTGGAAATAGCGATCGGCCGAGCCGCGGGCCATGGCGCCGACGGAGCCCATACCGCGATAGGCCTTGAAGGAGCGTCCCTGATACAGATAGACCTCGCCCGGGCTTTCGTCCGTGCCGGCCAGCAGCGAGCCGATCATGGCGGCGGATGCGCCGGCGGCGATCGCCTTTGCCAGATCGCCGGAGAACTTGATGCCGCCATCGGCGATAACAGGGATGTTCTGGTCCTGCGCAGCCTGCACAGCCGACATGATGGCGGCAAGCTGCGGCACGCCGACGCCGGCGACGATACGCGTCGTGCAGATGGAGCCGGGGCCGATACCGACCTTGACTGCATCAGCACCGGCATCGATCAGCGCCCGCGTGCCATCATAGGTGGCGACGTTGCCGGCCATGATGCGGACCGAATTGGAAAGCTTCTTGACGCGGGCGACGGCATCGAGAACGCGCTGCGAGTGACCGTGGGCGGTATCGACGACCAGAAGGTCGACGCCTGCCTCGATCAGGCGTTCGGCGCGCTCGAAGCCATCATCACCGACGCTAATGGCGGCGGCGGCACGCAGGCGGCCCTGCGCATCCTTCGAGGCATTCGGGTTGAGCTGCGACTTCTCGATATCCTTGACCGTGATCAAGCCGACGAGGCGGCCGTCACCGTCGACGACGAGCAGCTTTTCGATGCGATGCGTGTGCAGCAGGCGCTTGGCTTCCTGCTGCTGCACGCCGTCCTTGACCGTCACGAGATTCTCGCGGGTCATCAGTTCATAGATCTTCTGCGAAGGGTCAGAAGCGAAACGCACGTCGCGGTTGGTGAGGATGCCGACGAGGCGATGCGACTTTTCAACGACCGGGATGCCGGAAATGCTGTGCGCTTTCATCAGAGCGAGTGCTTCGGCAAGCGTTGCGTCCGGGCCGATGGTGACCGGATTGACGACCATGCCGCTTTCGAACTTCTTGACCTGGCGGACCTCTTCGGCCTGCTGCACCGGCGTCAGATTGCGGTGGATAACGCCCATGCCGCCGGCCTGGGCCATGGCGATCGCAAGGCGGCTTTCCGTCACTGTGTCCATGGCGGCGGAGAGGATCGGCAGGTTGAGCTCGATGTCCTGGGCGATGCGGGTGGCGATATTCGTCTGCCCGGGCATGACCTCGGAGTGTCCCGGCTGCAGGAGTACGTCGTCGAATGTCAGCGCATCCAACCCTGTTGACGTTTCAATAATGCGTGCCATGGCCAATTCCTTCGTCTGTGAAAAGCAGGATGGCTCCGGAACGAATCGTCTACCGGGCGATCTTGCAAGTGTTGCTTGGAAGTTGGCGAGGGCTGGTAACACGTCTATGACAGGAAGGGAATAGCAAAAAGCGCTGGGCAGATATGCCGGGCGCTCAAGCTCTACCAAGCCTTCCGTCTTCAGATTTCAAACTGATAGGTTTTCGGAATGTAGCGGAAGCCTTCCGGTTGTTTTTCGACGAAGCCGACGGCGGGGAAAGGCATATGGAAGCCGAGGAAGGGGATGCGGTCGGCGGCGATCATGTCGAAGATGCGCCGGCGGGTCTTTGCGGCCTGGGCCTTATCCGCATCGAAGCGGACTTCCCAATCCGGGCGGCCGAGCGAGAGAATATAGTGATTGGCGGTGTCGCCGGTCATGACAAGCTGCTTGCCGTCGGATTCGAGATGAAAAACGAGATGGCCGGGCGTGTGGCCAGGCGCCAGCATGGCCGTCATGCCACTGACGATCTGGCCGCCGTCCTTCAGGAAGGTCATCTTTTCGGCGAAGGGCGCGACATTGGCGAGAACGGTCTTGTGACCGCCGTCTGCCGGCGTTCCCTCGCGTGCCTTGTCGGTCCAGAACCCATATTCGATCTCACCGGTGACATAGCGGGCGTTCGGAAAGGCCGGAGCGCCCTCCTCCATCAATCCGCCAATGTGATCGCCGTGCAGATGCGTGAGAGCAACGACGGTGACCTGTTCCGGCGTGTAGCCGGCAGCCTTCAGCCCCTCGCGAAAACGGCCGAGACCGCGAGCGCGACCAGTCGCGCCAAAGCCGGTGTCGACGACGATCAGGTCGGAGCCGGTGTCGATGATGGCTGGGGCATAGCTATTCACCAGCTTTTCCGTCGGCAGGAAATTCTGCTCCAACAGCTTGCGCACGGTATCGGGCGCCTGGTTCGAGCCGAAGATTTCCCAAGGGCTATCCATGATGCTGGCACCGTCCTTGATGACTGTGATGATGCAGGATCCCAGTTTGAACCGATGCATGTCCGGGGGCGGAACAGCAGTCATATGTTACTCCTTATGCTTGTCTCAGCGTAAGCCGCGCCTATCGTCGCCACGGTGAAAACGGTCCGGAAAGTGATCTTGGCTGGCCGGCGATTTGGCCATGACAACCTTTTCCGAATCCGCTAATACACCGGACGACGTTTTATGCGATTAGCATTTCCATGCTCTTAGCATATGTCAAATCTTGCTTTCGGCGCCATATGGCAGCGGACATCACGAAGACGTGATCCTCAAGCAGTCATGGTGCAAAATCCGGGATTGGCAGCAGCCCCGCATAGGACTACAGAGCGGCGACCGCCCATGGCGGCCGCCTTCCCGAAGACAGACCCATCAAGGCAGATGCCTATGAATCGCATCGTTCCATTGATCCTCGCAGTCGCTCTCTTCATGGAACAGATGGATTCCACCGTTATCGCGACAGCGCTGCCGGCCATTGCCAACGATCTCCATGTCGGCCCGATCACCCTCAAGCTGGCGCTGACCTCCTACATGGTGTCGCTCGCCGTCTTCATCCCGATCAGCGGCTGGATGGCGGATCGCTTCGGCGCGAAGAACATCTTCCGCATCGCCATCTGCGTCTTCGTCATCGGCTCCATCATGTGCGCCTTTTCCGGCGGCCTGTTCGAATTCGTCTTCGCCCGCTTCCTGCAGGGTGTCGGCGGCTCGATGATGACGCCGGTCGGGCGGTTGGTGCTGGTGCGCACCACCCAAAAGAGCGATCTGGTTTCGGCCATGGCGCTGCTCTCCATTCCGGCCCTTGTCGGCCCGCTCGCCGGCCCGCCGCTTGGCGGCTTCATCACCACCTACGCCTCTTGGCACTGGATCTTTCTCATCAACGTTCCCGTCGGCGTTCTCGGCGTCATCCTGTCGACGATCTACCTGCCCGATGTGGAAGCGACCATGCCGCCGAAGCTCGATGTGACAGGCTTCCTGCTGACGTCTTTCGCTGCATCCGGCGTCGTCTTCGGCATGTCCGTGATTAGCCTGCCTGCCCTGCCACCGATCGTCGGCACCTCGACCGTCGTCATCGGTTTCGTCTGCGGCTTCCTCTATATCGGCCATGCGCGCCGTCACCCGGCACCGATCCTCGACCTGTCGCTGATGAGGAACGCCACCTTCCGCGCCTCGGTGACCGGCGGCACGCTCTTTCGCATCTGCATCGGCGCCATGCCTTTCCTGACGCCGCTGATGCTGCAGCTCGGTTTCGGCCTCAATCCGTTCCAGTCCGGCCTTATCACCTTTGCGGGCGCGATCGGTGCGATCACCACCAAGTTCATCGCTCGCCGGGTTTTCACCGCCGTCGGCTTCAAGACGGCGCTGCTATCGGCGGCGGCCATCACGACAATCACCACGATCTGCACCGGCTTCTTCCAGCCCTGGACGGCGCATATCATCATCGTCGCCATATTGCTGATCGGCGGCTTCTCGCGCTCGTTCTTCTTCACCGGCATCAATGCTCTTGCCTTCGCCGACATCAACGACAAGCAGGCAAGCCAGGCGACGTCGATGAGCTCCGTCATGCAGCAGATCAGCCTCGCGCTCGGCGTGGCCGTCGCTGCCATGATCCTGGAAACCTCGACCTTCTTCAGCGGCACGGAACTGCAGGTCCGCGATTTCCACATCGCCTTCTTCTGCATCTCGGTGCTGACCGTGCTCGCAACCATCCCCTTCATCCGGATGGATCGCAACGCCGGCGCCATGGTCTCCGGCCACAAGGCCGGCCTCAAGCGCGTCGCCGCCCTGGAGCCGCAGGTGGAGCAGCGGGTTGCAAAATGATGCCGTCTCGGTTGCGCTCCGGCGCAACCGGAACCTATTCCGGCCTTTCGCAGACGGCGCTCAGCTTGTTGCCGTCAGGATCGCGGACATAGGCAGCGTAGAAATTGGCATGGAAGGAGCGCAGGCCCGGCTTGCCCTCATCGATGCCGCCATGGGCAAGAGCCGCGGCATAGAAGGCATCGACATCAGCACGGCTTTCGGCATGCAGGGCGACCATGGAGCCATTGCCGACAGTGGCCGCCCTTTGATTGTAGGGCCTGACCACCCAGAACCGGCAACGGCTGTCGCCATCGGCGGCGTAGCCGATTTCCTCATCCGATTCGCGCTGACGCCGGTAGCCGAGCACGGGCAAAACGGCGTCGTAAAAGTCTTGCGAGCGGGAGATGTCGTTGGAACCGAGCGTTATGTAGAGAAGCATGATTGAGTCTTGATTGTCCGTGATGCCTTGGGAACCGGCATCATCGAACGAAAAAGACCGTCAGATCAAGCCTCTGCTATTTCCTCATCTGCCTTGCGCCCCTTAAAGCCCTTCGCCAGCAGGAACATTTCGACCGACTCGGCTCGGGATGCCCCCGGCTTCACATGGATGACCTGCCGGAAATTCTGCTTGAGGAAGGTCAAGAGATCGCGCTCCGTGCCGCCCTGGAAGGTCTTGGCAAGGAAATGACCGCCCTCCGCCAACACTTCGACGGCGAAATGGGCGGCGACTTCGCAAAGATGCATGGTCCGCAGGTGATCGGTGCGGTGATGGCCCGTCGTCGGCGCCGCCATATCGGAAATGACGATATCCGGCGTGCCGCCGACCGCATCGATCAGCCGTTGCGGCGCTTCCGGATCAAGGAAATCGAGCTGCAGGATCGTTACGCCGGGGATAGGCGCCATTTCCAGGAAGTCGATGGCCGCGACGCGGATATCCTCTTCTGTCGAGTCGGTCACCTTGGCGGCGATCTGCGACCAGCTGCCCGGTGCGGCACCCAGGTCGATGATGCGGCGCGCGCCCTTCAGGATCTGATGCTTCTCGTCGATCTCCAGCAGCTTGAAAGCGGCGCGCGCGCGATAGCCTTCGAGCTGGGCGCGCTGCACATAGGGATCGTTAATATGCCGTTGCAGCCATTGCCGCGAGGAGGCCTTGAGCTTCTTTTTCTTGACGCGCTGGCCGAGCTTGCGGCCCGTGCGGTTGCCGGCGATGGTTGGCTTGGTCACGTCTGCGGCCCCTTCGTATCCCTCGGTCGATGGCCCCGGCGCGAGCGGCCCCGCCGCCAGACACCGTCGTCCGCCATCATGTCAGTCAGCAGTCCCTCGCGCAGGCCGCGATCGGCGACACGCATGCGCGGGCTCGGCCAGCGGCGGCGGATCGCCTCCAGAATAGCGCATCCCGCCAGAACCAGATCGGCGCGATCCGGCCCGATGCAGGGATTGGCGGCGCGGCCGGCAAAATCCCAGGACAGCAGCTTGGCCTGCATCGCGCTCACCTCGTCGTCCGACAGCCAGACGCCATCGACCCTGCGCCGATCGTAGCGCGGCAGATCGAGATGGACGCCGGCAAGCGTCGTCACCGTGCCAGATGTGCCGATGAGATGGAAGTCGGCACTGTCGCGCGCGGCCCCCTGCACCGGCGGGCAATCGAAACGTTCGAGCATACGCTCGACCTCGCACACCATCGTCTCAAACAGCTCCGGCGTCACATCGCGTCCGCCGTGCCGTTCCGAGAGCGTCACGACGCCGACGGGAAGCGAGGTCCAATGGGTGATATGGTTGGCAAGCCGGCTGGAGCGATTCTCGCCGATGCGGATGACGGCGATCTCGGAAGAGCCGCCACCGATATCGAACAGCACGACGGAGCGTGCCTCCGGTCCAACCAGAGAAGAGCAGCCGGAAACAGCAAGGCGAGCCTCAGTCTCGCGGTCGATGATCTCCAACTGCAGTCCGGTCTCGGCGGTGACGCGCTCGAGGAAGGCCTCGCCGTTGTCGGCCGCGCGGCAAGCTTCGGTCGCGATCAGCCGCATGCGGCGGATTTCCCGCGTCTTCAGCTTGGCAGCACAGATACGCAGGGCCTCGACAGCCCGATCCATGGCATCGCTTGAAAGGCGGCCACTGGCGCCAAGCCCCTCGCCGAGGCGCACGATGCGGGAAAAGGCATCGACAACCCGGAACTGCCCGGGACGGGTCGGCTGCGCGATCAGCAGGCGGCAATTGTTGGTGCCGAGATCGAGGGCGGCATAGAGGTCGAGCGGACGGGAATCAGCATCGGCATGATGCTGGCCTTCACGACGCGGCTGCGATTGCCTGATCTGGCGGTGATCGTCGTGAGCCGGAGCCTGCGCGTTCGCAGCCGAGCTTGTGGGAGCGACGAATTGCGCGGTTTTTTCATGCGCCAGCGGCCGGCCCTGCAGGCCGCGCTTGCTGCGATGCTTGCGCCTATTTTTGCCGCTCTTGTTCGATGACCGATGGCCATGATCCGCCGTTGCGCGATGCTCGGCCGTTGATGAAGGGTGCTGTGTCTGGGGGGAAGATTGCGCATCAACTTGTGCTCCACCGCGGGAACGGCGTCGGCGCTTACGCTTTTTGGCCGGAGAACCGGCCTCGTCTTCCACTGGGCGCACCGCCACCTGGCTGGACTTGCCTGCCTGATTGGCCTCCGCAGAATGAGCGTTCGGGCGACCATGGCCGCGCTTACGCTTCGCGCGCCGGGAGGATTTACCCTTCCTGCGCTCCACTGCCGACGCCCCGTCTGCCTGCGGCGCTGAGCCGCTGTCGGGGTCACTCACGTATCTTTTCCACCGCGCCGCGCAAGGCCCGGAGGCATGCTGCTGGCACTCGTTTGATTTTCGTTGGGCAAAGAATACCAGCAGGATGGGTTTTCGCCAAATTCTTTTTGAATCACGCCAGTTTGGGCGCATCCGGAACAGCCATCAGGCGACCAAGCGCGCCATGACATCAGCCGCAAGTTGCTGCATCCGATCAATCGGCGCGTGGCCGATCAGCATGAAGGCATGGGTGGCGCTCGACCAGTAGACGACATTCATGCCACGACGGCTCTCCATGTCCGGCGCTGCCGCACCCTTTGCAGATTGGACAATGCAAAGAGCCATCGGCCCGCTTTCCGGATCGAGATAGGCGATCTGAGCGAGAGGCTTGTTGTCATAATTCAGGATCTGCGCGCGCTTGAATTCGACGCCCGGCATGGCGACGGCTTCCGGCGCCAGCGACAAGCCGAGTTTCATGCTGACTTCGTTCAGCTGCGCGACCTGCTGTACATGATCGCCGGCCGGGGCGCTCAAGGTGTCGGCGGTATAGAGGGAAAGATATTCGGCAACCGCGGCACGCCATTCGGTGTCCTCATCCGGTTTCGAAAGCCGACGGCCGAGGCCGATCACGGCGCGGTCGATCGCAATAGCGGCCACGAAACTTGCAGCAACAGCTGCAAGGAAGCCGCGACGGCCGATGCCGGCGGCACGAGCCTTGGACTTCTTCGCAGTGGTAACAGCGGCAAGCATGGCTTCCAGTTTCGCAGCCGGCGCCTCGGCAAGCATGGGCTCGAATGCCTCCTCGAACGGCAGCGCGCTGCGCGACAGGAAATCGAAACGCTCCGCCACGCGCGCGTCGCCGGCGATCAATCGTTCGACCCATTCACGGTCGGCGGCATCCAGCTCGCCATCGATGAAGGCGGTGAGCTGCTCGTCCGTGGGCATATGTCCTTTGTTCAATTCACTCATTTCGATTCCCCAGTCGCCCACCTCCGGAAGAACTTCCGTCGGCCGCCACCCCCATGCCATCGGCGAGTTTCGCTCGCGCCGCTGCAAGCCTGCTCATGACCGTGCCGATCGGCACACTCAGGACTTCCGCCACCTCGCGGTAGGAGAGCCCCTCGACATAGGCCAGAAACACGGCCGTACGCTGCGCCTCCGGCAGAGCCTGCACCCGCTGCAGCACCTGGCCCGCCATGATGTGAGTCTCGGTCTCGTGCGCACCGTCGAAAACCAGCGTCTCGCCGGCGTCGACGAAGCCCTGCCCCATGCGCACCCGACGCGAACGGACCTCGTTCAGCCATATCGAATGGAGGATGGCAAAGAGCCAACGATCCAGCCGCGTGCCGGCAGTGAACTGCGCCGCTCGCTCCAGCGCCCTGACACAGGTCGCCTGCACGAGATCGTCGGCCACGTCGCGCTGGCGCGACAGCACTACACCATAGCGCCACAGCCGCGTCAGATGCTGGGACAGGCCCGTCCTGATATCCTCTTCGCTCGCTATGGCATCCTCCACGGCATTCGCGCATCCGGGAGCCGCCGGCTTTTTCGGCGACTCCGTTGCAGCCCGACTATAAGCAGAAATCGCGCCACGAGCGACTGGCATCACTCCCATATCCCTCGCAAAGCTCCCTGCTGATGATAGTCATGGTTGAGCCGATCCCGTACCTCAAAGGGTCGATGGATTCAGGATCGCGGCGTGAAGGTCGCGATATTCCTCGCAGGTCGTGTTGCCGCAGAGCGTCTTGATCGTGCTCAGCTGATCCTTGGCGAGATCCATCTGGCCCTTGATGACGTAGGCTTCACCGAGATATTCGCGAACCAGCGTATATTTCGGGTCCATGGCAACGGACTTCTGGTAGTAGGAAATGCCTTCATCCGTGCGTCCGAGCTTGCGAGTGGCATAGCCGCGATAGTTCAGCGCCTCTGCCGTGTTCGGGTTCTTCATCGTGTCCAGAACCGCCAGAGCTTCCTGATAGCGATGATCCTTCTTGGCCAGAGAATAGGCGTAATCGGCGCGGTTTTCGTCCGTGACGTTGGCACCCTGCTGCTTGACGCACTTCTTCGCCTTCTGATCGTAGATCTCGCCCTTCTTGCAGGTCGGCGTCGTGCTCGAATTATCGCCGGCGGCGAAGACGGGAACGGCGAAAGCGCCGAGGGTCAGGCTTGCGCCGAGGGCGATGGAAGCCAGGCGAAATACTTTGGTCGTCATGGAATGTCTCCTTGGCAAATGAACGTTGCGAGGGGAGAACACACCGCCTGCGGCATTTATTCGGGTCGCTTCAGAATATTTTTCGTGCGGCCGGTCCGTGAAGATCGTCACTGTTTCGTGACCGCTCCAGTATCGAATAGACTGCCGTCATCGCGTGTTTGCGTCCCATGCCCTTTAAGGGCGGCAGGAGAAACCCGTGACCGATACCGTCAAACTTCTAAGCCTCGCCGTCGCCACGCCTGACAATATCATCCTCCAAACGGATGCAGCAGAGACGGCAAGCCGTCTGTTCTCAGATCGATTTCAGGATTTCAAATATCTCGCCCGCGTGTTCGAGAGCACCGGCATTCGCAAGCGGCATGTGGCGCGACCGCTTTCCTGGTTCGAAGAGCCGCATGGCTGGGAGGATCGCATGGCGGCCTATACCGAGGTCGCAACCGAGCTTTTCCGGCGAGCTGCGACAGGGGCGCTGCAACGCGCCGGCATTGAAGCGCATCAGGTTGATTGTGTCGTCACGGTTTCCTCGACGGGGCTTGCAACCCCAAGCCTCGAGGCACGGCTGGCCGGAAAAATGGGCTTCCGCTGCGATATAGAGCGGGTGCCTGTCTTCGGGCTCGGCTGCGCGGCGGGCGTTTCCGGTCTTGCCATCGCGACGAAGATGGCGAAAAGCCGGCCCGGCGCCGTCGTGCTCTTCGTCGCGATCGAGCTTTGCTCGCTCGCCTTCCGACTGGACGAACTGACCAGACCCAACATCATCGCTACGGCCCTGTTCGGCGATGGTGGGGCGGCCTGCGTATTGCGAGCCGGTGAGAGTGGCGTCGTCGAAATCGAATCGACCGGAGAACATCTCTTCCCCGACAGCCTCGGCATCATGGGCTGGAAGATCGACGATACGGGCTTCGGCATCATTCTGGAACAATCGCTGCCGGTCTTTGCCGAGACACATCTGAGGAGCGCGGTCGCCGGCATTCTTGACCGCGCCGGGCTTTCGCTCTCGGATATAGACCGCTTCATCTGCCATCCCGGCGGCGCCAAAGTGCTTGCGGCGCTGGAGAGCGCACTCCATCTCGACGAAGGCTCGCTCGATATCGAGCGCGAGGTGATCGCCGATTATGGCAACATGTCCTCCCCCACCGTACTGTTCGTGCTGGAGCGGGCGATCGCTGCGGGACTGCCGCGACGTTCGGCATTGCTTGCCTTGGGCCCCGGCTTCTCGGCAAGCTGCATCACGTTGAAGAGGGTCGCATGATGCTATGGTCCTCGATCGCCCTTCTGACATTCGTGACACTGCAGCGCCTGGCCGAATTGATCTATGCCAGACGCAACACCGCCGCCCTTCTTGCCCGCGGCGGCCGGGAATATGCACCTGAACACTATCCCTTCATGGTGGCGATGCATGCCGCCTGGCTGGCTGGCCTCTGGTTGCTTGCCATCGGCAGGCCGGTCGTCCTCGCCTGGTTCCTGCTGTTCATGGTGCTGCAGGGATTGCGCCTCTGGGTATTAGCGACGCTGAAGGAACGTTGGACGACACGGATCATCATCCTGCCGGGTAGCCCACTCGTAACGAAAGGTCCCTATCATTTCCTCCGTCATCCGAATTATGCGATCGTAGTCGGCGAGATCGCCGTCCTGCCGCTTTCCTTCGGGATGCCGCTCTATGCAGCGATCTTTTCGCTGCTGAACGGCATCATTCTTACGGTCCGCATCCGCGCCGAGAACGCCTGTCTGAAACGGACTGCGACCTGACTGCATTTTTCATTTGCGCCGCCGAAATTTGGCAGGCACTTTCGATGCTTAGAGCGCAACTCACGCAATGATAGCAATATCCATGCGAATTCGCGCGAAAATGCAATGAACATGCGGATAGCAGGGTAAAATGACAAAGGACGCAATCGTTCTCGGCGCCGGCATCGTCGGCGTTTCGACGGCAATCCATCTGCAGCGGCGGGGGCGCCAGGTCGTTCTCGTCGACAGAAGGGAGCCCGGCCGGGAAACGTCCTTCGGCAATGCCGGCCTCATTCAGCGCGAGGGCGTGGTGCCCTATGGCTTCCCGCAGCAATTCGGCCTGCTGCTGCGCTATGCCCTCAACAATCGCGTCGATGCGCATTATCACCTGCGCGCCCTGCCTTCGCAGATCGCCTTCCTTGCCCGCTACTGGTGGAATTCCAATACCAAGCGCCATCAGATGATCTCGCGCGCCTATGCGCCGTTGATCGAGCATTCCGTGAGCGAGCACAATGACCTTATCGAAGCCTCGCATGCTGAAGAGCTCATTCGCAAGAACGGCTGGCTGGAGCTGTACCGCTCGAACGAGAAGCGCGACGCGGAGTTTGCCGAAGCCGAGCGCCTCAACCGGGAATTCGGGATCGGTTACGAAGCGTTGAGCAGCGCGGACATCGCGACGGCGGAACCGCATCTCAGGGGCGGCTTCGCAGGCGCTCTCCGCTGGCTCGATCCCTGGTCGGTGCTCGACCCGCATGGGCTGATATCAGCCTATCGCCGCTATTTCGAGAGCATCGGTGGCCGCGTGACCACGGGCGATGCCGTCTCGCTCGGCATGTCTGGATCAGCCTGGAGAATGGTGACGGCGGAAGGATCCATCGAGGCGGAAGATGTCGTCGTTGCGCTCGGCCCCTGGGCCGATCTGGTGACGAAACGCTTCGGCTATGCCTTCCCGCTCGGCGTGAAGCGCGGCTATCACATGCATTACGCCGCCGAAGGCAATGCCGTCCTCAACAACTGGGCGGCGGATGCCGAGCGCGGCTATCTGCTGGCGCCCATGAGCCGCGGCATTCGCCTGACGACCGGCGCCGAATTCGCACGCCGCGACGCGCCGAAAACGCCGGTACAGCTCGACCGTGCCGAAGCCCTCGCCCGTGCCGCCTTCCCGCTTGGCGAACGGCTCGATCCCGAGCCCTGGATGGGCGCCCGCCCCTGTACGCCGGATATGATGCCGATCATCGGCAAGGCGCCACGCCACAACGGTCTGTGGTTCGCCTTCGGCCATGCGCATCACGGCCTGACGCTCGGCCCGGTAACCGGCCGCGTGCTTGCCGAACTCATCACCGGCGAGAAGCCGTTCATCGATATCTCGGCCTATGGCCCGGGCCGGTTTGCGCCCTGAGCTATTTGCTCTAGAGGATGGCCTTAAGGCTCTTCACGGCAGCCTCGACGATCGCATCAATGGTACCGTCGATATCGACGGTGACGACGCCCGGCTCGCCGGTCGGCACTTCCAGTGTCTGCAACTGGCTTTCCAAGAGCGAAGCAGGCATGAAATGACCCTTGCGCTCGCCCATGCGCCTGCTCAGCAGCTCCTTGGAGCCGTGGAGATAAATGAAATAGAGATGGCCGCCGGCGGACGCCCGCAGGCGCTCGCGATAGGTCCGTTTCAGAGCCGAGCAGGAAACACTGATCCCCTCGCCCTTGGCTAGGCTTGCCGCAATCTCCTGGCCGATTTTTTCGAGCCAGGGCCAGCGATCCTCGTCGGTGAGCGGGATTCCCTTGCTCATCTTCTCGACATTGGCGGCAGGATGGAGCGCATCGCCCTCGATGAAGTGAATGCCAAGCTTAGCCGCCACCCCCTCGCCGACCGAGGATTTGCCGCTGCCGCTTACGCCCATGACGATGATGGCAAGGGGCGTCTTGGATAGTTCACTCATTTGTTTCCTGCCTTGAATCATGGCCGATAATGACAATCAGGCAGGTTCCACCGTTGACGCATCCGATTGCCTAGCCCGTCACCCCAACCCTCGCCCCGCATACGGGGAGAGGGGCCAGGCAGAAAGGCATGGGAAAGCCGGAACTGCCCGATTCACAACTTGGATCAATCCAGCGGAAAGAAACAGGAAAATTTGTGCGAGCCTTCGCCCGCTAATTCCGGCGCAACCTGCCGGCACTTGTCCTGAGCGCGCCAGCAGCGCGGATTGAAATGGCAGCCGGTCGGCGGGTTGAGCGGCGACGGCAGCTCGCCCTGCAGGCGGATGCGGTTCTTCTCACGATCGGGGTCTGCGATCGGCGTCGCCGACAGAAGTGCTGCCGTATAGGGATGGCGCGGGCGGTTGAAGACCTCTTCGGCCGTACCGGTCTCAACCGGGCGTCCGAGATACATCACCATCACGTCGTCGGCGATGTGGCGGACAACGGAAAGGCCGTGCGAGATGAAGAGATAGGCAAGCCCCATCTCCTTCTGCAGATCCATCAGCAGGTTGAGAACCTGCGCCTGGATCGACAGATCGAGCGCGGAAACCGGCTCGTCGAGCACCAACACCTTCGGCCGCAGCATCAGGGCACGCGCAATCGCGATACGCTGGCGCTGGCCGCCGGAGAACATATGCGGGTAGCGATCATAATGCTCCGGGCGCAGACCGACACGCGCCATCATCTCCTCGGCCTTGCGGCGGCGAGTGGCGGCATCGTCATCGGTATTGATCTTCAGCGGCTCTTCCAGGATGGAGCCGACCTTCTGACGCGGGTTGAGCGAGCCATAAGGGTTCTGAAACACGATCTGCACGGCGCTGCGCAGGCTGCGGTCGCCGAGCTTCGCCGGCTTGCCATCGATCAGCAATTCGCCCGATGTCGGATTTTCGATCATCGTCACGAGACGGGCGAGCGTCGACTTGCCGCAGCCGGATTCGCCGACGACAGCGAGCGTGCGGCCCGACTGCAGGCTGAAGCTGACGCCGTTCAGCGCCTTGACGGTCGCCTCGGGTTTGAAGCTGCCGCGCTTGATGGTGTAGAAACGGGCGAGATCGCGCCCTTCGAGAACAGCGCCGGTCATGCGGCACCTCCTGCAGATTTCGTGGCGGCAATGCCGGGATGACCGAGCGGCTTGCCATGTTCCAGCGGATAGTTGCAAAGGGTCAGGCCGAGTTCGCTACCCTGACGCTTGACGCCCTTGTCGCATTCCGGCGTGGCGAAGGAACAACGGGGCGCAAAGAGACAGCCCGTCGGCCGATCGTGCTGACCGGGAACGACACCGGCGATCGACGGCAGGCGCTCGCCCACTTCGGCGCGCTCCGGCAGAGCCGAGAGAAGAGCCGCCGTATAGGGATGATGCGGATCGCGGAACAGCTCCTTGACCGGCTGCTCCTCGACCTTCTGGCCGGCATATTGCACCTGCACGCGCTCTGCCGTTTCGGCGACCACACCCATGTCGTGGGTGATGAGCACGAGCGCCATGCCCTGCTCCTGCTGCAGGCGCACGAGCAGATCGAGGATCTGCGCCTGGATCGTCACGTCGAGCGCGGTGGTCGGCTCGTCGGCGATCAAGAGCTTCGGATTGCAGGCCAGCGCCATGGCGATCATGACGCGCTGGCTCATGCCGCCGGACATCTGATGCGGGAAGTTCGACAGGCGATCCGCAGGCGCAGGAATGCCGACGAGATTGAGCAGCTCGATCGAGCGCTCGCGGCGCGCCTTGCGGTCGAGGCCCATGTGAATGCGCAGGGTTTCGCCGAGCTGGAAGCCGACCGTGAAGCACGGATTGAGGCTCGACATCGGCTCCTGGAAGATCATCGCCATGTCCTTGCCGATGATCTTGCGGCGCTGACGGGCGGAGATGCCGCGAAGGTCTTTGCCATCGAACATCATGCGGTCGGCGGTGATCTTTGCCGTCCAGGGCAGAAGACCCATCATGGCAAGCATGGAGACCGACTTGCCGGAGCCGGACTCGCCGACGATCGACAGGATTTCTCCCTTGTCGCATTGGAGCGAGACACCGTCGACTGCGCGGAACAGGCCGGACGAGGTCTGGAATTCAACGGATAGGTTTTCAATATCGAGGAGTGCCATCACGACCTCTTCAGCTTCGGGTCGAACGCATCGCGCAGGCCGTCGCCCATCAGATTGATGGCGAGCACGGTGATCAGGATGCAGAGACCGGGGAAAGTAACGAGCGAGGGGTTGCTCTGGAAGAATTCACGCGAATCCGCAAGCATCGTGCCCCATTCCGGCGTCGGCGGCTGGGCGCCCTGGCCGAGGAAGCCGAGTGCCGCGGCATCGAGAATGGCGGCCGAGAAGGCAAGCGTGCCCTGCACGATCAGCGGCCCAAGGCAATTCGGCAGGATCGTCTTGAACATCAGCCGCAGCGACCCCGCGCCGGCGACGCGCGAAGCGATGACATATTCCTTGTCGCGTTCGGTCATGACCGAAGCGCGTGTCAGGCGGACGAAATGCGGCTGATTGACGATGGAGATCGCAATCATGGCGTTCGTCAGGCCAGGCCCGAGGATTGCCACCAGCACCAGGGCGAGCAGCAGCGACGGGACGGCAAGGATGATGTCCATGATGCGCATGATGATCGTGTCGGTACGGCCACGGACATAGCCGGCGACGAGGCCGATCAGGATACCGGCGAGCGCCGAAAGCGAGGCGACCACAAGACCGATGAACAGCGAGAACCGCGTGCCGTAGATGAGGCGCGACAGAAGATCGCGGCCGTTGGCATCGGTGCCGAGCAGGAAGCTGCTGTTGCTGCCCTGTACCCATGCCGGCGGTAGGCGCTGCATGTCGCTGCCGTAAGCGGCATCGGGGTTATGAGGCGCCACGACGCCGGCAAAGATTGCCAGAAACAGAACGAAGAGGAAGATCACAAGGCCGATGACGGCGCCCTTGTTGCGAGAGAAGTAATACCAGAACTCCGCGAGAGCGGAAGGACGGTCGGTTTTGACGCTTACCGTGCTCATGGACCGCTCCTAGTGACGAATGCGTGGATTGACGAAGCCGTAGAGCAAGTCGACAGCGAGATTGACGAGCATGACGATGCCCGCGATCAACAGCAGGCCGCCCTGCACGACCGGATAATCCCGCTTGAAGACGGCATCGATCATCCATTTGCCGATGCCCGGCCAGGAGAAGATGCTTTCCGTCAGGATGGCGCCGCCGAGCAGCACGCCAACCTGCAGACCGATCGTTGTGACCACCGGGATCATCGCATTGCGCAGCGCATGCACGGAAACGACGCGCAGCGGCGACAGGCCCTTGGAGCGGGCAGTGCGCACATAATCCTCGCCGAGCACTTCCAGCATGGCGGAGCGCGTCTGGCGCGCAATGACGGCGAGCGGAATGGTGCCGAGCACGACGGTCGGCAGGATCAGCGAATTGAGCGCGGAAGCAAACGCGCCCTTCTGTCCTGAGAGGAGGCTGTCGATCAGCATGAAACCGGTGATCGGCTTGAAGAAATAGATGAGGCCGATGCGGCCCGAAACCGGCGTCCAGTGCAGATAGCCGTTGAAGACGATGATCAGCAACAGGCCCCACCAGAAGATCGGCATGGAATAGCCGACGAGGGCGACTCCCATGACACTCTGGTCGAACCATGTCCCTCGCTTGACGGCGGCGAAAACGCCGGCCGGAATGCCAAGACAGATCGCCAGGATCATGGCACAAATCGACAGCTCGAGCGTAGCCGGGAAGAAGGTGAAGAAGTCGGTCAATACGTCACGCTTGGTGGTGATAGACGTGCCGAGATCGCCGTGCAGGGAGTTCCAGACGTATTTGCCGTACTGGACGATCATCGGCTGGTCGTAACCGAGATCGTGCGAGATCTCGGCATGGCGCTCCGGCGACATGACGCGTTCGCCCGACAGCAACATGACGGGATCGCCGGGAAGCAGGCGGATGAAGGAGAAGGCGACAATCGATACGCCGAGGAATGTCGGGATCAGCACCGCAAGGCGGCTGAAAAGAAATCGCAACATGACAGTTGTCCAAATTTTTCCGGCGGTCAGACTGAGTGCCTGACCGCCGGGTCGCCCGGTCCTAGCCGGGCATTCTCACAGATTTTTCGTTATTCGGCGATATCGACGCCGTCGAAGCGGTGAACGCCGAGCGGATCCTGGAAGTAGCCGGTGACGTTCTTCGTCATTGGCATGAAGACTTCGGAGTGATCGATCGTCATCCATGGTGCTTCGCGCTTAAAGATGACCTGGGCCTGTTCATAGAGCTTGGTGCGCTCCTTGACGTCAGCCGTCTGCTTGGCCTTCTTCACCAGATCGTCGAATTCCTTGTTGCACCACTGCGCACGGTTGTTGCCACCGACGGCATCGCAGCCGAGCAGCGTGTCAAGGAAGTTGTCCGGATCGCCGTTGTCGCCGGTCCAGCCGAGGATGGCCGCACCATCGCGGTCCTTAGCGGAGGAGAGCTTCAGGTACTGAGCCCAGTCATAGGTGACGATCTCGACCTTGACGCCGATCTTGGCCAGATCTGCCTGCATCAGCTCGGCAGCGCGACGCGCATTCAGCATGTAAGGACGCGAAACCGGCATAGCCCAGATCTTCATGCTGAGACCCTTGACGCCAGCCTTTTCAAGCAGCTTCTTGGCTTCGTCCGGGTTGTAGGCGTCGTCCTTCACTTCCTTGTTGTAGGACCACATGGTCGGCGGGATCGGGTTGGTGGCAACCTTGGCAGAGCCCTGGAAGACGGCGTCGACGATGGCCTGCTTGCTGACAGCCATGTTGATCGCCTTGCGCACTTCGACCTTGTCGAATGGTGCAACCAGCGTGTTATAGGCGAGATAAGAAACGTTCAGACCAGCCTGCTCGAGAACATTGAGGTTCTTGTCGGCTTTGAGGTCCTTGATATCGGCCGCGTTCGGGTACGGCATGATGTTGCATTCGCCGGACTTCAGCTTCTGCGCGCGAACGGATGCGTCCGGCGTAATCGCAAAGACGAGATCGTCGATCTTTTCCTTGCCCTTGAAGTAGCTTTCGTTTGCCTTGTAGCGGATGACGGCATCCGGCTGGTAGGCAACGAAGGTGAACGGGCCGGTGCCCAGCGGCTGCTGGTTCATCTGCTCCATCTTCTTGTCGGCCTGCAGCTTGTCTGCATATTCCTTCGACAGGATCGAGCCGAAGTCCATGGCCAGGTCGGCGAGGAAAGGCGCTTCCGGGCGGTTCAGCACGAACTTCACGGTGAGGTCATCGACCTTCTCGATCGACTTGATCAGCTTGGGGAAGCCCATGCCGTCGGCGTATTCATAAGAACCGCCAGCGACGTACTTGGCCCAGGGGCTGTCTGCGCTGATCTGGCGCCCGATGGCGAAGATGACGTCATCGGCGTTCAGGTCGCGCGTCGGCGTAAAGAAATCGGTGGTCTGGAACTTCACGCCCTTGCGGAGCTTGAACGTATATTCCTTGCCATCGGGGGAAACGGTCCAGCTTTCGGCAAGGCCCGGCTCGATCTCGGTGCCACCGTGCTTGAATTCGACGAGACGGCTGTAGACCGTACGCGATGAAGCATCGAAGGTATTGCCTCCGGTGTAGATCCCCGGATCGAAGCCTTCCGGCGAGCTTTCCGAGCAATAGACAAGTGTTTTCGACCAGGCGGACGTTGCCATGACCGAAGCCAAAGCTGTCACTGCCAGCAGGGCAGAAATCTTTTTCATGATATCGTTTCCCAGATTTGTTATTCTTTTGAAGCCGCGGACACCCTAGAGGTTGCCGTTCGGATCGCGCCGATGGAACTTTATTTTAAGTTTGAAAGCAACAAGTCCCGCCTAAATTTTTTCCGATTTGTCGAGTTTGGAAATTTTTGGACGAAAAAACCTTTGAATTGGTAATAATCTGCCGGAATTTGACGCAGTTTTGTCAGATTCAGGACGATTTAGTGCTTTCCTCTTGCGATCCGATTACCCTCCACGGCCCTGATACGGGGTACTAAATGCAAAAATCCGCGGCTGCCGGCAGCAACCGCGGATGGAAAACCGATGCAACTCGAAGCAGAAGATCAGGCTGCAGGAGCGGTGAGCGACGGCTTCTTGGCAATCGCTCTGTGATCCAGATCGGTCAGGCCGAGCAAGAAGTTGATCTGCGGGCGCGCCTTGACGAGATCGTCGATGGAATATTGCGTCAGGACGTCGAAGAAGGCGTTCAGCGCCTTGCGCAGAGCCGAGTTGAGACCGCAGCTGTCGACCAACGGACATTCTACCACGCCTTCTTCGAAGCATTCCGCCATGGCGAAGCTGTCTTCGGTCACACGAACAACGTCGAAGAGGCTGATATCGCTCGCGGGCTTGCCGAGACGAACGCCACCATTGCGGCCGCGAACGGTTTCGACAAGGCCTGCCTTGGTCAGCGGCTGCAGGATCTTGAAGAGAAACAGCTCTGAAACACTGTAAGCTCTGGCGATTTCCGGGATACGGCTCAGATGGCCGTCATTGGCGGCGCAATACATCAACATGCGCACTGCGTAATTGGTCTGTTTGGTCAGGCGCATGCCGATCTCCTGGAATCGAGGCTGCTTAGGGGCTGGACCTGTATATAGTGGCTTTCTTAGTTTTGAACAATTCCAAAATATGAAATTCATATTCAGCTTATTCCGAAGGCCACAAGCTCCTCACCCGTTCGGCTACTCTCCCCTTTCCTTCAGCTCTCTGATGTAGTCGAGGATCGCCTGCTTGCGTTCGGGCGTGCCGGGATGGGTCGAAAGCATGCTGGTGTTGCCATGATCGTGCAGCTTCGTCTCGAGCAGATCAAAGAAGCGTGACAATGCCGCCGGGTCCTTGCCGGCCGCCATCATCAGCTCCACCGAGCGACGATCGGCCTGCGCCTCGGCTTGCCGGGAGTAGGAAAGCGCAAGGAGACCGCCGCCTTGCGTCAGTATGTCCTGAATGCCGGAGCCGACGTCGCCGGCGATCAAAAGCACAAGACCGGCAACACCCGCGGCGCTGTAGAGCTGGCGCAGACTGTGCTTGTATTCGACGTGGCCGATCTCGTGGCCGAGCACGGCGGTGATCATCTCCTTGTCGCCGCCGGCCAGTTCGACAAGCTGATCGGTAAGAACGAGATTGCCGTCCGGAAGCGCGAAGGCATTTGGGCCGATAAGGCCGCCATCGCGGAAGTTCAGATGATAGCGACCCGCACCGCCTTGCGCATTGGCGGCTATCCTGGCGAAATCATCGCGGATTTCCGTCTGCTGCGCCTCAGGCAGCTTGCTGGGGCCGAAGGTCACTCGATCCAGCGTCTTCAGAGTTCCCGCCGACATCATCTCCGGCACCACCGGCGGCGTCACCAGCACGGCAACTTCCACCAGGCCCGGCAAGGCATAGCGATAGATGATCGAAGCAAGGACGAATACTGCTAGTGCAAAGGCAATCAGCCGGGGGCGAACAATCTCCAACCCATGAACGAAGCCGCTGCGCCCTTCGCCGCGGCTGCGCAGATAGGCATCGACGGCATCGTTGTCGCGGGCTTCGAACACCGATTCATTTCCGAACACGATGCGGCGCGGGATCGAACCGACGCGCGGGCTGATCTCGATATCGGAACGAATGCCCCAGGTGAGCCGCCTGCTCTCGTCCCCCTCTTCGTCCGAGACCACGATGAGCGAACCGCCGATATCCTGCAGCCGGGCAGGAACCTCCCGGCTGGAATGAGGCGGATGCCAGATACCCGTCGCTATTGTCTGCCCATCAGAAGCCAAAGTCGAAACCATCGACATCGAGATATTCCGCGCTGATCGCATTGCCTGTCGAGCGGATCTGATCGAAGACGACGCCGATCTCGCCGTCGACATGGACGGCAGTATGCTCGGTGAGAAAACGTTGCATGCGCACCGCCGCCCAGGGGCGCATCAATCCAAGGGTCACCAAGGTGACGATCACGTTCGAAACTGCAATCCACATATAGCGCCGACGGCCAAGATCGCTTCTGAGCTGATGCCGGCGATCAATCGTTGTAGCCGACCAGATGACGTTGCGGATCGATGCGCGATAATAGAGGCCGGCGGCGATATAAGCGAGGAAGTTAAGGAGAATTACAAAATGCCCCGCACTGAGGCCGGCGCCTGCCGACCGCGTCAGCATCCCGTGGAAAAGGCCCAAGGCGCCAGCAACAAAACCAAGAATCAGGCCACATCCAATCGCGATCACGATCGTTGCGCCGAAAACCTTGTAGATCGCCCCCAATCGCGGCTCCGTCGAGAACGGTCGATCTCCGTAACGGAGATTGTCGAAGATGTATTTATAATACCAGCGACTTGCGATCGGAGACAGAAGTCCGACCGATACCACCGTTACAAGGGCGCCGAGGAAGATCGCCTTGAACGCGCCGCCATAGGTCCCGACGAAATCGAAGCGCACATTGCGGTAGCTCGTGACCCGCGCGTTGAAGCGAAGGCCGCGCATGAGGAACCATGGGAATACCACCAGCATGACAGGCCAGATCGCCAGGACCGCCAGTGGCGCCACATGTGACAGAATATTCACTACGATGAGAAAGCCGAACACGATCAATCGGCCGATGAGGATCTGCTTGCCCTTGGCATGATACTCGAAACTATGGCCCAGCAAGACAGTATTCCCGTAGAAATATCGGTTACGGCGTACCTTTGCCCAGGCCGAGTAAATGCCCAAGGTAACGATCGTCAGCAGAATGTTGACGATCCAGATGCCGAAATATTCCGAGGCGTTGCCCGTGAAGGAAGCCCTCTGGAAATACCGGCTTCCACCGATCGGATAGCTTTGCTCGACAGCTGCCATATTTATGTTCCCCCTACTCCACAAGAGGACGAGCTTTCCGCTGGAGGCATCCGCACACACCCGGGCCGCCGCGGGATGTGCTGCGCAACACATCGCTCGCCTTACCGTTGTATTTGAGAGCAGGAAAACATGCACCGATCAATGAAAAAATGCCGGAATACCATTCTAGATCAACAGGGTGCCAAGTCCATACAACCAAAGCCTTAGCACCTTGTCGGATCCAGGCATTTAGGTTGCAGAAACCCATACTGCCATTTCGCACCCCCCCGGTTCGCGGAAGTGGAACCGGCGGCCGCCTGGAAAATCGAAGGCAGGGCGCGTGATGATGCCGCCGGCGAACTCGACCGCGCGCTGGGCCGCTTCCAGATCGGTGGTGCGCACCACTGGCAGCGGCGCTCCGGTCGCTTCCGCCGCATCGCCCTGAATGCCAGCATCAATGCCGGCCGCCTCGATGGCGTGATAGGTCGGGCCGTAGCTCACAAAACTCCAGTCGAAGGCTTCTTCGAAGAAGCGGCGGGTCTTCAGGCCGTCTTTCGACGGAAATTCGAGATAGTCAATCTGATAGCTCACGGACATCGCGGCTCTCCCGTTGTTCTTGTTTTGTTCTAGACGAAAACGACGGCTTAGGCAAGATGACTCTATCGAAAACAAACGCAACAAAAAACCGCCGCCCGAGAAGTCCCGGACGGCGGTCGATGATGGCAAAGGCGCCGATGCTTACTTCATCGTCGGCATGACGAATTCGGCACCATCCTTGATGCCGGACGGCCAGCGGGCGGTGATCGTCTTCGTGCGCGTCCAGAACTTGATCGAGTCCGTACCGTGCTGGTTGAGGTCGCCGAAGCTGGAAGCCTTCCAGCCGCCGAAGGAGTGGTAGGCAAGCGGAACCGGGATCGGAACGTTGACGCCGATCATGCCGATATTGATGCGCGAGGCGAAATCGCGGGCCGCATCGCCGTCACGGGTGTAGATGGCGACGCCGTTGCCGTATTCGTGCTTCATCGGCAGTTCGAGCGCTTCTTCGTAGTTCTTGGCACGGACGACGGACAGAACTGGCCCGAAGATCTCGGTCTTGTAGATGTCCATGTCAGGCTTGACGTGGTCGAACAGCGTGCCGCCGACAAAGTAGCCGTCTTCATAGCCCTGCAGCTTGAAACCGCGGCCGTCGACGACGAGTTTGGCGCCTTCTTCGACGCCACGGTCGATCAGGCCGGTAACGCGGTTGTAGGCATCCTTGGTGACGAGCGGGCCGAGATCGGCCTTGTCGTCGGTATAGGGGCCGATGCGCAGCGATTCGATCTTCGGCACCAGCTTTTCAACGAGACGGTTGGCCGTGTCTTCGCCGACCGGGACTGCGACCGATACCGCCATGCAGCGCTCGCCGGCCGAGCCGTAACCGGCGCCCATCAGGGCGTTGACGGCCTGGTCCATATCGGCGTCGGGCATGATGATCATGTGGTTCTTGGCGCCGCCGAAGCACTGGGCGCGCTTGCCATTCATGGCGGCCGTGCCATAGACGTAGCGGGCGATCGGCGTGGAGCCGACGAAGGAAACGGCAGCGATATCCGGATCGGTCAGGATGGCGTCGACTGCGGTCTTGTCACCGTTGACGACGTTGAGGATGCCTGCCGGCAGACCGGCTTCGATCATAAGCTCGGCAAGGCGGATCGGCAGGGACGGATCACGCTCGGACGGCTTGAGGATGAAGGCGTTGCCGCAAGCGATCGCCGGGGCGAACATCCACATCGGGATCATGCCCGGGAAGTTGAATGGCGTGATGCCGGCGCCGACACCGACCGGCTGGCGGATAGAGTACATGTCGATCGCCGGGCCGGCGCCTTCGGTGAACTCACCCTTCTGCAGATGCGGAATGCCGCAGACGAATTCGCAGACTTCCAGGCCGCGGATGATATCGCCCTTGGAATCTTCGACCGTCTTGCCATGCTCCGAGGAGAGCAGGGTCGCCAGCTCATCCATGTTCTGGTTCAGCAGTTCGACGAACTTGAAGAAAACACGGGCGCGGCGCTGCGGATTGGTCGCCCCCCATTTCGGCTGCGCAGCCTTGGCGTTTGCGACGGCTGCGCGCAGCTCATCGACGCTGGCGAGTGCTACCGTTGCCTGCACTTCGCCGGTTGCCGGATTGTAGACGTTGCTGGTGCGTCCGCTCGTGCCGGCGACGCGCTTGCCGCCGATGAAATGACCGATCTCACGCATGAATGTGCCTCCTCGTTTTCTTTGATAATGACAGGATGGCACTTCAATTTGCACAAATCAATGAGCTGTTATAAGCAACCGTTGTGCAAAAATTAAAGCCCTGGATGTGCATATGGATTGGGACGATGTCCGCATGTTTCTCGCTGTGGCCCGCACGGGGCAGATTCTCGCCGCCTCCAAACGGCTCGGCGTCAACCACGCCACCCTCTCCCGCCGCGTGACGACGCTCGAGGAGCGCCTGAAGACGCGGTTGCTCGTGCGCCGCACCAATGGCTGCGACCTGACAGCGGAAGGCGAGATCTTCCTGCATGCCGCAGAGCGCATGGAAACCGAAATGCTGCGCGCGCAGGCAAGCGTCGGTCATCTCGACAGCGCCATCACAGGCACGGTGCGTATCGGCGCGCCCGACGGGTTTGGCGTCTCCTTTCTTGCCCCAAGGCTGGGGCGACTGATCGCCCGCTATCCCGAGCTGCGCATCCAGCTCGTGCCCGTTCCCCGCTCCTTTTCGCTGTCGCAGCGCGAAGCCGATATCGCCATCACGCTGGAACGCCCCGAGCAGGGCCGCCTGGTTTCATCGAAGCTGACGGACTACACGCTCGGCCTTTATGCCTCGAAAGCTTATCTGGAGCAGGCCGGATTGCCTGACAGCGTCGAGGCGCTGAAGCTGCATCCGCGCGTCGGCTACGTCGAAGATCTCATCTTCACGGCCTCGCTGAATTTTTCCGGCGAGATCATGCGCAGCTGGGACGCCTCGTTCGAGATCTCCACCTCCATCGGCCAGACGGAAGCCGTCCGCTCCGGCGCTGGCATCGGCATCCTGCACGACTATATTGCCAGACAATTTCCGGAGCTGACCCGCATCCTGCCCGATGTCTCCATCAAGCGCGCCTACTGGACGACTTATCACGAGAGCGCCCGCGATCTCGTGCGCGTGCGCACTGTCGCCGACTTTCTGCAGGAGCTGGTCAGCGAAGAACGGCGGATGTTTTTCTAGGCATTTTTGCCCATCCTATCTGTTTCGGCGGCTCGTCGTTTTCATCCGGGTTGGGAACGGGAAACTCGTCCGGCAGCCCATCCGGCCGCAGTTCCTCGATCGGCGGCTTCCGCATGCGGGCAAACCTGGCCGTCATCCGCCGCTCACACGCTTGGCCATTCTCCCTCTAATGCTGGACAAAGGGCGAGCGAAGCCTAGTATTTCAGACAGAGATCAGGGAGCCAGGACGATGAGCGACAAGAAGCAGCAGAAGCTCAACGAAAAAGAGCACAAGGAGCAGGACGACTATCTGGAGGAAGCGCTGGAAGAGACCTTTCCCGCCAGCGACCCGATTTCGCCCGGCCATGTGTCGAAGAAGCCCCAAGACAAGAAATAGGGATCAAAGCCAAGGACATCGGCAGCTGGAGGGTGATAGCGTCCTGCTGCATATCAAAGCGGTGTTGCGGCTTGCCACAAAGAATCAAGGCTCGCCATGCTTGTCAAAGATCGGCATGTAGCATAATGGTTGCACATCAAACAAACGAGGGAGGTGCGCAGATGTTCGAAACGTATGAATCAGCCGCACACTCCGGCAGCGGGCTTGGCCTCAAGCGCTAGGCCTTACCGGACCAACGCACATCGGAACCGCATAGCAACTCTGTTTTTCAACGCGCGGCTAAAGTCTGCGTGATGGTTGCTGTATGTCTTCCGACCCAACCTTCCTCTCGAATATAGGGGCGCCGTTCGAGCGCCATTCGAAAAAATGCATCCAAAACAGAACCAGCAGCTTCACGCTGCAAACCTTGCCGCCGTTACCCTTGAACACGTTGCGCGCGAAGACTGCCAGCAGGTGCTCTTATTGCGCCCGCATGATTACCAGACATCCTATCTGGCCAGTAACGAGGAATCGCTTGAAGAAGCGGAGGAGAATCCTGCCTGCGTTCCTCTCATCATCCGAGCCGCAGGCGAGCCGGTGGGATTCGCCATGTACGCGCTCGATGAAGATGACGGGAACTATTGGATCTATCGCCTCATGATCGACGGCCGCTTCCAGGGTCGTGGATATGGTCGAGCTGCGCTGATCCAGATCGTCAAGCTGCTATCGGAAATCCCCGGATGCCCATGTGTCGTACTTGGCGTGCATCCCGAGAACGAAAAGGCTCGCCGGCTTTATGAGCATGTCGGATTTCGGATGACCGACGACGTCATAGGTGGCGAGCTCGTTATGAAGTACGACTTCCAGAAATAGGCTGGAATGGCCGGGGTGCGTGTAGCGACCCTCGGCCATTTCCGTTCGCATTTTTTTCAGGCGGTCATTGTGTCCGCCTCTGAAGACAGAAGAGCGGCCAGAGCATTTCCGCTTTTCTTCGAATCGCGAAAACGCTCTATCTTCTTGTTTCCTTACGCATTCCGGACGGAAAACCGCTGCGCACTTTTCCTGGAAATGCTCTAAATTCAGCCAAGCCAATAGAGCGACATACAGGCGACCACCAACGCCGCGTAGGTAAGCAGCTCTTTCCAAGGTCGCCAGGGCGCTGACTGAATGGCATAGGACATGATTTTAAGTGGGGAGCGAGGCTCCGGCGCATCGTGTTCACGGGATACAGGCGCATGGAAGGCATGGAAATAGAGCTGGATCAGGGTTCCGCCAGCCAAAAGACCGCCGAGGAAGGTGATGGGCTCGGCGCTGCGCACCAATAGCGCGATCGACATGGCGATCGCAATGACGAGCGATGCGATGTCGGAGCCGCTGGTCGCGTAGGCGCGTCCGGCATAGGCCTTGTCGAGAAGCTTGCGCCTAGCGGCGTAGCTCAGCACGAAGAAGAAAGCGAACTTGATCAGCGCATACAGGCCGAAGGCACTTACAAAGACGGTGATCGCCGTGTCAAAGATAGGATGTGACATTACTGGCATCTCCCAATTACGATACACTTATGTATCGTAATTGGGAGATTGGCAAGTGGAGTGGCAATTTTGAGTGGCGGCAGGCCCCGGGATGAGACGATCGATCAGGAGTTACAGGCGACGGCCCTAGCCTTGTTTGCGGAAGGCGGGCTGGCGGCGGTGAGCTTCGATCAGGTCGCAAAACGGGCCGGCGTCAGCCGCACGGCGCTGTATCGCCGCTGGGCCACGCGTGAGGCCCTGGTGACCTCCGCACTGCTGGGATATCGGGCCAGAGCCGAGAGCGGACTTGAAGATTGGGCAAGTCGACCGCTTGGCGAGATTCTTGAGATTTTCGTGGATCAGACGGCGGCGGCTTTTTCCGATCCCTTCGCCCGCAATCTCCTGCGCCAGCTCTTCGCACTGAGTGACCAGGAAGCGGAGATCAAGCACCTCTACTGGTCGACAATCGTGGAGCCGCGGCGAAAGGCCTTCAGCCTTATCATTCGGCAGGCCCAGCAAAACCACGAGATCGACCAAAGCCTAGACCCCGAACTCATGCAGGATTTGCTTAGCGGTGCCATCTCCTATCGGCTCCTGGCCTATCCCGGCGATGATCATGCCATGGATGCCAAAGCCTATGTCACGGCCGTACTCCGCGCTGCGGGCTTCCCCATTCAACTGCGATGAATTCCATCATTCAGACCGAACGGCGGTCTTGTGCCCGACGCGGCGACTTTAATGTCGCTTAGATCAGAATGACCTCAGATATTTACGGGGAATTGAATGGTACGGTTGGGGGGTCTCGAACCTCCGACCTCAGGTGCCACAAACCTGCGCTCTAACCAACTGAGCTACAACCGCACATGCTCGCGTCGCCGCGAACGGGGGTGACATACGAGGACTTTGAAATTATTTCAAGTCCTATCTCCCCGCAATATAAAAAAGCTTTGCAGATATCCAAATGAAGATGCGCCGCGGGATACGGATCAAAGCACGCACATCCCACGCCCGGAACGAAAAGTCCCGCCCCCAGGCTCTAAGCTGGAGGCGGGACATTCGTACCTTGAGAGGCGTATTTCGAAAAGATTAGGCCTTGAAGGAAGTCATTGCCTTTTCAGCGGCGTCCTTGGCCGGCTTTACCAGCTTTTCGGCAACCTTCTTGGTGGTTTCCTGAATGGACTTGGCCTGCTCTACGGTGACTTCGGCCTGCTTGCGGATGAAAGCGGTCTGAAGTTCGAAGAGTTCGGCGACCGACTTGACGCGAAGCAGAGCTTCCATATGCGCCAGCGAGCTTTCGGCGTTGGTGCGCAGAACGTCGATGGCCTTGAGGCCGATTTCGACAGAGCCGGCCTGTGCGGTCTGTACGGTTGCTTCAACCGTCTTGCCGGCTTCCTCGGTCGCGGTCTTCAGCTTGGCGAAAGCTTCCTTGGACTGGGCCGCGCCCTTTTCCGCAAAGTCGCGGAAGGATTCGGAGAGCTTGGACGGATCGAATGCAGCCGTTGAAAAAACGTCGTCTTTCTTTACAGTAGCCATGATTACGCTCCTATGTGGGCCCTCTCGGAGGCGCCCTTCGTGAACCTGTGTGAGGCTTATATAATATAAAGATTTGTGCAGTGCAACATATTTTTTGCATCGCACAACACGTTAACCTTTCCGGCCGAAAGATCGGGCCTTTGCTGGACCCGAATGCGGGTCGCGGTTATTAATAAACCGTTAAACACGAGAGGCGGTCACGCCCGCAAAACAGGTTGGAATATGCCCGCAATTCAATATCCGTTCATTGACATTGCCGTGCATCCGCGCGTTCGGGAGCGCTTTGCCCGCGGCGAGGCCATGGTCATGTTTTCGACCGGGATGGATCGCGTATTGTGGGCCAATGGCGCCGGCGCCAACCTCTTCGGCTATGACGTCATCTACGATTTCCTCGACCAGGGGCCGAAGCCCGGCGACGTTTCGTTCCGCCAGATCGAGGCGACGGCGCGCGGCCTTGGCACGGTCGGCGATCAGCGCACATTCCTCATCCGCATGGCCTCCGGATTCCAGCGTTCTGTGGTAAACGCAGCGGTCGAGCGCATCCGCATCCAGGCAGGCGAAGAAGCGATCCTGTTTTCCTCGCCGGTCTCATCCAAACCGATGGCCACCTCCGAATGCGCCAAGCGCATGATCGACGGATTCGACGATCCCGACACGCATATGGCCGTCATCGGCCGCGATGGCGAAATCGTCGCGGCGTCCGAGCGTTTCCGCATGCTCGACATCACGCCGCAGACGGCACGAATGCTGACGACCATGGCCGGCGCGCAGTCGGACCGGCTGATCAAGCGGCCGATCTCGACCGGTCGCGGCTACCTGCCCGCCGCCATCGGCAAGCTCTCGGAAATACCGGCGCTGCATCTGCTGTTCGTCGTCGAGACGGTCCTTGGCCATCTCGATCCGACGGAAAGCCTTGCAGATGAGGCAGCGCCCGCCGCCGCCGAACCGCAGGCGGAAGAGACCCGGGCAGAGCTCGAAGCGGCAGCCGCCGACGAAACACCGCAACCCGCACCGTCCGCACCCTTCAGCGATGTCATCGATGCCGTCGCCCATATCGAGGAGCTGGACGAGACGACGGAATATAGTGCGGATGAGGAGCCCGATGCGACGCCGATTAGCCATGAGGCAGGCGAGCATGTACCAATTCCGACTTTGATGGATGCTCCCAATGATGCTGCGGTTGAAGAAGCCACGCCTGTTGAAGAGCAAGAGGCGGAGACCGCGGCGGCTGGCGAAGAACACCTCGCCAATGCTCACATGGAAGCAAGCCCGGAACAAATCCAATCTGAAGCCGTCTCTGCCGATAGCACTGATGGCGAAGGCTTCCTCTTCAAGCGCAACGGCCGTGCGACCCGGTTCGTATGGAAGATCGATGCTGCTGGCCGCTTCAGCGAGGTTTCGCGCGAATTCGCCGATGCTGTGGGACCACATGCGGCGCAAATTGCAGGCAATGCCTTCGCGGATGTCGCCGCGCGCTTCAATCTCGATCCGGATGGCAAGATCACGGAACTGCTGGCACGGCGCGACACCTGGTCGGGCCGGACGATCTATTGGCCGGTGGAGGGCACGGGCCTGATGGTACCGGTCGACCTGGCTGCCCTGCCGACCTATACCCGCAGCCGCGAATTCGACGGCTTCAGAGGCTTCGGCGTCGTCCGCCTGGCGGATGCCATCGAAGATCCGATGAAGCGCGGCATGACGCTGGACGCGCAGGAAAGCTGGGATGCCGAAGCCACGACTAGCGACCAGGCGGGCGAAGCGGAAGCAGCCGCGAGCGACCAGCACAGCTCCGAGCCGGACGATTCCGCCGCAGCGGGAAGCAACGAGCAAGCAACCACCAAAGACGCTCCCACTGCAAGCGCGGAACCGCCCGCCTTGCATATCGTCGAGACGCCGAACCGCCGGCAAACAGACAAGATCATCCGTCTGCACGAACATCGGACATTGGCGCAGGCAAGCCTTTCGCTCAGCGAACAAGCGGCCTTCCGGGAAATCGCCCGGCAGCTCGAACCTTTTGGCAAGCGCACGGAGCCGCCTGTCGAGCAACCCACGGCAGAACCCGCCGAAAGACATGTCGATGCCGCCCCGCAAGCAAATGCGGCCGACGAAATTCTTTCCGACACGAGCGAAACGGCGATCGGAAACGACGACGCCGACACCAGGCAGGAAAACGCGGCGTCGAATACCGACGCCTCTCCATCCGAGCCCGTTGCTGAGCCTTCCCAGGTGCAGGAGGCGAGCGGCGAAGCAGTCGCGGATGCCGGTTCTCCTTTTGAGGCGACGGTCTCCTCCGCCGAGCCGGAAGAGGATTTCGATCCTATCGATGTGCTCAACACCGCCATTCCGCCGCGCGTGAAGATGCGCACGGGGCTGTCGTCCGATATCATCGATCAGCTGCCGCTCGCCATCCTCGTCCACGCCGGCGACCGGCTGATCCACGGCAATCCGGAATTCCTGCGACTGACTGGCTATGAGAACCTGCCGGATCTCGAGCAGGTCGGTGGGCTGGATGCGCTGCTGCAGCGCAACGATCTGGAAGGCAAGACCGAACAGCCGGGCACGATGATGGTGGTGCGCGCCGACGATGCGCTGGTGCCGGTCACCGCGCGGCTGCAATCGATCCGCTGGGAAGACGGCACAGCCCTGATGCTGGCGCTGATGCCCGTGGAGAAGAGCGAGCCGCCTGCCCCGCCGCCACAACCTGTCTCCGAGGAAGGGCGGCCCGAACGCATCCTCGAAAAGGTCGGCAAGCTGCAGGTGGAGATAGAGGAACTGCGCTCGACGCTGGAAACGGCGACCGACGGTGTGATCATCGTCGGCCAGGATGGCGAGATCCGCTCGATGAACCGCTCGGCAAGCGCGCTCTTCAACTATGACGACCAGGAGATCCGCGGCAAACCCTTCGTCATGCTGTTTGCGCATGAAAGCCAGAAGGCGGTGCTCGATTATCTCGGCGGCCTCTCCGGCCATGGCGTTGCCAGCGTGCTCAACGACGGCCGCGAAGTGATCGGTCGGGAGGCGTCCGGGGGCTTCCTGCCGCTGTTCATGACCATGGGTCAGCTCAACTCCTCCAACGGCTATTGCGCCGTGATCCGCGACATCACGCAATGGAAGCGGACCGAGGAGGAGCTGCGCAACGCCAAGCGCGCCGCCGAAACCGCCAATGCCCACAAGACGGATTTTCTCGCTCGCGTCAGCCACGAGATCCGCACGCCGCTCAACGCCATCATCGGTTTCTCCGACATGATGGCCGGCGAACGCTTCGGGCCGATCGGCCATTCGCGTTACATCGAATATGCGACCGATATCGGCCGCTCCGGACGGCATGTGCTCGATATCGTCAACGACCTGCTTGATATCTCCAAGATCGAAGCCGGCGAGATGGATCTGGATTTCGCATCCGTCGGCCTCAACGAGGCGATTACGGAGGCCGTGTCGCTGGTGCAGCCGCAGGCCAACAGCCAGCGTGTCATCATCCGCACGGCGCTGTCGCAGGCCGTGCCGAATGTCGTCGCCGACCTGCGCTCGATCAAGCAGATCGCACTCAACATCCTCTCGAACGCCATCCGCTTCACGCCGTCGGGCGGCCAGATCGTGGTGTCCACGTCCTATGAAGGTAATGGCAGTGTCGTCCTGCGCATCAGAGATACCGGCGTCGGCATGACGCGCTCGGAACTCGAGCAGGCGATGAAACCCTTCCGGCAGGTCTCGACCAATTCCCGCAAGCGCGGCGACGGCACCGGCCTCGGCCTGCCGCTGACCAAGGCGATGGTCGACGCCAACCGCGCAACCTTCTCGATCAACTCCGCGCCGAACGAGGGCACGCTGGTGGAAGTCACCTTCCCGTCGCCGCGGGTGCTGGCGAACTAAGGGACGTTTTCGGTTCGGCAGCATCCGCTGCCGGGCGCTCGCCCACGGTCGCCAACTCTCAGAACCAGAGATCACGCACGCATTTTCCGTCCGACGGAAGATCTTCGAACGTGTCCAGACCATCGAAGCGATCGATGGGCAGGTCATAGACGAGATCCGGCGGCGCAAGCCGCAGATTGACCGCCATGCGCCGGCGGCCATCCTTTTCCAGATGCAGGCCGCGCCAGCTTAAGACGCAGGCGCAGGTTGGGCAGAACAATATTTCGAGAGACGGCTCCTTCTCGGCGGCCCGCGTGTAAGACGCGGTTGGCCCGCTGAGCAAGATCCGCTCCCCTTCATAGTCATAGGCCCATAGCGCACCGTAGCGTCGGCAGAGCGTGCAGTTGCAGGCCGTGATCGAGCCCGGATCGCCCGTAAGGGTCCAACTTGTCCTGCCGCAATGACATGAGCCGATCAGCATGAATGTAGAATGCAATCCTCTGCCTGTTCGAGAATGGCATTCTGCTTCAGCTGCGTGACATCTGCAAATGAGGCTCTCCCGAAGACGACACGCCACGAGGAGAGCCTCTCTCAGATCGCAGCCAAACCGCTGGGTACAGGCGCCACTAGGTCCGACAGGGGCAGTATCCCCTGCCGGACGGCTGCCCGCCCGGCATCTTCCTTTCAGAGGCAAAGCCGGCCATGCCGCTTAGGCGCGCTTGGGCAAGACCAGATCGCCGACCGTGTAGGTGTGGAACTCGCTCTTCGAGACGGTGTCCAGTTTCCGGAATTTTTCGACGAAATGCGGATCGGAAAAGAACTCGCCGACATTGCCGGCATCCTGGATGGCCTCGATGTTGACGACCGTCTGACCATCCGAGCTTTTCGCAAGGCTGCTCCAGAGGAAGCCTTCCTTTCGTTCCGCGACGTAATGCACAACATCCTGAATGATGGCGAAGGCTTCCTCCTGCTTTCCGGGATGAGCGTGGATGACGTTGACGATAAAGGTCGTAGGAGCGGGAGAACCCGCAAAGCTGGCGATATGTTTCGTTTCCATGAGTCTCTCCATCTGAAGCTCGCGCTGTTCAGCCGCGGCGACCTCTGGATATCCGGCGAGAGATAGCGGATAAAGTAGCCTGTATTCTCAACATATCGGATAAAAATTCCAGAATAGGCAGACATGGATAAGCTTGGAACGCTCGGCATCTTTATCCAGGTCGCCGAGGTCGGGAGTTTCGTCGCGGCCGGACATCGCCTCGGCATTTCAGGTTCCGCCGTGGGCAAAGCCATTGGCCGCCTCGAGGACGAGTTGGGCGTGCGATTGTTCAATCGCTCGACCCGCAGCATGGCCCTGACAGAAGAAGGCAGCTTTTTCCTGGAGACGTGTCGGCGCATTCAATCGGAATATGAGGAAGCGCAGTCCAAGCTATCCAGCTCGCAGGCCGTGCCGCGCGGACAGCTGCGCGTGAGCCTTCCTCTGGCCGGCATGCTGCTGATGCCGACATTATCGGCCTTCATGACGGCTTATCCGGAGATCAATCTCGATCTCGATTTCACGGATCGCCTCGTCGATGTCATCGAAGAAGGGTTCGACGCCGTCATCCGCACGGGCGAGGTCAGAGACACCCGCCTGATGAGCCGCAAGCTCGGCACCTTCAAGTACAAGGTCGTCGCCTCGCCGGACTATCTCAAGGCTCATGGCCATCCGAAGGTTCCGGAGGATCTGCTCCGGCATCGCTGCCTTCACCACCGCTTCGCAAACTCGGGAAGGCTCGAGCCATGGCCATTGGTTCGCGAAGAGGGCGAGATGAAGCTCGACCTGCCGGTGACCACCGTTGCAAGCACGCTGGAACCACTGATCTACCTTGCGGAGCGCTCCTTCGGAATCACATGCCTTCCCCCGTTTGCGGTGGCGTCGGAGATCGCACAAGGGAAACTGGTTTCGCTGCTGACCGACTATCTGGCCGATACGGGAACATTTCGCGTCCTCTGGCCGACCAATCGGTATCTATCGCCAAAGGTTCGCGCCTTCGTGGATCATATGGCCGCGAACCTCTTCGCCGAATGATGGCGCATGATACAGCGCTGGACCCAGGCTTTAGCTAACGTATGGCGGGCACTTTCGATCGCAGAAAATCCCGGTCGGTTGCCGAGAGCATTTCAACGGGGAGCGTCAGGAACTGGCTCGGAGCGGTAAATATCATCCGATGGGCCGGACGCTCCCAAATCTCGGTCACAGTTGACCATGGGATTGTCGCCGATCCCAGATCGGACACGACGTCAAATCCCTTGTCGCGAAATGTGAATTTGCCTGGATATTGAAACCTCAGATCGCAGAGCCGCGCCTTCTTGCGAGCGCGGCGTTGAGATCATTCGCCTCGTGACTTCGCACCCTTGCGAGCGGCCCGGGAATTGGGTTTGCCGCCCTTGGGGGGACCATCGTTCTTGGTGAAGCTCGGCTTGCCTGGTTTCTTTGCCCAGGGCTTCTTATCGGAGCGTTCGGAAATGCCGCCCTCGCCCGCCTGTGTCCGTTCCGGTTTGCGATCGGATTTCCACTTCGGCTTGCCGCCCTCCTGCGAGCGGGGTCCCTTGTCGGCGAAGGGCTTCTTTTTCTCGAAAGCCCCTTCGCGCTTTGCTTGCGAAAAATCCGGCACGCCGGCGAGCGGCTTGACGCGGATGCCGCGTTCCAGCGTCTTGTCCGGGCCGATGGCGGAGAGGAAGCGCTCGGCACCTTCCTGTGAAAACTCGACGAAGGTTTCCTCCGGCTGCATCTTGATGGCGCCGATGTCGCGCTTGGTCAGGTTGCCGTTGCGGCAGAGCATCGGGATCAGCCAGCGCGGCTCGGCATTCTGCTTGCGCCCCACAGAGAGCGACACCCAGACGCCATCGGTGAAATCGTTCCGTCCGCCAGATGGGCCATCATCGCGGGGAGTGACCGGGAAATCATCCCGGCGAGGCTTCCTGCGCTCGCCCTCCGCCGGCACATCCTGCAGATCTTCGGGCGCGGAGTGGCCGGCCCGGTACTGCCGCAGGAATGCGGCGGCAACCTGCTCGGCGCCGTGGCGCTCCAGCAGTTGCTGGACGATGGACTTTTCGTCTTCGGCAAGCGCGGCCGTGAAGACCGGATCGGCGAGAAGACGTTCGTCGTCACGCTGGCTCACTTCGTCGGCAGACGGCGGCTTTGCCCAGGTAGCGCGAATGCGGGCGGCTTCCAGCAGGCGCTCGGTGCGGCGGCGGGCGCTGAGCGGCACGATGAGGGCGCTGACGCCCTTGTTGCCGGCGCGACCGGTGCGGCCGCTGCGATGAAGCAGCGTGTCCGGATTGGTCGGCAAGTCCGCATGGACGACCAGCTCCAGACCCGGTAGATCGATGCCGCGAGCCGCGACATCAGTTGCGATGCAGACGCGGGCACGGCCATCGCGCATGGCCTGAAGAGCGTGGGTGCGCTCGTTCTGGCTGAGCTCGCCCGACAGAGCGACGACCGAAAAGCCGCGATTGTTGAACCGCGCCGTCAGATGATTGACGGCAGCGCGCGTCGAGCAGAAGACGATGGCGTTGCGCGCCTCATAATAGCGCAGCACGTTGATGATGGCGTTTTCCTTGTCGCTCGGCACCACGGTCAGCGCGCGATAGTCGATATCGACATGCTGCTTGGCTTCGGAAGCGGTGGCGATGCGAACGGCATCGCGCTGGTAGTTTTCGGCGAGCTTGGCGATGGAGCGCGGCACGGTCGCGGAGAACATCAAGGTGCGGCGCTCGGAGGGCGAGGCTTCCAGAATGAATTCCAGATCCTCGCGGAAACCGAGATCGAGCATTTCGTCGGCCTCATCGAGCACGACGGCGCGCAATTGCGAAATATCGAGCGAATTGCGGCGGATGTGATCGCAGAGACGGCCGGGCGTGCCGACGACGATGTGAGCGCCGCGCTCGAGCGTCCGCCGTTCCGTGCGCATATCCATGCCGCCGACGCAGGAAGCGATCGTCGCGCCGGTCAGCCCGTAGAGCCATTCCAGCTCGCGCTGCACCTGAAGCGCCAGTTCGCGGGTCGGCGCGATCGCCAAGGCCAGAGGTGCACCGGCCGGACCGAAGCGCTCCGAACCATCGAGCAGTCCGGGCGCCAGCGCCAGGCCGAAGGCAACCGTCTTGCCCGAGCCAGTCTGCGCCGACACGAGGGCATCCTTCCCGGCAAGGCCGGGATCGAGCATGGCTTTCTGTACCGGCGTCAGCGTTTCATAACCGCGCTTCGCCAAAGCCTGGGCAATCGCAGGAACGATGCCTTCGAATTCAGTCATAGTCTGTCTTTCGGAATTCTTCGCCCGCCAAAAGGCGGCGATCATCGTGGCCCGCACGTCGCAGGCCTCTTCTTCAAGCCTGCACATACTTGGTCGGCAGGCCAATGTACAGAGCGGCCGCGTATTTGTATCAGCCAGAACGAAAAAAAGGCAGCGAACCGCGCTGCCTTTGAGAATGGTGCTGTCAAAAGAAAGCTCGAGTCGGTGAACTTCATGTTTCGGGAGCCAGAACCAGCTCCAATCCGCTGCTGACGTATGCGAACGGTCTCAAGTTGGCCTTTACCTTTGACCAATCTTTCCTAACGCAAGGTTACCAAACGGAGGTCATCGTTTGCCCCTCAATTTTAGGGTGCATCTCAGCTTTTCAGTTCTTCCAGCCCGGCGAATAGATCCAGCGCCTCCGGATTGGCGAGCGCCTCCTTGTTCTTGACGGGCCGCCCGTGCACAACATCACGCACCGCAAGCTCGACGATCTTGCCGGATTTCGTGCGCGGAATATCGGCGACCGCGATGATCTTGGCCGGGACGTGGCGCGGCGAAGCGCCGGTGCGGATGCGGGTCTTCATTGTCTTCACCAGATCTTCGGTCAGCGAGGCACCAGGAGCCAGGCGGACGAACAGCACGACGCGAACATCGTCATCCCAGTCCTGGCCGATGCACAGAGCTTCCAGAACTTCGGGGATCTGCTCGACCTGATTGTAGATCTCGGCCGTCCCGATGCGCACGCCGCCGGGATTGAGCGTCGCATCCGAGCGGCCGTGAATGACGAGGCCGCCATGAACAGTCCATTCGGCGAAATCGCCGTGGCACCAGATATTGTCGAAGCGCTCGAAATAGGCGGCACGATATTTGGCGCGTTCCGGATCGTTCCAGAACATGATCGGCATGGAAGGGAAAGCCTTGGTGCAGACAAGCTCGCCCTTTTCGCCGCGCACCGGCTTGCCTTCGTCATTCCAGACATCGACGGCAAGGCCGAGACCCGGTCCCTGGATCTCGCCGCGCCAGACCGGCTGCAGCGGGTTGCCCAGCACGAAGCAGGAAACGATATCGGTGCCGCCGGAAATGGAAGCGAGCTGGATATCGTCCTTGATGCCTTCATAGACAAACGTGAAGCCCTCGGGCGACAGCGGCGAGCCGGTGGAGGTCATCAGCCGCAGGCTCGAGAGATCATGCGATGTCTTCGGCGTGAGGCCGCTCTTATGCACGGCGTCGATATATTTGGCCGAGGTGCCGAACACTGCGAATTTCTCTTCCTGCGCATAATCGAACAGGATATTGCCGCTGGGAGCAAAGGGCGACCCGTCATAAAGGCAAAGCGTCGCGCCGGCGGCAAGGCCGGTCACCAGCCAGTTCCACATCATCCAGCCGCAGGTGGTGAAGTAGAAGACCTTTTCACCGGGTACGACGCCGCAATGCAGGCGATGTTCCTTGATCAGCTGCAGCAGCGCGCCGCCCGTCGAATGTACGATGCATTTGGGAACGCCTGTCGTGCCGGAGGAAAACAGGATGAACAGCGGATGGGAGAAAGGCACTGCAACGAACTCGACGGCTTTCGCCTCGAAAGGTGCAATAAAATCGGTCAATGTCCGTGCGCCAGGTGTTGCCGCCACCACCGCATCGGCGCTGCCGGCATAGGGCACGACAAGGGTCGGCACATTCAGACGCTGCGCGATGGCGCTGACCTTTGCCCCGACATCCTGCAGCTTGCCGCTATACCAATAGCCACTGCAGGCGATGAACAGCTTCGGTTCGATCTGCCCGAAGCGATCCATGACGCCCTGCTCGCCGAAATCCGGAGAACAGGAGGACCAGATCGCGCCGATCGATGCGGCGGCCAGCATGCAGGCGATGGTTTCGGGCATATTCGGCATCATTGCCGCCACCCGATCGCCCTTGCCTATACCTTCAGCCCGATAAGCCTGCTGCAGGCGCGACACCGTGGCGGCCAAACGATCCCATGACCAGCGATCACGGACCTTATCCTCGCCCCAGAATACCAGCGCATCGCCCCCGCCGCTTCGCGACAGCAGGTTTTCGGCGAAGTTCAATTGCGCATCGGGAAAGAAGCGTGCCTCCAGCATGAGGTCGCCATTGATCAGCGCCCGCTCGCCGCGTTCGCCCTTGATGCCGCAGAAATCCCAAACTGCCGTCCAGAAATTCTCGCGATCGGCCACCGACCAGGCGTGAAGGCCGGCGAAATCGGATAGCGACAGGTTAAAATGGCGGTTGCATTGCTGCATGAAGGCAAACATCGGGCTTTGGCGGCGTGCTTCTTCCGATGGCGTCCAGAGCGGCTGCTGATCCTGCATATTTCTCTCCCCTGTTTTTCCCAGTATATAGCAATGCTGCAACGCATTATAAAGTCACGGAGTCATGGGGCTTTCCAACCTGCGACGTTTGCATCCGACAAACATTTCCTATATCCGGCAAGCATAGGCACATCATCCCTATCAGTTTGAGAGTCTCCACGGGATATGAGAGCGTCGAGAAACAACAAGTGGCGTTTGACGATGCGATCGGCCTCGCAATGGTTGCCGGCCGTTGCCCGGACAACCGGCATCGTTCTTCTGACCCTCCTGATCGTCTTTGTCGTTTTCAGGGCTACCGCTCCTTTCCTCATCTCCAGCGGGATCGTGCGCTCCGGCATCGAGAGGGCGCTTTCGGAATGGACGGGATACAGAGCCCAGATCGAGGGCGATCCAACGCTGGACTTCTGGCCGACGCCGCGCATAACGCTCAATCAGGTCACCATCCGCGAACCGGCAAAGAACGGCAAAGTGCTGGGTCATGTCGATAGTCTCTCTGCGGACTTCTCGCTGCTGCCCGCTATCCGTGGACATGCACATTTTCACGAGTTCCACTTTGTTCGACCCGTGCTCTACATCCGTCGCGACGAGAATGGGCTGATCGACTGGACCAATGAGGGCCGCCTGTCGAAAGCGATCGAACAGGTGGAGAGTTCCTCCGGCCAAGCCATGCCGATGCGAAAGGATCAGGATGCAGCGATCGGTATGCTGACTATCGAAGACGGCAGCGTCGAGATGACGGATGACCGCAGCGGCAACGTCTACAAGATGACCGGCGTCAATGCCGACATTTCCTGGCCGCGGCTCTCGCAGCGAATGACCGCCGTCATCCTTGCCCGTCTCAACGACCAGGATATCAAGCTCAACTTCGACTCGGCGCAACCGCTGCTGTTCTTTGCCGGCAAGAACGTCGACGCCAAGACCAGCTTTTCCTCGCCGGTGATCAGCTGGGCCTATACCGGGGTTACCAGCATTTCGGACCTTTCGACGCTTTCGGGCAATCTCGAGCTCAGCGTACCGAACGTTCCCACCTTCCTGGCATGGAGTGGCCAGCGCCTCCCCGCCGCCGATGCGCTCAAGAACGTCTCACTCAACGCCGATGTGACGGCGATCGACAAAGGCCTGCGCTTCAACAATCTCAGCTTCAAGGTCAACGACTCCGCGGCTTCCGGCGTCATGGACCTGAACTACACGACGACTGGAAAGCCGAAGGTCTCCGGCACGCTCGCCTTCGACCAAATGAACCTCAATCCGTTCCTCGCCGCCTTTTCCATGCGTCTTGCCGCGGAGACCGCCATCAATGCGCTCCTGAACGGCAATCCGCTGCAGCGCCTCGACCTCGACTTGCGGCTCTCCTCCAACAAGGCTGCGCTCGGTCCCTTCCAGTTCGACAATATTGGCGCCAGCCTGCTGGTCGCGGGCGGCAAAGCAAAGTTCGACATTGCTGACAGCGGCTTCGAGGGCGGCTCGCTGACGGCGCATCTGGAGGTCGCTCCGGGTGATTTCGACGGCGGCGGCAAGCTGCAGATATCGGTCCGCAATGCCGATTTCGGCGGGCTCTTCACCCGCCTCAAGCTGCCGGGGCCGCTGCCAATGACGACCGCCGGGTCTCTGGATCTGGCACTCAGCACCACCCGGCCGATCTGGGTCGCCAGGTTGGGCGACGTTGCCGGGAAGATGCATTTCGCGTCATCAGCCGGATCCTTCCGTGAGTTCGATCTCTCGTCCTTCAGGTCCTTGGCCACTCAAAAGGCCTTTTTCAGGATGAGCGATATCGCTGACGCAGCCTTCAATTTCGACAGCATCAATGTCGATGCAACCTTTGCCAAGGGATCTGCCGAAGTGCAAAACGCGACCATCGCCGGCCGCAACGAAACCATCACGCTGAACGGCGTCGTTCCGTTCCGCAGCAATGGTCTGGCGCTGTCGGGAGCGATCGAGGCGACGTCGCCGTCCGATGCGGACGACCTGCCGATGCTGCCCTTCTTCCTTGGCGGCAGCTGGCCGGATCCGGTCGTTTCACCTGTTACCACTTTGCTGCAGAAACCCCAGCAGCAATAGCTCTTCCGTCAAGCCGGTCCAGCGCTGCCGCTCACGCGGCGGCGGCCGCTTGTTCGTCCCTTTGACGCTGCACCTCGCGGCGCTTGGTGGCGATCGAGGCACAAATGACACCGACGGCAACGACACCGATCAGGATCGTGCAGATGGCGTTGATCTCCGGCGTCACGCCGAGCTTGACCTGGCTATAGATCAGCATCGGCAGCGTCTTGGCGCCAGCGCCGGAGGCGAAGGTCGCGATCACCAGATCGTCGAGCGAAAGCGTCAGAGCCAGAACCCAGCCCGAGAATACGGCCGGCGCGATGATCGGCAGCGTCACCTCGAAGAAGGTGCGCACGGGCGGCGCGCCGAGGTCCATCGCCGCCTCCTCGATCGAGCGATCGAAGGTCAACAGGCGCGACTGCACGACGACGGCGACGAAGCACATGGTCAGCGTGGTGTGCGCCATGACGATCGTCCAGAAGCCGCGATCGACGCCTGACGTGACGAAGAGCAGCAGCAGCGAGAGACCGGTGATGACATCGGGCATGACCAGCGGCGCATAGATCATTCCCGAAAACAGGATGCGACCGCGGAAGCGCGTATAGCGCACCAGGGTCAGCGCCGCGAACGTGCCGAGCACGGTTGCGATGGTCGCGGACAGGAGGGCGATGCGCACCGTTAACCAGGCGGCGCTCAGCATGGTGTCGTTGCTGAAGAGGTGCACATACCATTGCGTCGAGAAACCGCCCCAGACCGTCACCAGCCGGGAGCCGTTGAAGGAATAGATCACCAGCAGCAGGATCGGCAAATAAAGGAAAGCCAAGCCGAGCGTGACCGAGACGATATTGAAACGAGACCAGCGGATCATCGATTATCTCCCCTTCTCGTCGGCCTTGGCCTGGAAATGCTGAAAGAAGACGATGGGCACCACCAGCACCAGAAGCAGGATGGTCGCCACCGCCGAGGCCAGCGGCCAGTCGGTGTTGCTGTAGAATTCTGTCCAGAGCACCTTGCCGATCATCAGGGTTTCCGAGCCGCCGAGCAGGTCGGGAATGACGAACTCGCCGACAGCGGGAATGAAGACCAGCATGCAGCCGGCGATGACGCCGGGAAGGGAGAGCGGAAAGGTGACGCGCCAGAAGGCGCCGATCGGCGTACAGCCGAGATCCTGCGCCGCCTCGATCAGCGTGCCGTCCATCTTTTCCAGCGCGGAATAGAGCGGCAGCACCATGAAAGGCAGATAGGAATAGACCATGCCGATATAGACGGCGGTATTGGTATTCAAGATGACGAGCGGCTGGTGGATGATGCCAAGGCCCATCAGCAACTGGTTCAGCAGGCCTGTCGTGCTGAGGATCGACATCCAGGAATAGACGCGGATCAGGAAGCTCGTCCAGAAAGGCAGAATGACCAGCATCAGCAAGGTGGGACGGATCGTGCGCGGCGCTTGCGCCATACCATAGGCGATGGGATAGGCGATGATCAGCGTCAGCAGCGTCGAGATGCCAGCGATCTGAAGGCTCTGAATGTAGGCGTTTATGTAAAGCGGATCGCCGGTCAGCCACACGTAATTGTCGAACGACATGGTCTGCAGCTTGACCCACCAGTCGCTGAAACTGTCCGCCCATGCGAAGGACGGATCGTAAGGGGGGACGGACAGCGCCTTCGTCGCCAGCGAGATGCGGAAGACGATGAGGAAGGGCGCGAGAAAGAAGATCAGCAGCCAAGCATAGGGAACGATGATGACGAGGCGCTGATAGATGGAGGAACCAAGCGCTTTCATGATCAGTCCTTCAGCAGCACGCCGGCATTTTCGTCGAAGGACACCCAGACGTTCTGGTCGTAGGCGAAGGGTTCTTCCACGACGCGAACCGCATTCAGCGACGAGGCTTTGAGCACCTGTCCGCTCTTCAACTTGACGTGGAAGACAGTCATGTCGCCAAGATAGGCGATGTCCCAGATTTCTCCCTCGGTGGCATTGACGGAGGCGTTGGCGGGCGGGCGTGGCGTTACCCTCAGCTTCTCCGGCCGGATGGCGAGGCTGGCGCGGCTTCCCGCGGCCGGTGCGTCGCTGGAGGCAGTGCGCAGCGTAAGGGCGGAATCGACTGATAATTCGACGATGCCGGACTGCGCGGAGGTGACGTTGCCATCGAGTATGTTCACATCGCCGATGAAGTCTGCCACGAAACGGCAATTGGGCGCCTCGTAAATTTCCGCCGCCGTCGCCACCTGCACTACTTTGCCGTGGCTCATGACCGCGATGCGGTCGGCCATGGTCATCGCCTCTTCCTGGTCATGGGTGACGACGACGAAGGTGAGACCCAGGCTCTGCTGCAGATCCATGAGTTCGAACTGCGTCTCTTCGCGGAGCTTCTTGTCGAGCGCGCCGAGCGGCTCGTCGAGCAGCAGCACCTTCGGCCGCTTGGCGAGCGAGCGCGCCAGAGCCACGCGCTGGCGCTGGCCGCCGGACAACTGGTTGGGCTTGCGCTTGGCGAATTGCTCGAGCTTGACGAGCTTCAGCATCTGGGCGACGCGATCCTCGATCTCGGCTTTCGGCATGCCATCCTGCCGCAGGCCGAAGGCGATATTCTTTTCCACCGTCATATGTGGGAATAGCGCGTAGGACTGGAACATCATGTTGACGGGGCGGCGATAGGGCGGCGTGCCGGCAAGATCCTGGCCGTCGAGCACGATCTCGCCCGTCGTCGGTTGCTCGAAGCCCGCCAGCATGCGCAGTAGCGTAGACTTGCCGCAACCCGATGCGCCGAGAAGAGCGAAAAACTCACGATTGTAGATATCGAGGGAGAGGTCGTCGACGGCGGTGAAATCACCGAACTTCTTCGTCACGTTCTTGAAGGAAATGTACGGCTTGGCCGAAGGATCGGTCCACGGAGCAAAGGAACGCCGGATATTACCGAGTGACTTCATCATCTATCCCCAAATAGACGCCCGGACGGGCTTTCCTGGAGCATTTCCGCTTTTCTTCGAATCGCGGAAATGCTCCGTCTTTTTTGTTTCTTTCCGCATTCCGGACGGAAAACCGCTGCGCACTTTTCCTGGAAATGCTGAGGCGCCGGCTCTTCCCCTTCCCGGCGCGCTCGTGATTCTCAAGCTATCCTCTTAAGAAAAGGCCCGGACGTTGCCGTCCGGGCCGCTTGGAATTATTGGCCGGTGGTGACCTTTGTCCACAGGCGCGTTGCCACTCGCTGCGTTTTCGAGTCCCAAGGGGTCAGCGTGAACAGTTTCTCGCGGACCGTATCGGTCGGATAAACGGCTGGATCATCCAGCACGTCCTTGCTCACGAACTGCTGCGATGCCTTGTTACCGTTGGCATAGGCGGTGAAGTTGCTGGCCTTGGCGATAACTTCCGGCTTCATGATGTAGTTGAGGAAGGCATGGGCTTCGGCAACATGCGGCGCATCGGCGGGGACCGCCATGACGTCGAACCACATCTGCGCGCCCTTCTTGGGGATCGAATAGCTGATCTTCACGCCGTTCTTTGCTTCTGCGGCGCGGTTGCGTGCCTGTAGCACGTCGCCGGAATAGCCGAAGGCAACGCAAATGTCGCCGTTGGCGAGCGCGTTGATATATTCGGAGGAATGGAACTTGCGAACGAAGGGACGGATCGACGTCAAGAGATCTTCGGCCTTCTTGAAGTCTTCCGGCTTGGTCGAATTCGGATCAAGGCCCAGATAGCGCAAGGCGGCCGGAATGACGTCGGTCGGCGAGTCCAGCATATAGATGCCGCAATCCTTGAACTTGGCGGCGAGCTTGGGATCGAAGATGATGTCGATGTCAGGCGCCTCATCGGAGCCGAGAATCTGCTTCACCCTGTCGACATTGTAGCCGACGCCGCTGGTTCCCCACATGTAATCGATCGCGTACTGGTTGCCGGGATCGTAGGTGGCGATGCGCTGCTGCACTGTGTCCCACATGTTGGTAATGTTCGGCAGCTTGGATTTGTCGAGCTTCTGGAAGACCCCGGCCTTGATCTGGCGCTGCAGGAAATATGCCGTCGGGACGACGATGTCATAACCGGTCTTGCCGGCCAGAAGCTTGGTTTCCACCGTCTCATTCTGGTCGAAGGTATCGTAGACGACCTTGATGCCAGTTTCCTTGGTGAAATCGGACAGGATCGAATCATCGATATAATCCGACCAGTTGTAGATATTGACGACCTTGTCTTCTGCGTGAGCGACCGTTGCAAGCGAAACGGCTGCGAAAGCCGTTGCCGCAAGCTTAGCGAACATGGACTTCATAATCTCTCCTGCTTCGTTCAAGGGTATCGCGGCGACACCCAACCCTCTGTTTTTCCCGTTAGACTAGAAAGGAAATCGAAACGCGACAAGGGGAAAAGCATGGCCTTGCCCTCTTTCGCAGGTTTGTCGGCGACCGGCATGGAAGCCTCGTATAAGCAAGGGAGACCACCGAGCCGAAAGCTCATGCATATGTCGGCCGCTTGCCGGCAAACAACTCCGAGTGGCTTTTCAGCAGTCGGGCCATACGGTCGACAACGGTGCGGATTTCCCTGCGATGTCGATCTGCGTCGTTCATGACGATCCATTGCCGATGACGTAGGGACGCGATCTCTTCGCCGACCCGCCCCAGCCTCGGCTCCTGATCGCCGACGAAACAGGGCAGAACGGCGATGCCCGATCCGGCGAGCACCAGGTCATGAAGCGATCGCGGCCGACTGACGGTGAAGGCGATTTCCTCCCGCCTGTTCTGATGCGGCCAGCGCAGATAGGCGGAGATGGCCTCTTCCTCCGCCACCGCGATCCAACGCTGCGGCCTGGCAAAGCGCATGTTGCGGGCCTGATAGGCAGCATAGGCGACATCGCCGGTCTTGATGGCAGCGAGATTGGCCTCCTCCGGCTCGAATGCGCGGATGCCGATATCGCTTTCGCGATGGGCGAGGCTGGCGCGACGTTCGCCGAGATGCAAGTCGATGCGAAAGCGGTCCCGCTCCGAGCAGATCGACGGCATGTTCTGGCTGAGCAGCCACCCGACCCAGGTGCCGGCGGCGATGCGTACGATCGCAGTCCCCTGTGCATCGCGCTGCCAGCTATCCACCTTGCGGGCGGCAGCCTCCATCTCCAAAAGCTGATCGAACAGCGCCTGGCCGTCGCCGGTGAGTGAATAGCCGGCCTGGCTGCGCTCGAACAGCGGCCGGCCCATCTGTCCTTCCAGCTCAAGCATGCGTCGGCCAATCGTCGCCGGGCTCAAGCCGCTCGAAGCGACGGCGCCCGTCAACCCGCCTCCCCGGGCAACATCGAGAAAAAGCTGATAGGAATCCCAACCGGTGTTTTTCATGCATGAAAAGCATAGGACGAAAACGGGTGTTTATAAAGCAGATTCCGATGTGTAGTTGAAGGGATGCCCCATAACATGGAGATGTCTCATGATGGACAGCATCGCTTTGGCCAAGGCCATCGAATTGCAAAACCAAGCGCGCGAAGAACAATGGCGGAGAAATGAGGATCTTTTCTACCGCGATTACGGCCTGGATCCGCCCGCCCCTCTCATCTGGATCGGAAAGATGATCGCCGGGTTATGCTCCCTTCGCAAGCCAACGAAAAAGGCGGACCGGCGAGAGATTCGCCAGTCCGCCTGTGATGACAATGGCTGCTGCGGTCAAGCCGCTTCTTGCCGTGTATAGCCCGCCGCGTAGCCGGCATCGATCTTGAACTGCAGGATGAGATGCAGAAGCGCATCGGCTTCGGTGGCGAGCTCGCGGCTTGCTGCCGTGGTTTCCTCGACCATGCCGGCATTCTGCTGGGTCATCTGATCCATGTGGTTGACCGAAGCGTTGACTTCCTGCAGTGCGCTCGCCTGATCGTGGCTTGCGCGGGCAATGCCTTCCACATGCTGGCTGATCGTGACGATCTGGCTGCTGATCTGCGCCAGGACGGCCCCGGCCTCCTGCACAAATTGCGAACCGGAATTGACTTCCTGGGTCGACTTGTTGATCAGCCCCTTGATCTCCTTGGCGGCGGCAGCGGAACGCTGTGCAAGTTCCCGCACTTCCATGGCGACGACCGCGAAGCCCTTGCCGGCATCGCCGGCGCGGGCAGCTTCGATGCCGGCATTGAGCGCCAGCAGGTTCGTCTGGAAGGCGATCTCGTCGATGACGCCGATGATCTGCTCGATCTTGCGGGACGCGTCTTCGATGCGCGCCATCGCGTCGATGGCGTTGCCGACGACGACGGAACTGTCATCGGCGCTGCGCTTGGCTTCGCGCACGATGGAGTCCGCATCCTTGGCGCGTTCGGCCGAGGAACGAACGGTGACCGTGATTTCTTCGACGGCGGCAGCGGTCTGTTCGAGCGAAGCCGCCTGCTGTTCCGTGCGCTTCGACAGATCCTCGGCGGAAGCAGCCATCTGGTTGCCGTTGCTCTGGATCATCTCGACATTGCTGCGCACCTGGCTCAGCGTTTCCTGCAGGCGTGACAGCGAGCTGTTGAAGTCCTGGCGGAGCTGCTCGAGACGGCCGATGAAGGGCGTCTCGATCGTGGCTGAGATGTCGCCCTGCGCGAGACGTTCGAGACCGGCTGCCAGTTCGCTGACGGCAAAATCGATCTGTCGGTCAAGCTCGCGCTTTTCGGTGTCGTTGCGCTGGCGCTCGTGTTCGGCCGCCGTTCGCTCCTCGTCGCTCTGTTCCTCGATGCGGATCTTCGAGATGGCGTTTTCCTTGAAGATGCCGAGGGCGCGGGCCATGTCGCCGATTTCGTCATGCCGCTGCTCGCCGGAGATTGCTGTCTCCAGCATGCCATCGGCGATGCGGCGCATGGCGGCGGTGATCTGGCCGATCGGGCGCTGCAGGGTCAGAACCAGTGCGATGCCGCCGGCGACCGAGAGGATGATGCCGAGAGCCGTCGCCAGAATGGAGATGTAGTTTGCCTGGTTACGCTCCGTGCCGGCACTCTGCTTCTGCGTCTCTGCAAATGCGGTGAGCTGGCCCCAGACCTGATCAAGCTGCTGCCGGGCGCTTGCATATTCGCCGATCCGCTGCGTGATAACATCGACCAGCTTGATGCCGGCACCGTCCATCGACTTGAGCGATGGGCGAATGGCTGCATCGATATCGCCAGCGAAATCCATGCTCTGGGCGCTCTGGTTCAGCGTATCGATATCGCCGTTGAGCTTGGAGATTTCCTGACGCAGGCGGACGAGGTTGTCCTTGTTGGTATTCGCGTTGAACTCGGCAAGGACGAGCTGCAGCGAATAGATCGAATCCTGCAGACGGCGCGTATCCTGCAGGATGGAATTGGTCTGCGCGACGCGGGCATCGAGCGATACGAAGGTCGTCGTCGCCTGACGCATCATCTGCGTTGCCGTCAGCTGCGTGTAGGTCGACGTCTGGCGGAAGCGCGAGAGGAGACGTCCGACAGTGGCGACGCTGTCGTCGGTCGGCGCATCGGCGCTTTCGGTGGCAGCCGTCAGATCCTTGATCGTGCCGATCAGAGACTGGACGACGCTCTTCTGGTTCTGCGGCAATGCGAGATCGATGGAGCGCTGGGCCTTGTTCAGATCCGGCAGCCGATCCTTGAGAAGCTTCATCTTGTCGGCCGGTGTCGCGGCTTTGCTGAAATCCTCCGCCACGGAAACCAGCAGGTCGCCGCCCTTCAGCAGGCGGTCGGCGGAGCGCAGCGTCGAGGTCGCGTCGGCCTGGTCTTGCCGCATCCGATCCTCAAGCTGCTGGCTGTTGAAGTTGACGTTGAAGCGGGCACTGATAAGCGCTCTCTGCGCGTCGTCGATCGTCTTACGGAACGACAGCTCCTGCTCGTGCAGCGACCACAATCTGCCAACGAGATTGGCCATGTCGGCGTTCTTGGCGATCGCGTCGTTCAGATTGCTGCGGCCATCGGCCTCCTGACCAAGCTGGCCGAGCGTCGCGTTGAGCACGCCCTGCTGCGACTTGATATCCTCATAAAGCTTGTCGCGCTGCTGCGTATTGGTGATGCGCAGGAAGTCGTCCATGGAGCCGTAGAGGTTCTTGAAGCCAGTCAGCGATTGCAGCACGCTGTTGGAGATTTCCATACGGCCCTGCAGAAGCCCGGAAGCATAGAGCCCGGTGAGGCCAACCGCGGAAATGCTGATGACGAATGGCAGGACGAATATGAGAACCTTCGTCTTGATCTTGAAACGCGACAGTATCTTATCAATGAACATTGTGGCCCTAACCTCTCACACCGCTCCCCATCGACGCCGCCACGGCGCTGACCGGATGTATAACCATCGTTCTTGAAATATGCGCAGGCGGGGGTTCCCGAGACGGGTCTGGAAGCAATCATTGCTTCGGCTCCAACTTGCAGTAGAGCTCCCCATGAAATCGTCGGAGATTGTGGGTCTGATTAATTAATTTTCAGATAAGGCCCGGCGTAGCCTGTCGCGCTCAAGAAAACGCTCATAAACAGCCTGCGCTCCAAGTGTTTCGCGCGGAAGAAGATCGCCGTCAGGCGACGGTCGAAATAGGGCCGAAACGGCTGATCAGTAGCCGCGTACTGCCAGCAGTGCGATGCAAGCAGCGGTAACGCCTGTCGCGAGCATCAGAAGTCTTGCGACCACGAGCTTAGCATTATCCCGGGTCTGAGCGATTGCAATGGCGCGAGCACGACGCTTTGTTCTGTTCATGAGCATATTCCCATTTTCGCACTGACACGATAACCGGCAAAAGGTGCATTCGGCAACTGCCAATGTATTCAAGAAAGATGTAGGAAAGGAAAACGCGAGTAACAGAGGCGGGCCGAAAGTGTCGCACCCATCGGTCATTGGCCCGAGATCGTGCGACAGCAGCGCGCTACTTCAGCAAGGCCGCGATGGCGGGATCGGTCGCCATTTCGGCGGCAATCTTGCCGGAGGTAGACTTGATGGTCTTGTCGGCGCCATCCTTCAACAACGCCTTGACGACGGCCGGATCGTGCTGCTGGGTCGCCATGTGCAACGGCGTCCAGCCATCGTAATCGCCGCGCGCATTGACGTCAGCACCTTTGGAGACCAGAAGATCGATGATGTCCGCCGGGCCGTAATAGGCGGCGGTATGTAGCGGATACCAGCCTTCCGTCGTCTTCAGGTTCACCTTGGCGTCGCAGGCCAGCATCTTCTTGACGACATCGGCTTTCTTGTCGCGGATGGCAATGGCGAAATTCGTATCGCCGCCCACATCACGGCCGTTCGGGTCCAGCTTCTTACACTGCGCGGAAGCGGCGGCGGCACCCGATGCTGTGACTGCATATATGCCAAGCGAGATCGTCACGGCCGCAGCGATGCCTGAAAGAACCGCTTGGCGGGATATCCGAGCCTTAAACGTCATGATTGCCTCCATCGAGTGTTTTCGCGTTGGAGATGTTCTTTGCCCATTTGCTGCCTGTTGGCAAGGTGAATTCAAGCCGCCTCGCCGGTGACATGGCCGGAGGCCCAGGCCCATTGRAAATTATAACCGCCGAGCCAGCCCGTAACGTCGACGCATTCGCCGATGAAGAAGAGCCCCGGCACAGTCTTCACCTCCATTGTCCGCGAATCGAGGCAGGCCGTGTCGATGCCGCCAAGCGTTACCTCCGCCGTGCGATAGCCTTCCGAACCCGATGGTTTGACTGGCCAGGACTGGATAGTTGCCGCGAGCTTCTGCAGGCGGTTGTCGGATTGATCGGCCATGTTGCCGGCCACACCTTCGCTTTCAACAAAGTGCTGCGCCAGCCGTTTCGGCAGGAGCTCCGCAAGGGCTGTTTGCGCCGATTGCCGGCCATTGGCCTGCTTGGCTTTCTTGAGAAGCGTAAAGACATCGATATCGGGCTCGATCACGACGGTGACGTCTTCGCCTTCCCTCCAATAGGAGGAGATCTGCAGGATCGCGGGGCCGCTGAGGCCCCGATGGGTGAAGAGCAAGGCTTCGCGGAATGCCGTCTTGCCATGGCGGATCTCGGCGGGCGCGGCGATGCCCGAGAGCGGGGCCAGGCGCTGAAGCAATTGCGGATCGAGCGTAAGGGGGACGAGGCCCGGTCGGGTTTCGACAACAGGCAATCCGAATTGCTCGGCGATGCGGTAGGCAAAGCCGGTGGCGCCCATCTTGGGGATCGACTTGCCGCCGGTGGCAACGACCAGCGAAGCGGCCTCGAAAACGCCTTCGGAGGTGCTGACGCGATAGCCGCCGGCGGTCTGCTGGATGTCGCCGATCTCCGTCCGCAATCGCAGCTGCGCTCCGGCCGTCCGCATCTCGTCGGTCAGCATGCGGATGATGTCCTTGGCGCTGTTGTCGCAGAAGAGCTGGCCGAGCGTCTTCTCATGCCAGGCGATGCCGTGGCGCTCGACCATGGCGATGAAATCCTGCGGCGTGAAGCGGGCGAGCGCCGATTTGGCGAAATGCGGATTGGCGGACAGGAAGTTCTTCGGGCCGGCATGGATATTGGTGAAGTTGCAGCGGCCGCCGCCGGAAATGCGGATCTTTTCGCCGGGCGCACCGGCATGATCGAGCACGACGACGGACCGCCCGCGCCGGCCGGCACGGATGGCGCACATCATGCCTGCCGCACCCGCACCGAGGACGATCACATCATATCTGCCAGCCACGTTTAAGCCCTTTATTTTTCGCCGCTCTCTCTCGCCATTTTTCCATCATACGGCGAAAGTCCGAGCGGTTTTCCCCCTCGCCAATTGGCAAACTGCGGTTATGATGCAATCACCGATCAACCCAAATACGGTGTTTTATGCCTGCGAGAAAGACCCCGCTGAAAGCTTCAGTGCCTGCCTCGAAAATCCCTACGGTACCTCCCAGCTTGAGATCGGCACGCGGCGTGGCAAACTGGAAGGAAGCGGCCCAATGGCTGCGGGCGCGCGGGATCGAAGACATCGAATGCATCACACCGGACCTTGCGGGCGTGCCGCGCGGCAAGATGATGCCGACTTCGAAATTCACCTCGAATACGTCGCTGGCGCTGCCTTCGGCGATCTATCGCCATACGATTTCGGGCGAATATCCGGAGGAGACCGAGAGCTTCCGTTACGAGCCGCGCGACAGCGACCTGAAGCTGGTGCCGGACCTTTCGACGCTTTCCGTCGTGCCCTGGGAAACCGACCCGACGGCGCAGGTGATCTGCGATATCGTCAATTCCGAGGGACACGCGGTGTCCTATACACCGCGCAACCTGCTGAAGCGGATCATGGGGCTCTATCGCGATCGCGGCTGGAAGCCCGTGGTCGCCCCCGAGATCGAATTCTATCTCGTCGCCAAGAATGACGACCCCGACTATCCGCTGCATCCGCCGAAAGGCCGCTCCGGCCGTTCGATCCTCGGCGGTCAAGGCTATTCGATCGCCGGCATCAACGAGTTCGACGAATTGATCGACGATATCTACCATTTCTCGGAGAAGCAGGGTCTGGAAATCGACACGCTGATCCATGAAGAAGGTCCGGCGCAGCTCGAAATCAACCTGCGCCATGGCGACCCGATCGAGCTTGCCGACCAGGTGTTCATGTTCAAGCGCACCATTCGCGAGGCGGCGCTGAAGCACGGCATCTACGCAACCTTCATGGCCAAGCCGATGCAAAGCCAGGCGGGTTCGGCCATGCATATCCACCAGTCGGTCGTGAACATCGAGACCGGCAAGAACGTCTTCACCAATCCGGACGGCAGCCCGTCTCAGGAATTTTTCTATTTCATCGGCGGCATGCAGCGCTATGTACCCAATGCGCTTGCCATGCTCGCGCCCTATGTGAATTCCTATCGGCGGCTGGCGCCGAACATGTCCTGCCCGGTCAACAATGCCTGGGGCTACGACAACCGCACAACGGCGTTCCGCGTGCCCGTCTCCGATCCGCAGGCCCGCCGTGTCGAGAACCGGTTGCCGAGCTCCGATGCCAATCCCTATCTGGCGCTTGCCGCCTCGCTCGCATCCGGCCTGCTCGGTATCATGAAGCAAGTCGAACCAACCGCGCCGACGGAAGATTCCGCCAATGAAGGCTCGATCGACCTGCCGCGCGGCCTGCTGGAAGCGATTGCCCTTCTCGAAGACGAACCGGCTTTCGAAGAGGTTCTCGGCAAGGACTTCATCGACATCTATGCCGGTGTCAAACGCGGCGAGTTCGAGACCTTCATGCAGGTGATCAGCCCGTGGGAGCGGGAATTCCTTCTGCTCAACGTGTGAAGCGAGCCGCCCATGACGCTGCAGAAAACATGGCAGAGCCCGATCGCGCCGGGCCTTTCCTTCTATCAGGCGACCGTCGGCCCCCGCACGACCTATCCGAAGCTCGACGGCTCGCGCCGGGCTGACGTCGCGATCGTCGGCGGCGGCTACACGGGCCTCCAAGCGGCCTGCAATCTTGCCAAGGGCGGCGTCGAAGTCGTGCTGATCGACGCCAACCGCTTCGGCGACGGGGCCTCCGGACGCAACGGCGGGCAACTCGGCACCGGCCAGCGCTGGTGGCCGGAGGAGATGGAAGAGAAGATCGGCTACGAGCGCTCGAAAGCCCTCTTCGATCTTGCCGAGGATGCCAAGCACCATCTGCTCGATTTCGCCTCCGATCATGGCATCGACATCGACTTCCTGCCCGGCCAGATGAATGTCACGCACAAGCGCAGCTACAAACGCGACTACATGGACAATGCGGAGATTGCAGCGACCCGCTACGGCTATCCGCACATGAAGTTCATGGACCAGGCGGAAACTCAGGAGCGGCTGGGTTCGCAATTCTATCTCTATGGCGTCAGGGATATGGGAACGGGCCATATCCACCCGCTGAAGCTGCTCATCGGCCTTGCCCGTGTCGCAGCTGAAGCCGGGGCAGCTCTCTTCGAAATGACGAAGGCGAAGGCCTTTCGCCAATCGGGCGGCAAGACCATCATCGAAACGGATGGCGGAGACATCAGCGCCAACCGGGTGCTGATCGCCTGCGACGGCTATATCGGCAACCTCGAGCCGGTGACCTCGAGCCATGTCATGCCGATCCGCTCCTTCATCGGGGCCACCGAACCTCTAGATCGCTTTCCGAACGTGATTCCCGGCAATGAGGCGGTCGCGGATTCGCGATTCGTGGTGCGCTACTTCCGCAAATCGAAGGACGGGCGGCTGCTGTTCGGCGGACGTGAAGCCTATACATCAGACAATCCGCGCGACATAACGCAGCACATCCGCCGGCAAATCGCCGAAATCTATCCCGCCCTCGCCGACATCAAGATCGACTATGCCTGGGGTGGCTCGGTCGGCATCACCATGCCGCGGCAACCCTTCGTACGCGAGGTCATGCCGGGCGTCACCACCATCGGCGGCTATTCCGGCCATGGGGTCATGCTGTCAAATTATTGCGGTAAACTCTATGCGAAAACGGTTCTCGGGAACGCGGACGAGCTACGCCTCTTCAAGGAGCTGAACGTCCCGCCCTTCCCCGGCGGTGCGCGCATGCGGGCGCCTCTGCTGTTCCTGGCGCTCTCGTGGTTTGCGTTGCGCGACAGGTTTTAGAAACCGGAAGATGATTTCTTCCGCCTGCAATCCGCTCTAAAAAGCCGAGTCTGAATTTTGCGATGCACACTGGCCTTTTTAAATCGATTAGATTAAAAGAGGCCTCAACCAAGACCGATTGAGAGATAGCTCATGAGCAGCCAAATCATTCCCGTTGAACCATTTGATTATGTCGTTTTCGGCGGCAGCGGCGACCTCGCGGAACGCAAGCTTCTGCCCGCCCTTTATCACCGTCAGGTCGAAGGCCAGTTTTCCGAGCCGACGCGCATTATCGGCGCTTCGCGCAGTGCGCTCTCCAACGAAGAATACCGTAAATTTGCCGATGCCGCCCTCAAGGAGCACCTGAAGAAGGGCGAGTATGACGATGCCGAAGTCAAGAAATTCCTGGCTCGCCTGTTCTACGTGCCGGTCGATGCGCGCAGCGATGCCGGCTGGGATCAGCTCAAGAAGATCCTGGACGAGGGCAAGGAGCGCGTCCGCGCGTTCTACCTCGCCGTCGCTCCGGGCATCTTCGGCGACATCTCGCAAAAGATCCACGAGCACAAGCTGATCACGAAGCAGACCCGCATCGTCGTCGAAAAGCCGATCGGCCGCGACCTCGCGTCCGCCCTGCAGCTCAATGACACGATCGGCAAGGTCTTCAAGGAAGAGCAGATCTTCCGTATCGACCACTATCTCGGCAAGGAAACCGTGCAGAACCTGATGGCGCTGCGCTTTGCCAATGCTCTCTACGAGCCGCTGTGGAACGCCAACTATATCGACCATGTGCAGATCACGGTCGCGGAGTCGGTTGGTCTGGAAGGCCGTGCCGGCTACTACGACACCGCCGGCGCCCTGCGCGACATGGTGCAGAACCATATCCTGCAGCTGCTTTGCTTGACTGCGATGGAGATCCCCTCCTCCATGGATTCGGAAGCCGTTCGCGACGAGAAGCTGAAGGTGCTGCGCGCGCTGAAGCCGATCGACGCTTCCAATGCCGAACAGGCGACCGTTCGCGGCCAGTATCGTGCCGGCGCTTCGGCTGGCGGCCCGGTCAAGGGCTATCTCGATGAGCTGGAAGGCGGCGTTTCCAACACCGAAACCTTCGTCGCCATCAAGGCCGAGATCGGCAACTGGCGCTGGGCGGGCGTTCCCTTCTACATCCGCACCGGCAAGCGCCTTGCCGGCCGCGTGTCGGAGATCGTCATCACCTTCAAGCACATTCCGCACACCATCTTCGATCAGGCCGCCGGCCGCATCGTCGCCAACCAGCTCATCATCCGCCTGCAGCCGGACGAAGGCGTCAAGCAGTCGCTGATGATCAAGGATCCGGGTCCGGGCGGCATGCGCCTGCGCAACGTCTCGCTCGACATGAGCTTCGCCTCGGCCTTCAACGTTCGCAATCCGGACGCTTACGAGCGTCTGCTGATGGACGTGGTGCGCTCCAACCAGACGCTGTTCATGCGCCGCGACGAAGTGGAAGCCGCATGGAAGTGGGTGGATCCGATCCTCAAGGGTTGGGAAGAGGCAGGACAGCAGGTGCAGGGCTATACGGCCGGCACCTGGGGTCCGAGCCAGGCTATCGCGCTCATCGAGCGTGACGGCCGCACCTGGCACGATGATATCTAAAACCTGGGACGATGACGATGACAGCGAACATGCATGCATTTGCCAATGGTGCCGAACTCGCCGGCAAGCTCGCGGACAAAGTGGCCGAGACCCTCTCGGCCGCTGTCGCCGCGCGCGGCTCCGCAAGCATCGCGGTCTCCGGCGGCTCCACACCGAAGGCTTTCTTCCAGGCGCTGTCATCGCGCTCGATCGACTGGGCCAAGGTGACGATCACGCTCGTCGACGAACGCTTCGTGGCGGCGGACAATCCCCGCTCGAACCACCTGCTCGTCCAGGAAAACCTGCTGAAGGACAAGGCGGCTGCCGCCAGCTTCCTTCCGCTCTATCAGGCTGCGGCTTCCGTCGAGGAGGCTGCCGCCATCGCCACGGAAAAAACCAGGGCTGTCGGCCATCCCTTCGATGTCGCCATCCTCGGCATGGGCAATGACGGCCACACGGCTTCCTTCTTTCCGGGTGGCAGCAATCTCCGGACCGCACTCGATCCGAACACCCCGCGCGGCATCATCACGATGGAAGCGGAAGGCGCCGGCGAGCCGCGGCTGACATTCACCTTCTCCAGCCTTCAGGACGCCAGATTGCTGGTGCTCCATATCGAGGGAGAAGGCAAGAAGGATGTCCTCGCCAAGGCCGAAGCGGCGGGCGAGGAAACCGAGATGCCGATCCGCGCCATGCTGCGTCGGGCCGCCTCTCCGGTCGAGATTTATTGGGCTCCCTGACGCAGCCGACAGGCCTCGTCTTCGAACCCTGAAAGACACAGCAACATGTGCTGCGCCATGCGCCCGCAAGGGCGTACCGGCAAAGTATTGACTTTTGACCCTCGCGCCATGCCCTCGACCAGGACAGATCGAGACGATCTTACGGGCACTGCGCAAAACAGACGGAGGCAGATCGACCATGGCCGCTGACGCCCGCATTTCCAAGATCACCGCACGCATCGTCGAGCGTTCGAGGCCGACACGCGAACGCTATCTGGACCGCCTGCGCAATGCAGCGACAAAGGGAGCGCAGCGCTCCGTGCTCGGCTGCGCCAATCTTGCGCATGGCTTTGCCATCTGTTCCCCGTCCGAGAAAGAGGCGCTAGCGGGGGATCATGTGCCCAATCTCGGGATCATCACCTCCTATAATGACATGCTCTCGGCGCACCAGCCCTTCGAGACCTATCCGGCCATCATCCGTCAGGCGGCGGCCGAGGTGGGCGGCATCGCCCAGGTTGCCGGCGGCGTGCCGGCCATGTGCGACGGTGTCACACAGGGCCAGCCGGGCATGGAGCTCTCGCTCTTCTCGCGCGACCTGATCGCCATGTCAGCCGGTGTCGGTCTGTCGCACAACATGTTCGATGCGGCCGTCTTCCTCGGCGTCTGCGACAAGATCGTACCCGGCCTCGTCATCGCCGCCCTCTCCTTCGGCCATCTGCCTGCCGTCTTCATTCCGGCAGGACCGATGACCTCGGGCTTGCCGAACGACGAAAAGTCGCGCGTGCGCCAGCTCTATGCCGAGGGCAAGGTCGGCCGCGACGAACTGCTCGAGGCGGAATCGAAGTCCTATCACGGCCCCGGCACCTGTACCTTCTACGGCACGGCCAATTCCAACCAGATGCTGATGGAAATCATGGGCTTTCATATGCCGGGCGCCTCTTTCGTCAATCCGGGCACACCGCTGCGCGAGGCCTTGACCCGCGAAGCGACCAAACGCGCGCTCGCGATCACCGCCATGGGCAATGAATTCACGCCGGCCGGCGAGATGATCGACGAGCGCTCGATCGTCAACGGCGTCGTCGGCCTGCATGCCACCGGCGGCTCGACGAACCACACGATGCACATCGTCGCCATGGCGCGCGCGGCCGGCATCGTGCTCACCTGGCAGGATATTTCCGAGCTGTCCGACATCATCCCGCTGCTGGCCCGCGTCTATCCGAACGGGCTTGCCGACGTGAACCACTTCCATGCCGCCGGCGGCATGGGCTTCCTCATCAAGGAACTCTTGAAGAAAGGGCTGCTGCACGACGACGTGCGCACCGTTTACGGCCAAGGCCTCAGCGGCTACTCCATCGACGTCAAGCTCGGCGCCGACGGCAATGTCCTGCGCGAGCCGGCACCGGAAAAGAGCCACGACCCGAAGGTGCTAGCCAGCATCGAGACGCCCTTCCAAAGCAGCGGCGGCCTGAAGATGCTGCGCGGCAATATCGGCAAGGCGGTCATCAAGATTTCCGCCGTCAAGCCGGAGCGCCATATCGTCGAAGCGCCGGCCGTGATCTTCCACGACCAGCTGGAAATGCAGCAGGCCTTCAAGGACGGCAAGCTGAACCGCGATTTCGTGGCCGTCGTCCGCTTCCAGGGGCCGAAGGCCAATGGCATGCCGGAGCTGCACAAGCTGACGCCGGCGCTCGGCGTGCTGCAGGATCGCGGTTTCCGCGTGGCGCTTTTGACCGATGGGCGCATGTCGGGCGCATCGGGCAAGGTGCCTGCCGCGATCCATGTGACGCCGGAAGCCATCGATGGCGGCCCGATTGCCCGCATCAAGGAAGGCGATATCATCCGTATCGACGCAGTCGCCGGCACGCTGGAAGTGCTTGTCGATGCCGCCGATATGGCCGAGCGCGAGCCCGTCGTCGTCGACCTCTCGGAAAATGAGTTTGGCATGGGCCGCGAGCTCTTCGCCCCCTTCCGCCGCGCTGCAGGGCCGGCGGACCAGGGCGCTAGCGTATTGATTTAAGTGTAGTTTATGACCAACGCGTCATAGGACTGACAACGGAATTGACTAATCCCTTGGGCATTGCTTGCAATTCCCAAGGGTAGGAATCCATGTTCAAGTCATTGCTCGGACGCCGCCAGGCGTTGAAACTTCTCGCCGGCACCGCTGTTTTGCCGGCGCTTATTTCAGCTATGCCTGCCCAAGCGGCGCAGAAGCCTTTGCGTGTTGTCATCTTGTCGGATCTGCATTCGGCTTACGAACGCATGGGGCAATTGCTGGCGGCGATCGAAAAGCAGGTCGCTGCCAACGAGGGCCGCCATCTCGTTGTTCTGAACGGCGACCTGTTCGAGTCTGGCAATGTCGTTGCCTCACGTTCGGGTGGCGAGATCGATTGGGCCTTTCTTGCCGCGCTCGCCAAGCTGGCGCCGACGGTCGTCAATATCGGCAATCATGAGCCGGATCTGGACAATGATCTTGCCAATTTCGTCACGCGCGCCCGCGCACTCGGCGTCACCGTCCTCAGCAATATCGTCGACAAGCGCACCGGCGCACCCTACACGCAAGCCTCCGCCCATCTGACGCTTGACGGTCAGGCGGTCACCATCGCCGGCTTTGCGACCGATGCGATCAAAACCTATCCCAAGGCAACCCGAGAGATGCTCGACATTCCGCAGCCGGTGGAGTGGGCCAAGAAAAATCTGCCTGTCATTCTCGGCAGCGACAGCATCAATATCGTGCTCAGCCATGCTGGCGTGGTCGCGGATCGCGATATCCTGCCGATCCTTCCCGACGGCACGCTCATCATTGGCGGGCACGACCACCTCAACCTGACCCATGAACAGGGCGCCACGCGCTATGTTCACACCGGCTCTTGGTCGACGGCGATCACGGTCGCGACCATTGCCGCCGCGGGCGCAGCGGCTGCGCTTCAGCGCGTCGATATCGATGCTACCGGCGCCGCCTCCTCCGCCCTCCAGGATCTCATCGCCGCCGTCTTTGCCCGCCATTTGAAGGACGAAGATCGCGCTATCATCGGCAAAGCCGACAAGACGATGACGGTGGACGAAGTGGGACGGTTCGTCGCTGACGTGATGGCGAAAAAGGCGAAAGCGGATGTCGGCTTCGTTGGCCATACGTCGTTCGGCGCGGGTCTGCTTCAGGGGGAAGTCAGCCGCTACAGCTTCAACTCGTCAGTGCGTTTCGACGGCAAGCTCATGCGGACGGAAATCGATGCGACGGTGCTCGCCGCCATCCTTGCTCGCTGCAATCAGGAGGGTGAGATACCGCTTGCGACGCGCACAGGCGATTATCTCCACGCCGCACCGGTCAACCCGTCGAAGAAGGAGCGCTATACGCTCGTCTGCAACGATTGGTCGGCCATCAATCAGAAGAGCTATTTCGGCCGCGAGGATCTCGTTTTCACGGAAGTTGCAGATATGAAGCTGAAGCAGACGGTCCTCGACGCGCTGGCCGCTGGATAACGCCTTCAGAGCATCCTCCCTTCAGTCCGCAGGGGAATTTCGCTCTTGAGTGTTGATGAGCATGATCCGCAAGAGACGAACACCGTCATTGCGGATCATGCTCGGAGCTTCGCCATTCCCAATCGCATGATTGCCACTTGCGCCGTGCATTCCCAATCGAAGGCTACGCCGCAAATTTCGCGATGCGCCTGGTAGTGTCAGGTGCGGATGTCGAGCACGCGGTTCTTATGGGCCGGATGTGAGCTGTAGACGAAGATCTTGTTCATTTCCTTGTCCGTGAGGAGACGCAGGAAACGAACTTCCACCGTGTTGTTGGGGAATACCTTCATGAGCACGCAGCCGATCTTGGTGATGCGGGCGTCCGGGATATCCAGATAGAACTGCTTCGGCAGATTATACTGGGTGAGGATCGCGAGGACAGCGCTGCTCTGCGAGATGCGGATGATATCGCAGCGGCGGGACGCAAGGTTCATCACACCCTTTTCGGTGTATTCGAGCCGTGCTGCATTCATGGTGTCTTCCATGCGAAACCGCACCTCGCGGTCATACATGAAGGACTCTTCTTTGTTTAGGAAATGCTGACCCGAATTATTAGCACTGCTGAAAGCGGCCATCTTAGTAAACCCCTAGGGTATATTATGAAAGCGAGATTATCAGCTGGTCTTTAACAGAAGGTTTGAGCGCGCCGGTTCAAGATGAATTTTATTCTTCATACTTGTCTGTGCCGGCGCCGCTCATAAGCGGTATTATATTACTGCTTGCGGTAGGAATGACCGCCGGCGTCGAAGAGGTGCAGCTTCTGCCGATCGGCAGCAAAACGCATCTTCCGGCCGCGGTGAATATCGGCAATACCGGGGATCTTGACGATGATCGGCTCGCCGTCGACCAGACCTTCGATATAGAGCTGGGTCACTTCGCCGAGCGCTTCGACGATGGCAACCTCGCCTTCGAAGAGATAATCGTCACCCGTCGCGAGACGCAGATCTTCCGGACGTACGCCGAAGCTTGCCGTCTTGCCTTTCTCGGAGGCTGCCGTCGGCACGTCGAGCGTCACCGACTTGCCGCCCGTCAGCGTTACGGTCGTCGTCGCTCCGGTCTCGGTCACCGTGGCCGGAATGATGTTCATTGCCGGCGAGCCGATGAACTTTGCGACGAACAGATTGGCCGGGCGCTCGTAGAGATCGAGCGGGGCGCCAACCTGCTCCACGCGGCCAGCGGACAGCACGACGATGCGGTCTGCCAGCGTCATGGCCTCCACCTGGTCGTGGGTGACGTAGATCATGGTCGTCTCGGGCATGGAGTCGCTGAGCTTGGCGATCTCGATGCGGGTCGCGACACGCAGCGCGGCATCCAGGTTCGACAACGGCTCGTCGAACAGGAAGACCTTCGGGTTGCGGCAGATGGCGCGGCCGATGGCGACGCGCTGGCGCTGGCCGCCCGACAGTGCTTTCGGCAGGCGTTCGAGATACTGAGTGAGCTGCAGGCTGGCGGCTGCAGAGCGCACGCGGCGGTCGATCTCCTGCTTGCTTTCGCCAGCGATCCGCATGCCGAAGGCCATGTTGTCATAGACGGTCATATGCGGATAGAGTGCATAGGATTGGAAGACCATGGCGATGCCGCGCCTTGAGGGCGGCACTTCGTTCACCTTCTGCCCAGCAATGAGCATATCGCCCGCCGTGATGCTCTCGAGCCCGGCGATCATCCGCAGCAAGGTGGATTTACCGCAACCGGACGGCCCAACGAAGACGATGAATTCGCCTTCGTTGATCTCCAGATCGATGCCGTGCAGCACATGCACGCTGCCGTAGGATTTACGGATGTCCTTCAGAACAAGTCCTGTCATCTATTCTTCCTCCTCCCAAAGGCTCAGGCAAGACGCGCGAAATAAGCGCCCCAGGCCGGAATATCGATCTTGTTGCCGTAGTTGTTGCTGGTAAAGCCGTGTCCGGTCAATCCCTGCCAGTTGCCCTCCGGCAAGGTCGCCGCAGCTTCAACGGGGCTCACGTTGAAGACGCAGAGAATGGTCTCGCCGTCATAATTGCGGGTGTAGATGAGGACATCGCCCTGCGGTTCCGAGAAGGCGATCTCGCCCTTGGCGAAGGCCGGGTGCTGCTTGCGGAAGGCAAGGAAGCGGCGGTATTGCTCAAGCACCGAATTCTCGTCGCCCTGCTGAACGTTGACGGCACGCAGAATATGCTCCACCGGCACCGGCAGCCAGGGCTTCACCGTGGAGAAGCCGCCCTGTGCGACCTGGCTGTCCCAAACCATCGGCGTGCGGCAGCCATCGCGACCCTTGAACTCCGGCCAGAACTGGATGCCGTAGGGGTCCTGCAGGTCCTGATAGGCGAGATCGGCTTCGGTGAGCGCCAGTTCCTCGCCCTGATAGATGCAGACGGAACCGCGCAGGGTCAGCAGCAGCGCCGCATAGAGCTTGGCGAAGGCATCGCGGTCGGCGACCAGATTGCCCCAGCGGCTGACGTGGCGCACGACGTCATGGTTGGAGAATGCCCAGCAGGCCCAGCCTTCGGGAGCTGCGGCGTCAAAGTCGTTCATGACCTCTTCGACACGCTCCGGCGACAGCGCGTCCGGCGCCAGGAATTCGAAGGCATAGCACATGTGCATCTTGTCGCCGCCGGAGGTGTACTCGCCGACGATTTCGAGGCCGCGCTGGCTGTCGCCGACTTCGCCGACGGCGGCAATGGCCGGATATTCGTCGAGCACGGCGCGGAAGCGCTTTAGGAACTCCAGGTTCTCGGGACGGTTCTTGTCGTAGAGGTGTTCCTGGAAGTTGTAGGGATTGACGGCCGGTGCAGTGGAGGCATTGCGGCGTGAAGGCTCCAGCGCGGGATTGTCGCGCAGTTCCTTGTCGTGGAAATAGAAGTTGATGGTATCGAGCCGGAAACCATCGACGCCGCGGTCGAGCCAGAAACGCACGACGTCAAGCAACCGATCCTGCACTTCCGGATTGTGCAGGTTCAGATCCGGCTGCGAGGTCAGGAAATTGTGCATGTAATATTGCATGCGGGTGGGATCCCAGGCCCAGGCCGAGCCGCCAAAGATCGACAGCCAGTTGTTGGGCGGCGTGCCATCCGGCTTGGCGTCGACCCAGACATACCAATCGGCCTTGGGGTTGTCCTTGCTCGAACGGCTTTCGACAAACCAGGGATGACGATCGGAGCTGTGCGACAGCACCAGGTCGATCATCACCTTGATGCCGAGGCGATGGGCTTCCGTCATCATCGCATCGAAATCGGCCAGCGAGCCGAAGATCGCATCGACATCCTCGTAGTTGGAGACGTCGTAGCCGAAATCACGCATCGGCGACGTGAAGAACGGCGAAATCCAGATCGCATCGACGCCGAGCGCCGCGACATGCGGCAGGCGGACGGCGATGCCTTTGAGATCGCCGATGCCGTCGCCGTTGGAGTCCTGATAGGAACGCGGATAGATCTGATAGATCACGGCGCCGCGCCACCAGTCCTTGTCAACTGCCGGGGTCGATTGAGGAGCAATGCTCATGCTGAATGGGTCCTGTCTGAATGATACGGTTTTGGATCAGCCCCCCTTCACCGACCCGGCGAGCAGACCGCGCACGAGATAGCGCTGCAGACCGAAGAAGACGAGGAGCGGAATAATGATGGTAACGAAGGCCGATGCCGTCAGGATCTCCCAATTGCCGCCGCGCGAGCCGAGCAGCGCGTTCAGGGCGGCCGTCAGAACGAGATGATCCTTGTCGGTGCCGAGGAACACCATGGCGATCAGAAGGTCGTTCCATACCCAGAGGAACTGGAAAATCGCGAAGGAGGCCAGAGCCGGGAAGGACAGCGGCAGGATGATCTTGACGAAGATATCGAAATCGCTGGCGCCGTCGACGCGGGCGGATTCGATGATTTCCTTGGGCAGGCCGGCAATGTAGTTGCGCAGCAGATAGATGGCGAGCGGCAGGCCGAAAGCGGTGTGCGCCATCCAGATGCCCGGATAGGTTTTCGACGGCACGCCGAAGATCTGGCCGATTTCGTTATAGATGCGCAGAAGCGGGATCAGCGACATCTGCAGCGGCACGACGATCAGGCCGACGACGAGTGCGATCAGCAGCGCCCGGCCGGGAAACTCCATCCAGGCCAGCGCATAGGCTGCAAAGGCGGCAATCAGGATCGGGATGACAGTCGCGGGGATCGTCACTGTCAGCGAATTGATGAAGGACTGACCGATGCCCTCGCCCGCCAGAACCGTGCGATAATTGTCCATCGTGAATTGCGGCGGAGTGGCAACTGTGAGGTAGACACGCTTGGCGCGCGCATCGGCTCCGAATGAGCTGTTCTTCTGGTAGCGATAGCTGCCGTCGGCATTGATGGTAAGGGTCTCACCCTTCTCCAGCTCTGCTGGCGCCCCAACCTTATAGGCGGCCGGCTCCTGCACGCGCTGACCGAAGGACTGGATCTTGCCGCCGCCTTCGACGGCAAGATTGCCTAATATCACGAAATTCGCGCCATCCGGCTTCGCCTTGTCCGGGCCGTCGAGACGGGCAGCCGTCGTGCGCGAGGAACCTGCAAAGGCAGTCCACCAACCGGAGACGACGATCTGATCCTTGTTGCGGATAGCGGTGACGAAGATGCCGAGCGTCGGCAGAAGCCAGAGGAGGACGATGAGCAACACTACGGCATGGACGAAGATGCGGGCGGGGCCGATACGACCGAGATTTCCAATCATATCAGCGCCCCTTCGTTTCTGCGTTTGCGCGACGGATATTCCAGATCATGATCGGCGTCACCGCCGCCATGATGATGAGTGCGATGACGGCACTTCGGCCGCTGTCGCCGCCGCCTCGGAACAGCCAGTTGAACATCAGGTTGGCGAGCACCATCGTATTCCATTGACCGTTGGTCATGGTGAGAACGATGTCGAAAACCTTGAGGACGAGGATGGTGATGGTGGTCCAGACGGTGGCGATCGTGCCCCATACCTGGGGCACCATGATTTTCCAGAAGATCTGCCAGCCATTGGCGCCGTCGATGACGGCCGCTTCGATGGTTTCCTCCGGAATGCCGCGCAGGGCCGCCGACAGGATGACCATGGCAAAGCCGGTCTGAATCCAGATCAGCATGACCATCAGGAAGAAATTGTTCCAGAAGGGAATGGTGATCCAGACTTCCGGAGTGCCGCCGAAAAGCTGGGCTACAGCGTTCAGCAGGCCGATCTGTGCGTCGGTGCCGCCGCGGTATTCGTAGATGAATTTCCAGATGACCGAGGCGCCGACGAAGGAGATCGCCATCGGCATGAAGATGACGGCCTTGGCGATATTGCCCCACCAGATACGGTCGGTCATGACCGCGATGACGAGACCGAAGAAGGTGCAGGCTGCCGGCACGACGGCAAGCCAGAGGATGTTGTTGAAGATCGACTGGCGGAATTCGGTGTCGTTGATGGCCCAGAGATAGTTGGCGCCGCCGACGAACTTGTTACCATCCGGTCCATAGAAAGACAGGATGAACGTCGCCACGACCGGATAGACGAGATAGACGATGAGCAGGAACAGCGCCGGCCCCAGGAACAGCCAGGGGCGGATGAGGCCGCGGCGCCGAAGATTGACGGCCGCCTTATGAACGTCGGCCCCCTCCTTTGCCGGGAAGATCAGGTCCAAGAACTTGTTGGAGAACCAGAAATAAGCGGCGCAAAAGGCAACACCGAATATCATGGCGCCAATCGCCGATAGGATCTGCGAAAACATTCACTCCCTCCCCGAATTTACCTGCTTGAGGCCACCCGTCCGACATCGGCAGCGCGACAGCGCGCCGTTGGATGCTATTGGCGCCGCCGGCAATTTGCCGGCGGCGGTTGGGCTGTGATGTCTTACTTGATGGCGTCCCAGGACTTCTGGATGCCGTCGGCAACATCCTGTGCGGACTTGCCGCCGACGAAGTCCACCATGCCGGTCCAGAACGAGCCTGCGCCGATCTTGCCCGGCATCAGGTCAGAACCGTCGAAGCGGAAGGTGGTGGCGGAGGTCAGGATTTCGCCTTCCTTGCGCAGCGTGTCGTTGGCGTAGGCAGCCGTGTTGACGGACTTGTACGGCGTCAGGAAGCCGGACTGCGCCATCCAGACTTCCTGGGCGATCGGCGTCTGCAGGAACTGGATGAAGGCGCGGGCAGCCTTCGAATCCTTGGTGATGGTCGCCAGCGTGCCGGCACCTTCGACCGGCTTACCGAGTTCCGGATGCGAGGCAAACGGCGGGAAGTAGAAGAAGTCCGCATCCTGGCCGAGCTTGGTGCCTTCCGGGAAGAAGGACGGAATGAAGGAAGCCTGCTTATGCAGGTAGCACTTCGGCGGCACCGAGAAGAGACCCTTCGGGCTGTCGCGGAAGTCCGTCGAGGCAACGGCTGCAACTCCGCCGGCAACATATTTCGGGTTTTTGGAGAACTTGCCGAATTCCTCGATGGCGGCAACGACCTTCGGATCGTTGAACTTCAGCGTATTGTCGACCCAATGATCATAATCCTGCGGCGCGTTCAGGCGCAGCATCAGATCTTCAACCCAGTCGGTTGCCGGCCAGCCGGTGGCGCCGCCCGAACCGAGGCCGATGCACCAGGGCGTGCCGCCGTCCTTGACGATCTGGTCCGAAAGCTTGATCAGGTCCTCCATCGTTGTGGGAACCTTGTAGCCGGCTTCCTCGAAATTCTCGGGCACATACCAGACCAGCGACTTCAGGTCGGCCTTGTAGGGGAAGGCGTAGAAGGCGTCCTTGCCGTCCTTGCCCTTATAGGTGCCATAGCCGACCCAGCTGTCGCCGGCGCCGTAATTGGTCTTGATCCACGAAGCGACATCATCGCCGAGCGGCGTCAGATAGCCCTTGCTTGCGAGGTTGGCGAGCAGGCCCGGCTGCGGGAGGATGGCAACGTTCGGCGGAGAACCGGCCTGCGTGTCGATGACGATCTGCTGCTCATAGTTTTCCGAGGACGAATATTTGGCATTCACGCCTGTCGCTTCGGTGAAGTAGTTCAGGACGCTGGTGAAGAGCGCTTCGTCCTCGCCGCGCCAGGGACCAAAGATGGTCAGCGTCTCGCCCTTCAGATCGGCGTGGGCAGCCTTGAATTCGTCGTAGCTCTTCCAGTTAAACTTGGAATCCTGGCCGGGCTGGAATTTCAGATCGGCAGCCATGGCCGTACCAGCCATCAGGGCCGCAGCGGCAACGGTCATCAAAAACAATTTCTTCATGTGGTTGTCCTCCCAAACAATGAAATCCATGAGCCCAAACACGCTTCCGTGCTGCGCGCTCCATTCCTCAAAGCGCTTTGGCTGCCCTCTGTCATCCATTGAGGACGGGACAAAGTCAAGCGATTTTCAGTTTTCGGCTAATATACACCGCAAATCTCGCACTGCAGCATAAAATAAGCACCAATATCCTTGTTAATTATCTTGTCTCGAGCGCTCCGCCTGCTAAATATTAAAAGCGCTTTGGAAGCCGTGGACGCCTCGGGAGGTTGCGTTGGCATCTTAGCAGGTGAGGAGTTGGAGGAGCCGAAAGCCGTGAATCTGAAACAGCTATCGCAAATGCTGGGGCTGTCGCAGACGACAGTCAGCCGAGCATTGAACGGATATCCGGAGGTCAATCGCGAAACCCGCGAGCGTGTCCTCAAGGCGGTTCGGGAAACAGGCTACCGGCCCAATAAGGCGGCACAGAGACTTGCGACCGGCAAGGCCGGGTCGATCGGGCTGGTCATGCCGACGTCGCCAGGCAACTCTTCAGACGTGCATTTCAGCGAGTTCCTGACCGGCCTTGGCGAGGAAGCGCTGCGCCATGACTTCCATTTCGTGCTGACGCCGGCAGACCCGAATGATGAGGTCGGCGCCTTGAAGCGGCTAGCGGCCAGCGGCAATGTCGATGCCCTTTTCGTCAACTACATGCGCGGCCACGACCCGCGCCTGGAGATGCTGAAGACGCTCTCCATGCCCTTCCTCGTGCATGGGCGCTCCATCGGCTCGGAGCCGGATTACCCCTTCCTTGACATAGACAACGAAGCCGCGTTCTACGAAGCGACGAAGCTGCTGCTGCAGCTCGGGCACAAGCGTTTTGCCCTGTTGAACGGCCCCATCTATCTCGATTTCGCCATTCGCCGGAAGAACGGCGTCGAGGCGGCGCTTGCCGAACGCGGCCTGGCTTTGGACGAGGCGTGCGTCAGTCACACGGCGATGACCGACGAGCAGGGGCTGCTCGTGATGGAGCGCATTTTACAGATGGAGAAGAAACAGCGGCCAACTGCGGTGCTTTGCTCCAGTACAGTGCTGGCGCTCGGCGCCGTTCGCGCCATCAATCAGGCAAAGCTCAAGCTCGGCGAAGACATCTCGATGATCGCCCATGACGACGTGCTGACCTTGCTCAAGCCGGAAAACTTCACCGTGCCGCTGACGACGACGCGCTCGTCGCTGCGCTCCGCAGGTGTGCGCATCGCCGAGCGCCTGATCGGCGAGATCAAGCGTACTGAGACGTTTCCGGCACAGGAATTGTGGAAGGCGGAGCTGATCGTCCGCGCCTCGACCGGCGTTGCGCCGGCCGATTGATGTCGAAAGCGGTTCAGCCCTTCGCGGGGTTTCCGAACCGCTCCCTCTTTGCGTTTACGCAATTAGGGACGGAAAACCGCTCGGCGCTTTTTCTGGAGTAGCCTTGTTCAAAACTTCGGTGGCTTTTTGCCTGCGGCGCGATGAGCGGCGATGACGGTATTGGCCATCAGCATGGCAATCGTCATCGGCCCGACGCCACCCGGCACCGGCGTGATCGCAGCGGCGACTTCGGACGCCTGTGCATAAGCGACATCGCCGACCAACCGGCTCTTGCCCTCGCCGCGCTCCGGCGCATCGATGCGATTGATGCCGACGTCGATCACCGTTGCGCCCGGCTTGATCCAATCAGCCTTGACCATCTCCGGCCGGCCGACGGCAGCCACCAGAATATCGGCACCACGCGCCACGGCTGCCAGATCCTTGGTGCGCGAATGCGCTGTCGTCACTGTGGCGTTGGCATTGAGCAGCAATTGCGCCATCGGCTTGCCGAACAGGTTGGAGCGGCCGATGACCACGGCGTTGAGGCCCGACAGATCCTCGCCATGGATGCGCCGCACCAGCAGCATGGCGCCGGCCGGCGTGCAGGAAATCAGCCCGGTCGCAAGATCGCCGGTGGCGAGCTTGCCGGCATTGACCACATGCAACCCGTCGACATCCTTGTCCGGCCGGATCGACTGGATGATCGCATCGGAATTCAGGTGCTTCGGCAATGGCAGCTGCACCAGAATGCCGTGGACGGACGGATCCTCGTTCAGGGACTGTACCAGGCCTGCAAGCGCCTCTTGCGTCGTCTCGGCCGGCAGCGTGTGCTGGATGGAATTGAAGCCGCATTCCTTGGCCATGCGGCCCTTGGCGCCGACATAGGTGTGGCTCGCCGGATCGTCACCGACGATGACGACCGCAAGTCCGGTCTTCACACCGGTCTCCTTCTCAAGTCCCGCCGCCGCACTCTTCACCGCCTCGATTACCGAAGCCGCTGCAACCTTGCCATCGATCACTGTCGTCACGCTGGTCTCCCGATATGAATTCGACGCCAATCTACAAATCATCGGCCTGGCGGAATTGCCTGCCAACGCCCTATGGTGTCTGAAAGCGGTAATTGCAAGGAGAAACGGCGGCCGATCAGTCGAGACCGGCATGCCTGTGCGCGGCATAGGTCTGGACCTTCGAGCGCAGTTCCGCAAGTTCCTGCCTGATGCGCAGCCATTCATCCTTAGCGGCCGTGTGGGCTTCTGCCTCGGGCATCGGTTCTGCGGGGGCCTCGTGGGTCAGATCGGGCAGCGGCAGGAATGCCGGCTCGATCTCGTGCTGAGAGACAGGCCTCGATATGGCGGTCTCAACGATTGCGTGGTCCTCGGCCTGCGTGACGCCGGCCAGCCATTTCCGCAGGAAAACCAGGCAGAGCGACAGGCCGAAGCCTGCCAGGAAGCCGGCAGCCTGATTACCCGCGAGATGATCGTCGATGGGGGCAGCGGCTGCGACGGCTTGCGAAATCACCGTCATTGGCGCCCTGGTGTCCGACGGAGCCAGAGCCGCATTCTGCCGGTCGGCCTCATAGCGGCTTTGCGCGGCGGCGACTGCATCCTGCAACTGCGCGAGACGGACGATATCGACATCGATGCTCTTCTGACTGAGAGCGGTCATCCGCGCGGAGAGAGCTTCCTGCTTTTCAAGCGCAGCCTTCAGCGCTGCGTCGCTGCTGACGACGAGCCGCTGCAGCTGATTGCGGATGCTGGAGGTCAGATCGTCCACCGTCGCCTGCTGCGCGAGCAGGCGCGGATGGCGCGGACCGAGCTGCGTCGAAAGCTGGGCGAGCTGCGCCTTTGCGGCGCTATAGCGGCTGCGCAGATCATCGAAACCGGCGGGAGCAAGATCTGCCGGCAAGGCACCGCTCAGCAGGGACGCAGGCGTCGCAGATTTGGCCGCGGACGCATTTGCCCGGGCGCTGCGCACCGCCAGATCCGCCGCCTTGATTTCACTGTCCAGCTGCCGACGCTGGTCCTGCATTGCCAAGGCGGCTGCGATCTTGTCTTCGCCGTAACGCGCCTTGAAATCAGCGAGCGCGGCCGAGGCACGATCGAGTTCCTTGCGGCTGCGACCGCTTGCCGTATCGCCGGCGCTTGGGATTGCGGCCGCCTGCGCGACGGCAGAATCGTAGACGGTGGTGACGGCCAGCCGATTGGCGATGTCGGCGGACCTGACCGGATCGCCCGACATGACCGTCAGCCGCAGGAGGCCGGTCGCATCGTCGATGCCGACGGTGACGTTCCTGCGAAGACTTGCCTGCGCGCGCGACGGCGCATCCGAGGCATTGCCGTTGCCCGACAGCAGCTCTACGGCGACCCCGACAGCGCCCGCGCGGCTGCCGGTGAATTCCGGATCGCGATCAAGCTTCAGCCTGGCGACGACATCGGAAAGCGCTGATGGAGCGACTGCACGTTTCGCCGCTATGTCCAGCACGGATTGACGTACCCTGCCCTCGCCTTCGGCATGCAGAAATGCCTGCGACATGTAAAGCGGCGGCGGCGCGAGCACTGTCGGAATGGCCGCTCCTGCCAGCGCCGTTGCCACGATAAAGCCCAGCGAGCGGAAGCTGAGGGACCAGTTGCGGCGGCGGCGCATCGGATCGGGAAGAACCGGCTCGGAGAACGGCTGTAGCGGCTCGTTTTCAAGCAGGTCGGGCACGAATTCCAGCAGATCGGGGACCGGCTCCGACGGCCGACCGGCTGCGGGTTCGCGCTCCCTGTACCGATGGCTCAAGATACTGCCGATCTGTTCGGCTAGTGGCTGGTGCTGCGGAACTTCTCCCGGTTGCAGCGTCTTTCCACCCGATACCGGATAGGGATCGCCATTCAGCCTTCTGCGCAGAATCGCGCGCAATTCGGCATCGCGCGGGTCGTCGGAATTGGCCGCGCGCAGACCAATGCGACTGCGAAAGTCATCGTCGATGCGAACGGAAATAGCACGCCTACCCGACCTTTGCGAAACCTCGAAGGTTTCCGCCTCGTCAGGGTAGAATCCGGTCCTGGTTTTGCTTTCAAACATGGCGGATCATCTCGCACGCGCGGTCAGAGACCGACGCAAATGGTTAACCCACTCTAAACTTTCATACCAAAGAAAGGGTTAACGCCTGTGCCCGCAGCGTCAGCTCGCCAGTTTGTTTGGCGGTATGAGGCGTGGCCTCGCTTGAGGCATTTCCGCACGATCGATCCGCTCCTTGCGGCCGAACTGATGCCGGACGACCTGATAGAAGAAAAGCGGTATGCCGACCATATAGCGCCGCCATAGTCTGTTCGGCTCCAAGGCCAGGCGAAACAGCCACTCGCCGCGGACTGCCCGCACCAATGCTGGCGCACGCGGCACGGTACCGGAGACGAAATCGAAGAGCGCGCCCACGGTCAGAACCAGCCGCGCATGCTGCGGTCCGACATGTTCGGCAACCCATTTTTCCTGCAAGGGGGTTCCCATGCCGACGATCAGGACGTCAATCTTTTGCTGGCTAATTTCCGCCGTGACGGCATCGCTCTTCTCCGGATCGAAAAAGCCGTCGGAAATAACGATGAATTCGTGCCATGGCGCGTGCTGCCGCAGCTTTTCCGCCGCCTTTTCGACGACCGAGCGACGGCCGCCCAGCAGGCCGATGCGTTTCGTCCGCTCCATGAAGGTCAACAGCGCCGGAACGAAATCCGTGCCGTTCAGATTGGCGGGAAACGGCTCTCCATGGGCGACGCGGGAAGCGATATCGAGACCGACGCCATCGGGCAGAACAAGGTTGCGCTCCAGCACCTCGCGATAGCTTTCATCGCGCAGCATCACCAGCATGTTGTGGGCATTGACGAAGGAGATCGAGGTCTGTCCGACCGGCAGGGACGCGAGTTCATTGACGAAGGGCAGCGCATCTTCCCAATTGAGATCGCAAACAGGCAGATCGAAGATCATGCGGCGTGACGCGATGGCGGCGAAATCAGCAACCTTGTTCAATCCAACAACCTCCTGCCGGCGTCGTCGACACGACAGGCGCCGGTAATGCAAGCTCCTGCCCCTATGCTGGTCACCGGCTCGGCGACGATAGAGGCATTGCCAGGAGGTGTTTATAGCAAAGCAATCCCAAGCTTCTGTTAGGATAAAAAGCTGCAATTGTCTGAATGCTGCAAGCTTTCGTTAAGCATGGCAACGGCCGCGAACCACTGGCCGGCCGCCACTCCTCGTCCGGAACGGCTGCTGATGCGACAGGGTGCACCAATATGATACTACTCGACCGGAACCTTGCTCTTTGCGGCGTCCTGCACGATCTTTACCGGCTTGACCGTCCTCTTGCCGATGCTTTCCCCGCCATGGGTCTCTTCCTTGGAGAGATAGTCGAGCTGTTCGACCAGGACCTCGGCGACATAGTTGCCGCCGAGCCGCTCATTCATCCGCTTTTTCAGATCGCTGCGAAAAGCCGCAACGTCGAAATTCTGCGCATGACCGATGTCGATCGTCTTGTTACCGACCAACAGCGAGAAGAGCTCGTCGGTCGTCAGTTCCGGCAAGGGTATCTGAAGCGCAGATGCCTTGCCTTTCTCCATCATGAAGGAGATGCGGGTGAGGAAATAGCCGGTCACCTGGCCGTTGGCGATAACGGGGACATTGATCGATTCGCCCTTGACCAGTTCCTGCTGCGCCTTCTTGGCATCATCAGGGCTGATCGCAGGCGCCGTCGCCGTCTGCACCGAAAAATAGACCGAAGCCAATGTTACCGCGCAGACCCAAAGGCCGGTGAGCACGAGCTTGATCATCCAGCCTCACGGACGCGGAATTGTTCCTGCGAATAAGTGCCATCGGTGTCGGCATTCTGCACGGCATTCTTCAGAATGTCGGCAACGGCGCGCACGGCCTCAAGATGAGCTTCCACGCGGCGGGCATTCACCACCAGCTTCTTCTTCAGCCCATGTAGCTGCTCGACATGCGCAACGGCGAGATCCGCCGGTTCCGTATCGCGAAACAGCATCGACAGTTCGTAAAGGCAGCGGCTCTTGTGAGCGTTCGACACCTTCAGATCGAATTCCGGGTCGGTGCCGATCCGGTTGTTCTCGTTGTCGATAATCATCTCCAGACGGCCAAGGACGGATTTGATCCGATAGTCCTGTGACATCACTTCCATGTTGCTACCTCGCTTATGCTTTCTGGGACGTCAGCGTATTATGATTGGTAATGCTACTGTCGCCGTCGGTGGCGTCAGTTGCCGCAAGCGTCTTGCGTTGAAAATCCGTAATGGCGCTGAGTGCCATCTTCTTGTCGTTCTCATCGGTCGTTGCGTTGACGACGCCGCTGTTGCGCATCTTGTCGACCTGTTCCTTGTACATCTTCTCGGCGATGCCGACGCCGCCGTCCTTGGCGAGCGTATTGCCCAGCTGCTCCGCCATCATGCCCTTCCAGATCTCGCCGGCCGAACCCTTGCCGTAGAGCGTCTCGCTATTGGGCAGCATGTTCTTCACGAAGTTCTGCAGCACCATGGCTTCGAACTTGCGATAGGCCTGCGGCACCTTCGTCTGCGCGGCATGCGTATTGGCGTTGCCGAGGCCGGCCTGCGTTGCAGCGCTATTCAGCGCGTCGACAGTCGCACCGAAACCATTGCCGTTTTCGGCTAGGCTGGTGGCGGCAAAGGCAGCTCTGTTGGCGGCGAGCTTGGCCTGAGCAACCTCGACATCGGCCGGATTGGCGGCCTTGACGACATCGAGGACCAAATCACTCGGAGGCGAAATAGCCACGTCACGTCTCCTTCTGCTATCGCACGCTCCCAAAAACTCGATGCAACGATCGCGGGGCATGTCGAATCAAACGGTCAGAGCAAGCGGGCAACCCGATGCTCCATGATTGTGGCGATTATGAATTTTGAACCTTGCTGGAGGCTGGCGTTGCGCCGGCGAAGTGCTGGTCGATGACGTCGTAGACCGCATTGTCATCCGCCTCGCGGGCTTCGAGCGCGCGGGCATCCTTCATATGTTCTTCCAGCCGTTCGGCTTTGGTGCGCTCCTGCTGGACCTTCATCTGAATCATTGTCTGGATGCCTTCCAGCTGTTGATCCTTGATGGTCAGGCGACCGTAGCGTTCGGCATAATGGATGGAGAATGCCATGTGCACGGGATCGACCGAGCCGATGGCATCCATGACCCTTTCCATCGACTCAGTCACTTCCAGGCGCTGGCGTGTGGTATCCGCAAGCTCGTTCTCGGCGATCCGCTCCAGATGACGCTGCACCGCGACGAGGCGCTTCAATTTTTCAGAACGGTTTCTTTCCGCCATCGCCTACCTGCCCACCATGCGACTGTCCCCGGCCACTTCGGAAGTGTGATTGTCGGCCATCCTGCTCATGGGCTAATGCCCGTTGAAGACGGTCAGGAACGCATTGGAGAATTGATTGATCACCGCCGCGATACTCCAATAAAGCATGAACAAGCCACCCATCAGAAGGTACGGCGTGGAGATGAAATAGATCGGAATTTGCGGCGCCAGCTTGTTGATGAAGCCGATCGAAATCTGGAACATCAGACCGTAAAGCAGAAACGGGCTCGACAACCGCAACATGATGAAGAAGGTGGTTGCCAGCGTATCCGTGATCGAAATCAGCGCGGCGCGCGGCTCGATATGGCCGCCAAACGGGATGACGGAATAGGAATCGACCAGCGCCTGGAGAACATAATGATGAAAATCCAGGATGAAGAGAACCATCAGCCCGCAAAAGCTGATGAAGCTGGTCAACGAAGTCTCGCTTGAATCTTCGATGAAATCCGCACCGGCTGGCGCGTTGAAGCCGATCAGCATCGAGATGGCCGTGCCGGCAAACTGCAAGCCCAGCGTATAAATCCGGGCCATCATGCCGTACATCAGGCCGATGATCGTCTCCGTGAAGATCAAGACGATATAGCTTGCGCCGCTGTTCGCCACCGCCGGGTAGATCGTGTTCCAGAGCAGCGGCAGAATGGCCATCGACAGAGCCGCGGCGAGAAGCAGCCTTATCTGCGTCGGCACGCGGCCCGACGAGAACCCCGGGAGTACCATTATACAGCCGCCGATGCGGCAGAAGGCGACGAACAGCGCCAGAATGGTCCCCTGGGGGTCAGTTATCATGAAATCGAACCTAGAATCTTGATCTCGATCCCCTTGGCCAACTCCACATGCGACAAAACCGGAAGCGTCGCGAACAGGCGTTCGATGATCATGCGTACATAGGAGCGCGTTTCCGGCGACGTGACAAGAACGAAGGGCATGCCTCTGTCCATGTATTCACGGATAACTTTGCCTGCCTGTTCGCTGAACTCCTCGAGGCTGCGCGGGTCGATGTCGAATTCGACGATTTCACCCTTCTGGTCGCGCTTCAGCGCCTGATGGAAGACCAGATCCCATTTGCTGCCGAGGCGCAGGACACGCAGCACGCCATTGTCGGCCAGATCGCCGCAGAGCTGCTGGGCCATGCGCACGCGCACATGCTCGACGATCTGCTCGGTCTTGCGCACATGCGGCGCAAGTTCGGCCACAGCTTCGAGAATGAGATGCAGGTTGCGGATAGATACGCGCTCGGCAAGCAGGAGCTTGAGCACGGCCTGCAGGCCAGAATAGGACATATGTGAGGAGCAGATTTCGTCTGCCAGCTTCTTATATTCCGGGTCGAGCCGCTCGATCAGGATCTTCACGTCCTTATAGGAGAGAAGCGCCGGCAGGTTGTTGCGGATAACCTCGCTCATATGGGTAAGCACGACGGAGACGTTGTCGATCGGCTGGAAGCCTTCGCGCTTCAGATCGTCGACGAACGCTTCGAGGACGGAGACAGCAGGCATGCCAAAAGCGGGTTCGCGAATCTCGTCGCCCGGAACGGTCGGCCTGCGGCCAGAGCCGGTGACCACAAGTACTTCGCCGACGCGCAGCATGTTGGAGGCGATCGTCGTGCCGTGGATGCGGATCTGATAGGACTTGTCGGCAATGGCCATGTCGTCGACCACCTTGATCTCCGGCACGACGAAACCATACTGCGTTGCGAACTTCTTGCGCATCTTGCCGACGCGGAAGGCGAGCTCCTGGTGGGCGCCAAGCAGGCGGGTGGAGACGATCTTGCCGAGGGCCAGCTCGATCTCGGCCGTTTTCAGAACGGACTTGACCGAATCCTTCTCCATCTCCTTCGTCTGCATCACCTTCTGCTCTTCGGCATCACGGCGAAGCTTGTTTTCGGCTTCGATCTGGCGCGGAATGAACCAAGCGCCGGAAGCCAGCAGGCCGCCAAGGAACACGAAAGGCAGGAAAGGCATGCCGGGCATCACGGCGAGAATGCCCATCAGGACGGCCGAGACGGCAAGCGCGCGCGGATAGCCGCTCAGCTGATTGATGACAGCCTGGTCGGTGGAGCCGGCCGTACCGCCGCGCGAAACGAGGAGGCCGGCTGCGAGAGACACGACAAGCGCCGGCATCTGCGAAACCAGACCATCGCCGACGGAGAGCTTGACGAAGACATCCGCTGCCTGACCGATCGGCATGCCGTGGCGGAAATAGCCGATGATAATGCCGCCGAAAATATTGATGCAGGTGATCAAAAGGCCAGCGACCGCATCGCCACGCACGAATTTCGAAGCACCGTCCATGGCGCCGAAAAAGGAGCTTTCCTCTTCAAGCTCGCGGCGCCGGCGCTGTGCTTCCTTCTCATCGATCAGGCCGGCCGACAGATCGGCGTCGATCGCCATCTGCTTGCCGGGGATGGCATCCAAGGTGAAACGGGCGCCGACTTCGGCGATACGCGTCGCACCCTTGGTAATGACGATGAAGTTGATGGTAATGAGGATCATGAAGACGATCAGACCGATGACGAAATCGCCCGACATCACCAGGCTGGCAAAGCCGGCGATGACGCCACCGGCAGCATTATGCCCTTCATAGCCGTGAGAGAGGATGACGCGCGTCGTCGCGATATTCAACGCCAGACGAGTCATCGTGGCGATCAGCAGGATCGTCGGGAAGGACGAGAATTCCAGCGGCTTCTTGATCCACAACGCTACCATGAGGATCAGCACCGAAAGCGCGATCGAAAAGGCAAGTCCGAGGTCGATCAGAAACGCCGGGATCGGCAGAAACAGCACGCAAAGGATGACCATGATACCGAGGGCGAACCCGATATCACGGACGCTAGGATTAGCTTTTGGGAGTGCTAGTGCGGGTGGTTGTGCCATCGACCGGTTTCCGTCTCTTCATGAGAGGAGGCAAACGGCTGACCCGCCTGCCCTATTCGAACCGATCTTTAGAAGGCGAAGCTTGCGCGAGAATGGCTTATGCCGGCAAAGCGCGTGATCCGAAAGCCGTTTCGGCCATCGGATCTGATGTTTAGAACCCGGACTGGATTCGCGAGAAGACGAGATTGGTGAAGATCGAAATCTGCGAACCGACGAAGGGAGCCGTGACGCCGATCGTCACCATGACGGCAACGATCTTCGGCACGAAGGTCAATGTCGCTTCCTGCACCTGAGTCAATGCCTGGATCAAGGCAATTACCAGACCAACGACCATGGCGGCAAGAACCGCCGGACCGGAAGCCACAAGCACCGTCCAGATCGCCGCCTGGAAGATATCCAACGCATCGGCTTCATTCATGGCACGTCATCCCTTGTTCAGCGGCTACTCATTAGCTGCCGGTCGAACCCGTGTTCGACGAATCGCTGCTGCTAGTATCCGTCGAAGCGGGCGGCTTATCAATGGTCGTGCCCGCAGGAGCGATCGTTACGCCGGCCTGGATCAGGATCTTGTCGCCGGCATTGGTCTGGGCGATGACACCGTCCGTATAGACGGTTACTTCCTTGATGGTACCCGTCGTCTTGCCGTCGGCACTCATGATCTGCTTGCCGATATAATCGGACGCCTGCGAGATCCACTGGTTCTGCAGCACCGTTTGCAGATGCGAATTCGTCTGGATCTGCTGCTCGACCTGGGAGAAGCTCGCCAGCTGAGAGATCTGCTGGCTGGCGTCCATCGGGCTCGTCGGATCCTGGTTCTTCATCTGCGCGATGAGAAGCTGCAGGAAGTTATTATAGTTCAGGGTAGCGCTTGTGGCGGCAGTTGCGGCTGTGTTCGAGGAGTTGCTCGAAGAGCTGCCGTTCGCGCCGGTAACGGCGTTTACCGCTGCCATGGAGCGATCTCCCGGCGGATATGCTCGATCGTGGCCGCCGGCATTTCCTGATTGTTCAGAATATTGTCCTCGACCGGATAGAGCCCGCGGATCGCCTTCAGTGCGTCGAAGGCGCGGCCGGTGGCGACGAGGCCATCGATGCGCTTCAGCTCGGCCAGCACTTCCTCATTGTTGAAGCACGACAGCAGCATGACGATCGACTTGCGGAACATCGCCGTCGACTGATCCTTGCCCTCCGGATTGATGAGGATCATCTGCGCGATGAAATAAAGCTGGCGCAGCGGAGTCGTTGCATCCTCGGGCTGGAGCACATGGTTCTCAAGCAGGAATGTCACATCATTCAGGAACTCCAGAGCAACCTTGCGATCGACGCGCAGAACGGCCCCGTTGATAAAGATCTTTTCCCCGGCTTTGAGCGATATACGAAGCGTACTTTTCATTTAAGTCCATCCCTGATGATGGTGGTGACATCTATGATGCCTTGATAATTTACCGACTGGCGCCGCTGGATCCGATCGCACTCCTTCAGAATCCAGATGCCGATCGAGATTAGGTTGGCACGCAGTTCGACATTGAGCTGGTTCTCCGGACTTTTGAGGTCCTCGACGAAGCTCACCCATACGCGCCGCGTATAATAGAGAGCTTCGATCGTTTCGCGGCCGTACTTCTCCGCATCACGGGCCGCAGAAAGAAGATTTATCGACCGGTCCAGAACTTGCCGTTCTCGCTCCTTGGCGTCGGCCACTGCATCCTGCATGACTTCCGCATATGAGAACTGATACATTCATGCATCCTTCCTGGTCATTCCTTCCCTTTGATCATCAAAGGTAATTTACGAGACTTAACTGCTGGATCTTGGAGACAATGGTGTAGGCGGTCTGAAGCTGTGTCTGGAGGTTACTGACCTTGGTGGAAGCCTCATAGGGATCCACACCCGTCAAGTCGCCTATGTTGGTAGTGAGAATGGTCTTCTGCGCGTTCAGTGACGTATTCGCGTCAGACAGGCGCGCTTGCGAGAGGCCGAGCTGGCTTGCCTGATTGTTCAATCCGTCAATTGCCTGGCGCGAGTAGCTGATGGCCTGGTCGGCAACCGCGCTCATTGCATCCTGGCTCAGAGCCGGCGTCGTGCTCATCAGAGCGTTGGTGACGCTTGTGGCGAGCGCCAGATAGCGCATGCCGGCCGAATTCGAATTGGTCGAGGTTTCGACGACATCCGTATTGCTGATCCGGCTCGTCATGTTCTGGTCCGATGCGCTCGACCAGCTCGCCCAATTAGCATCGGTCGTGAACATCGGCTCGACGGTGGTGGTGATGAAATCCTTGATCTGGGCTCCGGAGAGCTTGTCGACGGTCACACCTTTGGTCGTAGCGTACGTCGCCAGCGCGTTTTTGATCGCTGTATTCGTCGTAGCCGACTTGTCGGTCATCGGCTGCACGTCGGTGTTGGTGCCGGCGAAAAGATATTCGCCATTGACCATAACGTTGGCCGAGGCAACGACGCTCGACAAGGTCGATGTGGCGAGCTGCTGGCTCAGAGCGATGCTGTTGCTGTCGGTGTTGCCGCGCAATGCCACCAACTGATCCATGAGCTTCTGTGCCTGCGAGCTCATGCCGGTCAGAGCCGTCTGCGACGAAGTCATCCGCTGGTTCGCAATCGAGTTGCTGCCCAGAATGGAATCGATGCGCGAGACTTCTCTCCCCAGGTTGACGCTGAGGGAGGTGTTGCTGCCCAGCGCGACACCGATGTCGGCATAAACGCCGGTGGTCGCCTCCGTCGAGGCATCGGTCATCTCATTGCGCGCCTGACGGATCGTCTGGCGCATGGCGTTCTGAATGGCTTGGCTCGAAATGAAAGAAAGTTTCATGGCTTAGCTCGCAATATCCAATACCGATTGAAGCATCGCATTGACTGCATTCAATATCTTGGTTCCAGCCTTGTAAGACTGTTCGATATCCATCATCAGCTTCAGCTCTTCGTCGAGGCTGACGCCGGTTGCATTCGAATAGGCGCCCGAGGAACGCGACAGAGCTGCGGATGTATTTTCCGCTGCTGTCGTTGCCGTGCTGCGCTGGCCTTCGAGCCAGCCGACAGAGCTGGCCGAGTAGCTCATGAGGGTTGCATTTGTATCAGAACCGGCATGGCTATCAAAGCTCATCTTCGTATTCATCGCGGTGATGAGGCCATCGAGCTGCGTCGAATAGCCGGCGTCCAGCGGCTTGCTCGGGTTCAACGGATCGTAGCTCGGATTGGTGATGTAAGCCGTGCCATTGATGCCGCCATCGCGCAGCAGGGTCTGATTTGTGACCGCAGCCGCGTTGAGCGTGATGGAGCCGGCCAGGCCGGTCACGATCGTCGGATTGCTTAATCCGGTGCCGCTGGTCCATGTGGTCGCACCCGGATAGGTGAATAGGCCTGCCGCCTTCGTTACGGGTGGGCTGGCTGAGCTCGTTGATTCCGCAAAGGTCGTCACCAGGCCGCGAGCAATCTCGTCGAGCTGCTTCTGATAGGTGGGCGCGACATCATCGCGAACCTGAAGTGCCGCCTGAAGGCTGCCTTGCGCCGTTGTCGCTGCACCCTGGCCGACAGTCAGCGCGACACCGTCGACGTAGACGCTATTTCCGGTCGTGGAGGCCGTATACGAACCGGTCGCTTGAAACGTCACCGTGCGCGGGATGGTTTCGAATAGGGTCGTGCCGCTCGAGGTGTAGAGCGCCATGTCGTTGCTGTTGCCACGCGTCACCGCCGTCACGCCGATGATCTGCGAGATCTGCTTCAAGATCGAATCGCGCTGGTCGAGCGCATCGGCGGTAGCACTCGACGTCGGTCCGGCAGTCGTCGTCGCCGATTTCACCGCATCGTTTGCGTCTTTGAACTGCTTTAGCAGGCCATTCAGCGTATCGACGTCGGAGCTGATCTGCTTGTCCGCATCGGTGCGCGCGTTCTGCACCGCAGTCGTGGCATTGTTCAGCGACGTGACCAGGCTTTGAGCCGCATTGATGGCAGCTTTCGCCGCCGTGGTGCTGGACGGCGAGCCCGAATAGGTCTGCATCGCCGTCTGGAAGGCGGTCAGGTAGGTCGAGGGCGCAATCTCGTTGCTATTGCCACCGATCGTTGTAGACTGAAGATTGCTGTAGGCTTTCAGAAGCAGTTGCTGTGCCGAATCCGACGACGAGTTGGCAAGAAATGCCGTCTGCAATGCCGGCTCTTCGCTGCGGGCGATCTTCACCACCTGCGCGCCGGACATGTTGGTCGTCAATATCGCCTGTCGACGCGAATAATCCGAATTATTCGTATTGGCGATATTGTTCGACACGACACTGCTTTGCGTGCCTGTATTGTTGAATATTGCCTGCGCGTTGTTGAGAGCTGTTGTGAGCGACATGACTGACTCGATACCCTATTCGTTTTAGCGCCGCAGATCGGCCGATGGCGCGCCGGATGTGTCAGGATAGCCCATCAGAATGAGGCCGGCGGAGTTGAACGGATTGTCGTTTGCATCGCCCGCCAAAGCACCGGATTGGAGCCGAAACGACCGTCTGCAAGCACTCTGGAATGCGAGGACTGCACGATGAGCCGGCTTCGCATGCGCGGCGATGTTGGAAATGGCGCCCAGACGAATCGTCTGCACATCCCCTTCCGCAATCACAGTCCTCATGCTGCCGAAATTCCTCATCTGGAATCCTTGTTATCCTTCATGTGACTGAGAGTAGGTGGCGGGCCTTGCGTGAAGCTGTCTGAGAGGACAAAAGACCGATCATCTTGAAATCACCCCGCAGAGTGCCACTTGAGACCCTCGCGCAACGCTGACGAGGTGGGAGACGGTAAGGAACAACGCACCATAAGGTACCGGCTACTGCTGCGCATCTTCGCAAATAAGAAGCCCGGGAATCGCTGGATTCCCGGGCTTATGGCCGAATTCTGTAGGCTAGGAGCCGACTGGAAAGCTCAGTCCCAGTCGATGCAATAGCCGAGGAAGCGCTTGGAATCGACGGGGTCGAAGCCGAGCTTCTTGCGCAGCTTCTTGCGCAGCTTCGAAATATGGCTTTCGACGACGTTTTCTTCGACTTCTTCGTCGAAAATGCCGTAGATGGCGTTGAAGATCTGCGTCTTCGTCACCCGGCGGCCGCGGTTGGCGATCAAATATTCCAGGATGCGGCGCTCCCGTCGCGGCAGCGCAAAAATCTCGCCATTGATCTCCGGATCGCGACCGTCAGCAAAGACGCGAATCGGTCCGATATCCGTATAGTTGTTGATAGCCTTGAGCCGCCGGCGGATCGCCGCGGCCCGTGCCAGGATCTCGCGAGGATGTACGGGCTTGCGCACGACATCGTCCACGCCGCAATCAAAGAGTGCAAGCGTCGATTCCAGCGAAGGTTGATCGCTGACGGCGATGACGGGTGCAGTCGTCCGGTCGCGAATCGCCCTGGGAAGCTCATGAACATGCTGCCCCTGACCGATCAAAAACGCTTCAACAGCAGCAATATCGCCCTCTGCAGCCGTCGCGACCCATTCGCCGAATTCGCGTGGATCAAATCCCGTGGACGGGATGCCCTCGCGCCCAAAGAGTGATGTATATCCGTCCTTAACGAGCTCTCGCTCATCAACCACTACGATCATTCGTCCGCCTCCGAATCAGTGTGGTGTTTCGATGACCTATGGGTACGAATCGGGCGAATCACGAACAACTGTCGGAAATGAGTGGCGGGAATTAATAATTGATTAACCATATGGGTGCGATTTGCACTACATCTAGTAGGTCATCTTCATTTCACACCGATAAAAAAGCTGTTAGTTAGCTCATCGTTAACACGTACATTTTGGGCAAACTGGTGGCAGTCAACCGCATCGCATCGGTTAGCGTCAGCTAACCGGGCGGGCAATACAACCTGCGAGTTGTTTAATTCCGACAGAAGGTAGCCGCGTTGGGCGTCCATTTGCCATAACCGGTGGCCACCAGATTGGCGATCACGCGGCAAACATAGACCTTCTGGGCGGGGTCGTTGTTCGGTCCGGCGTGGTATCTTGCTACCGCCATCGTCCAGGTTTCATGCCTGTCATGGAGATTGCGGAGAAACTTGGCAGCATACTCTACGTTGCTGCGCGGGTCGAACATTGCAGCCACGGACGTAAAATTCTCACCGTGGAAATACTGGTTTATCTGCATGCAGCCGACGTCGATAAGCTTGGCGCCGTTCTGCCGTGCAGCAGCAAAAACCTGCAGAGCGGCATTCTCGGACGGAGGGAAGATCGGCCGTCCCTCGACATTGAGGGCATAGGGATAGAGCGATCCCTTGCGTCCCGTCTCCGTCAAGCCGACCGAGTAAAGAATTCCCTCCGGTATTCCGTATTTCACTGCGGCCGACTGGATTTCACGCTCGCAGAGGCCGGCTGCACCATTGTCAGGCGGTGCCGGATTCCCCGAGGCATATGCCTCAGAGGTAAACGGCGCCAGAGCGAGAACGCTGAACGCCACCAGCGGCGCCATCTTCCACGCCGCGCTCACCCGAACTGCGATTGCCATTGTTTTCACCTGCCTGCTGTCCCGAGTAGTTCTGGCCTCGCTGATTTGCACTACCGCCCTGCCCCTGATTCGGCAGGGATTGCTGCTGCGACTGGTTCGACCCGGACTGCCGCCCGCTGTCCGATGGCTGATCCGCATTGGAAGCCAGCGAGACGGTGATGTGATCGACCTGATAGCCTTGAGCCCGTAGCGCATCGACCATGCGGCTCTGATCAGCATGCAGCTGCCTGTAGGCCTCGCCCGTCTGCACCTTCAGATCGACACTCAGCTGATCGCCGGAGAGCCGCATGGTGGCGGTAACGTCGCCGAGATTATCGGGGCGGAGCTGGATCTTGAGCGTGTTGACGACCTTGCCGGTGCTGGTGAGATTCGCAGCATTGGAAAGCGCCGAACCCGGCTGCATGGCTGCCGACCACTCGCGGTCACCCGCTAAAGAACCGGCGACCAGCGCCGAATTGGAATTGGCAGCGAGCCCGAGGTAGCGGCGGGAATCGAGGACGGTCACGGTCTGTGCGTCGCCGCCTGTGCCAACGCCTACCGTGACATCTGCCGCATCGTCACCGCGCTTGGCGATCGACATGTCGAGCGCGCCGTTTCGACCGTCTGCGCGCGTCAACCGAAAGGTCTGCGCTGTATCCGTTACCTTGCCGTCTTCCTGCGGCGCCGGCATAGTGTCCGTCGCGTCGTCCTTCAGCGTGGCATTGGCAGGCACCGTGCCCTGGATCTTCGTATCGCGAGAAGCCTGCCCGACCGCTGTTGTTGGTGTGCCTTGCGCCGCGACGGCGGCCTGAGGAATATTCAGGAGCGACAAGGCGTCGGAGATAGTGGGCGCAGCCTGGCCACTTTGCGTAGGCGCGGCCTTACCATCTTCAGCAGGGGTGGCTGCATCCTTGTCACCCTTCACCGGGGTCTTGCCATTGCCGTCAGTTGGCGCCGGCTTGCCGCCTGGCGTTGCCGCTTCCGTCAATTGCTGTACGATCTCGGCAAGCTGAGCGGCCGCGCGGGTCTGTGCCGGCACCTTGCCGGTATCAGCCATGGTCGCCGCCGGATCGGTCGCCGCAGCACCGGCGTCCGCCGGAGCCGGGCCCGAAGCGGCCTTCTGAAGCTCCATCAATGATTTCGCCAGCGACAGGGCATCGGTCCCCTCCGGAGATTTCGTCCCCTTCGGCAGACCGGCGAGACCTGCAAGATTGGCTGCAGTCGTATCGATCATTCCGGCTCCGATGGTGGCGCTTTCGTCGATGGCAAGACCATTCGCCACGGAACTTTCGGCCGACTTCGTTGCCGCTGCGTCCTTGTCGGTATTGCTGCTGTCGGCAGTACCTGCATTCCCGGCCTTGCCAGTGCCAGCATTCGTGCCGGACGATCTGCGCCCGTTGCCGCGGGAGCTGGTCAGTGCGTCGAGAAAGCCCTTGCCGTCCTCGTCTTGCTTTGACGAGCGGGCGCCCTTGGCGGCAGCAAGAATATCCGCCCCGGAAGAGGCGCCGGATACACCGATGTCGTTCATGATCAATGACTTCCCTGCTTCAACAGACCGTCGATGGCATCGAGCTTCGAGCGGTTCGTTGTGACGAATGCGTTGAACGAAGAGTCGGCCTCCTGCCTCCCCTTCTCCGGGGCGGGAGCTGCCTTTGCCGCGGCTCCCTGCTCAACACCCGCCGTGGTGGGAGATTGGCCTCCCCCTTGATTCGTCACAGCAGCATCGTGTTCAGTATTCTGTTGATTGGGCAGGTTAGGAACATTGCCTTGCCCGAGGCTTGCAGGATCCGGCGCTCGCAAGATCTCTTGTGCGACGGCCTTGGCAGCATCGCGCAGAGCGCGATCCCGTGCGTTCAATTCTCCGGCCGGCATCTGATTGAGGTTGTCGATCGCCGCTTCCAGACCTGGCGTCGATATGCCGGCGACACCGCCATAGAAGCCTGCCAAAGCGCCAAAGGCATCGCCGCCATCGTTCGATATGGCCTGGGCACGGCCGGCGGCCAGCGCTGCGAGATCGGACTTGCCGGCGATCGCCGCGCGGCGCGCCATGCGCAGATAGATCTCCCGCTGCCTGGGCGGATCCATGAAGGACAGGATGTCGATGATGTCCTGCTGCTTGATGTCTGAATCGTGATCCACCGCCAGCTGAACGAAGAGGTCGGCGAACTGGCTGGCATAGGGGGAATGCAGGAAGCGTCTCGTATAACGCCGCGCATAGTCGAGCCCCATCGGGACGAGCCCCGCATCGGTGCTTAGGGCAAGCGAGCGTCGCAGCGCGGATTCCTCGACGATCGTGCCGGGTGCCAGCAGACGAGCCCAATCGTAGAGCTTCAACGCCGCCGTGACATTCTTGCCAGACATGACATTACCGGCGACCAGCGAAAGATAGGGGCCGATCGGCTTGTCGCGGTATTCCCTGGCAATATCGGCAAGCGTGTTGACGACCAGCAGTCCCTTGCCGTTGAGATACTTCCGGAGAATATCGGCAACGCGATTGTCGAAATTGCCGTTGACGTCGCGCGACATCAGATATTCGAGCGTTTGCGGATTGCCGCCGCTCATCGCATAGGTCAGTGCGGCATCGACATTGCGGGTATCTTCAAAGATGGATTTATCCGCATTGCGCAGGCGGGCATCGATGGTGGCGAGCAGAAAGCGTTGCATCTCTCCAGCCGAGCTATCGCCCGCAACAACGGAATCCTGCACGAATTCAAGCGAGCGCAGCATCTTGTAGAGCGGCAGGTTGTCCTGCCCCTCCGCACGAGCGCCTCCCGGCACGAGGATGCCGAGGGTCAGCGCAAGCGCAAGACGATGACGATGCTGTTTGCGCGCCATGACCTATCCCTGCTTGCCTTGACCCGGCTTGCCCTTTTCCGTCGCCGGCTTGGCCGGGGTCTGGGTAGTGGGCTTCACGGGGTCCTTCGTAGCCTGGCTCGACGGACTGACGATCAGAATCTCGATGCGGCGATTAGCGTCGTTGAAGGGATCATCGGGCAGCTTCAGCCGCCGGTCTGCAAATCCGGAAACCTGCGCGATCCGCTTTTCATCCAAGCCGCCGCTGGTCAGCATGTAGTAGGCGCTCTGGGCGCGGTCGAGCGACAGACGCCAGTTGTCATTGCGGCCGCCGACCATATAGGGGCGTCCGTCGGTATGGCCGCGGACCAGGATTGCTCCCTTGCGCTCCGCCAGAACCTTGCCGATCTTTTCCATCGCCAGCACCATTTCCCGGCGCGGCACGGCAGAGCCGATGTTGAACATCGGGTCGTTGCTCTGATCGGAAATCGTTACCAGCAAACCGCCCTCGACGGACGTTACCTGAAGACCCTCCGCCAGCTGGCCCGCGATGCCGCCGATCTGCGACTGGATTTCCTGCTGCAGTTCCTTGGCTTCCTGCTGCTGGGCTTTCGTCGGCGGGGTGTCCTTGGCCTGGGAGGCGGCGGCATTATCCTGGAAGCTCGAGGCAGTGCCTTGTTCGGTTGCGCTCGCGACCTGCTGCTGTGCTTGCTTGCCTTGCTGCTTGCCGATGGCCTGCTGTCCGGTAGCCTGTTGCTCGCTCAGGGTCGGCTGCTGTTCCGGGGTCTGCGGCTGCGTCGCCGGCTGGCCGCTGTCTGCAGCAGTCGCCTTGGACAGGGCGATAACCTCCCCCTTGGGTGACTGATCCGACTTGGCGGACTGTTCCTCGTTCGCCATCTTCGACGCGCTGGAAACGTGAACCTGCTTGGTCCAGAAATCCGGATCGAAGGGATCGCGATAGGCCTGACCGCCTTCGGCACCCGTCGCCGGGCCGGACTGCGCAGCACCGCCCTCGCCCTTGGCGCTGACATTGGCTTGCTGGCCGACTTCCTGTGCGATTTCGGCCAGAACCGAGTAGGGATTCTCGAAGAAATCGGCTTCGGAATAATTCGTCTGATCGCCGGATGTCGACGTCAGATCCTCGCCGGTCTTGGCCGACTTGCCGTCATTGGGCCTGTCCTGCGGCTTGTCCGACTTCTGCTGGTTCTTTTCGCCCTGAGCCTGATCGACAGGCTTCTTGAGCCCCTTCTCGGTCGGCTTCTCGTCGGCGAGCTTGATCGGATTGAAATAGGAAGCGACCGAGGCCTTCGTCTCCTCGTTGGCGGCATTGACCAGCCACATGACGAGGAAGAAGGCCATCATGGCGGTCATGAAGTCGGCATAGGCGATCTTCCACGCACCACCATGGCCGCCTTCGTGATCGCCGCCGCCGTGGCGCTTGACGATGATGATCTCATGCTTTGCTTGATTTTGATCGCCGTCGCTCATTTCAGAATCTCTTTCAGGCCCGCAGCCCAGGCAGACATGCGGGTCACAAGAACGCTTTCACCGATCGTGACAGTGAGATCGACATCCTCAACCTCGACGTGGCGCAGGAAAGCAGCCTCTTCACCAAGATGGGCTTCAAGGGCCTCGAAGAGATGGCGCGGACCGCTCACCGAGACCGGGCCGGCGCTGCCATCCAGAATTGCCGTCCTGACTAAGTCGGAGAGGTCGGCGACAGCCTTCGTCGTCAGGGTTTCAGTCATGACCGGCGCAAGGACTGCTGCGGCGTCCGCGCTGATTGCCTGGCCAAGCGTCGTTGCGATGCGGGCCAAATCTGCAGCGATCTTCTGTGCCGCCTGCTCTTCGTACTGCGCCCGAAGAGCATCCATTTCGGCGCGGAAGGAAGCGGTCACGGCATCGAGCTCTGCCTGATGCTTTTGGGACAAATCCTGCGTCGCCGCTTCATGCCCTTCCGCATAGGCGGCGCGACGCTCGGCCTCGACATCGACCGGCGGCTCCAAGGCGGGCTCAGGAAATTCCGCCGGCTCCGCAAAGACCGTGTCCGAGAAGTCGGCGGGCGGGGTCTGTTCGGCGCTGAAATCCTTGAGATATCGGGATAGTGTCAAGCTCAAGCGCGCATCTCCTCGTTTGCGTCGGTAGGACGCTGGCGGTAGATGCCACAAGAGGGCCGATCATTTCCCATTCTCAAAACGTCGATCATCACGCTTCCGGTTTCCGTCCTCTGGCAGCGCTCTGCGGAGATGACGACTATCTCCGGCAAACGGCGCAACCATGCCACTGCGCTGGACCGTAGGCAGTCAAACTTGTGCGAGGATGAATGCGGGGCGGCACGGCCGGATCGGCAATGCCGCCCGACATCACTTCGACTGAAGGATAATCAACACCTTGCTCGCCATGCTGTTGGCGATCGACAATGCCTGAACGCCCATCTGCTGCGCCGTCTGCAGCGCGGACTGCCGCACGGACGCTTCTTCCATATTCGTATCGACGAGATCGCCGACACTGCTTTTGATGGTGTCGCTGAGCTTGGAAATGTAGTTCGACTGGTCGTCGATATTAGACTTCATCATGCCCAGCGTCGAAGCCGCCGTGGTCGCCGACTTCAGAAGCGAGTTCGTGACATTGAGCATGTCCGTAAGCTGGGCGTCCGTCGTGGTGCTGGAGATGGCGATTTCCGTGCCGCCGGCCGGCGGCGTGCCGGCATCGGCAGCCAGAAGATAATAGTTGCGAGGCGTCGAGCTGCTGCCGGATGCGCCGAGCGCGCTTGCGTCGACATTCTTCGTCAACAATCCCCGGCTGGGATCGAAGGTATCGATCATCAGGGTCTGGGAGCTGTCATAGCCGATGGTCGTGAGGCTTATCTGGCCACCTGCGCCGCGGGTGAAGTTGCTGATCACGGACTGTTGCGTGCTGGGCTGCTCGCCGGTGTTGTAGAGCCAGTTTTCGCTGGAAAAGGCTGCCGACTGCGTGACCGCCTGCAACTGGTCCTTGAGCTGCTGGATATCGGAGTTGACCGCATCCTTGTTCGTGCCCGCTTCACTTGCCGAAACGAGCTTGGACTGGATCTTGGTCAGCAGGCTGACGACCGAATCCATCGCGGTCGACGCGGTATCGACCTTGGAGGAACCAAGGCCAAGCGCATCGTTGATGGTGGAAAGGCTGCTCTGGTCCGAGCGCATGGTGTTCGCCATCGACCAGTAGGTGGGGCTGTCGCTCGCATTCTGGACGCGGAAGCCGGATGAGACCTGCTGCTGCGCGACACCGAGGTCTTTGTTGATTCCACGCAGCACGATCAACGCCGCAGACGTGGCCGCATTCGCCGTCACATTGCTCATCTAAAAAATCCGTAATTCCATTGGGATTGGCAAACCGGGCAAATCCGGCAGCAACGATTGGCCTCATGCCCACCAGCGGGAAATAAATATCCCAGCGCGGCCCGTCGCTAAAACAAGATGCAGTTCCCGCTTTGCGGAAAGTCGGGAGCCAGCTCCTGCGCAAAAACTACAAATCAGTTATCGGTAAGGTTAACAAAAGCCTGGGCGCGACGACAAGAGAGAAATGCCGCCGCGCTATCTTAACGCAAGCTCCGATCAAGCTTTGAACAGCGACAGCACGTTCTGTGCGCTCGTGTTGGCAATCTGCAGCGACTGGATTGCCAGCTGCTGCTGCGTCTGTAGTGCCGACAGCTTGCTCGACTCCTGTTCCATATTCGCATCGACGAGCTTGCCGACACCCGAATCGATCGTATCGCGCAGCGTGGAGACGAAGTTGGTCTGCAGGTCGATACGCGTCGAGAGCGAGCCAAGCTGAGAAGACGTACTCGTCATGGAGTTGAGCGCGCCCTGGACGAGATTCATCGCCTTGCCGATATCGCCGTTGGTCATGTTGGTGATGTCGAGGCTGAAGACGGAATAGGAGTTGCTGCCGATCGTCTGCTTGCTGCCGAGAATGCCGGAACTGGTATCGAGCGCGCCGCTGGGCTTTGCGCCGAACATGACGTTGCCATGGGAGCCGGTATCGAAGCTGTAGCTGGTGCTGTTGACGGAAACCGTGCCGTTGTTGTTGCGAACGAAGGAGGAAACGACGGAGGCCGAGGCGCCATTGGCTGCATACATCCAGTTCTGACCGGAGAAGGAGGCCGATTGGGCAATGCTTTCCAATTGCTGCTGAAGCTGCGAGATCTCCTGCTGCACGTCCCCCTTGGAGACGCTGTTTTCGGTCGCTGCGACGAGCTTGTCCTTGATTTGCCCGACGACGGTGAGGGCAGTGCTCATCGCCGTATAGGCGGTGTCGACTTTGGCGGCACCCAGACCCAGCGCATCGGACACCGCGGACAGCGCGCTGTTGTCGGAACGCATGGAGGTCGCGATCGACCAATAGGCAGCGTTGTCGGATGCCTTGGCAACACGATAGCCGGAGGAAACGCGGCTTTGGGTATCCTGCAGATTGTTATTGATCGAGCGCAGGGTCTGGAGCGCGGACATAGCCGCGACGTTGGTCAGGATGCTGGTCATTGAAGGTGCCCCTTGTGGCTGAAATTGGAAGGGACATTCCGGTCTGTGGCCGGGAACGGAGATCAGCCTCATGCTTGTTAACCGGCTCTTAGGAGTGGTTAACCAACCGTTGCGTTAGCTGCAACTGACAGCAATAGCGTTAATAAAAGGTTAATGCCGCCACAAAAGTTAACAAAATCAGACCACATCAGATCCGGCGAGCGCGGCCGACGACATCATCTTTGGCGGTACGTAATTGGCCAATAAAAAAGAAAACCGCGCCTTCCAGGGAGGGCGCGGTGAAGTCGTCATTGCGTATTTCAGCCGGCGTTGGACGCCGACGCTTGCTATTAGCCGCGGAACAGCGACAGGATCGACTGGCTCGAGGAGTTGGCGATCGAGAGCGACTGGACGGCGAGCTGCTGCTGCGTCTGCAGAGCCGACAGCTTGCTCGATTCCTGTTCCATGTTGGCGTCAACCAGCTTGCCGACGCCCGACTGGATCGAGTCGGACAGCGACGAAGCGAAGCTCGTCTG
>NZ_JARWKZ010000019.1:0-111053 GCF_050577975.1 Rhizobium sp. BR 315 | reverse complement strand
GGCCGGCGACGCGATCATGGATGAACGAGAAGTCGATCACCGCGTCGATCTTGCGAAGCAGGTGATCCCGGGGCACCAGACTGTCGAGCGTCACCATCTCGAGAGCCGTCTGTTCGGGAGCGGGTTTCTTCAACATGTCCCAGTGAATCATAAACCCCCAGCCAAGGCCAGGGGTTTGTCAGCAATCTGGGCCCCGCCGATCGGCAGGGCCTTTTGTATTTGGTCTGTGCCTGCAGATGATCAGAACTTGACGCCGATACCGACCTTGACGCTCTGCTCGTCGAAGCCGCGCGAGAAGCTGCCCGAGTCGAGGTTGAAGGTCTTCTTGCCGTAGTCGGTGTAACGGTACTCGAGACGAGCCGTGATGTTGTTGGTGATGAAGGTTTCAGCACCTGCACCGACCGTGTAGCCAACAGCCGTCTTGCTTTCAGACGAAGTAGCGTCTTCGAGCTTGTTCTGGCCGATTGCCAGACCGGCCGTGCCGTACAGCATGAACGGGTTGAAGTCGTAACCGATGCGGCCGCGAACCGAGCCGTTGACGCCGTTCTTGGCGGTCAGGCCGTTACGGCTCGTTTCGGAGTCAGCGTAACCGAGGTCAGCTTCAACACCGTATACGATCTGGCCCTGCTGCCAGTTGTAGCCGGTGAAGGCACCACCGCCGAAGGCGTAGCTATTGCCGGTGCGGTTGAAGTGACCTTTGTTCCAGTCGCCTTCGCCACCGATGTAGAAGCCGGACCAGTTGTTGACGGCCGGAGCTGCTTCCTGGGCGACGGGCGGCTGCGGAATCTGCTCAACTGCATCGGCAGCGTGAGCTGCAGTGAAACCGCCGAGGGCGAAAGCGGAGACCATGAGGGTCGTTACGAGAGTACGCATACTTTTCTCCTTTCAGTCCCGTGAGCTTCGTTTACTGTCTTTGACTTCGAAGCGTCACGAGCAATTAAAAAACACATCCCTCCCGGATCGAGGTTGAAATTGAATGGCAAATGAGGAATTGGAAGAGCCAAAATATGATTTCATTGTGGCACAGACATGGCTGAATTTCGATGTTGCTTCACCGCAACATATGAATTATTAACCATAACCAATGGTTAAAGCGTGTATACTTATTTTAATCTAAATATACTTTAAGTTTTACATATGTGATCTCAAGAACGCCACTTGCAGAAGCATCTTTTCATATGGTGTATCCACGCCCTATATGATCATCGATTGGGTAACGATGAGCAAAAGGCGATCTCTTGAGCCAGGAAAAACTACGCGCCGCATTGATAACGGGCGCGTCCAAAAGAATAGGCCGGGCCATCGCCGAGGATTTGTCGGCGAATGGCTTCGTCGTGGCCCTGCACGCCAACAACTCCTTCGACGAGGCTGCAGAAATTGTGGCGAAATTGCAGCAAAAGGGCAAAAAGGCGATTGCGATCAAGGCCGATCTGCAAAATTTGGGCGAGACATCAACCCTTGTCGAAAAGGTCACCGAGGCGCTCGGCCCGCTTGATCTGCTGGTCAATAATGCCTCGGCCTTCCTCGGCGATTCTGCCGACCGCTTCGACGCCGAAGCCTTCGAGGCGCATTTCGCGGTGCATGTCCGCGCGCCGTCGATTCTGGCTGCCGATTTCGTGCGGCAGCTTCCCGAGCCCCATTTGGGGCTGATCGTCAATATCATCGACCAGCGGGTCTGGGCGCTCACTCCGCGCTTCTATTCCTATACCTTGTCAAAAGCCGCACTCTGGGCGGCTACGCAGACGATGGCGCAGAGCTTCGCTCCCCGCATCCGTGTCAATGCGATCGGTCCCGGCCCAACCGTGCGCAGCGTGCGGCAGACGGAAGAGGACTTTCAAGCGCAGATCGACGGCCTCATATTGAAGGCGGCGCCGGGGCTCGAAGAATTCGGCCGCACCGTCCGCTTTCTTTTTGACACGCCCTCGATCACGGGCCAAATGATAGCGCTCGACGGCGGCCAGCATCTTGCCTGGGAAACGCCTGATGTGGCGGAGAGTGCGGAATGAATGGACGAAAGCTGCCCGACGGCGGCATTCTCTACGACGAATCAGAGGATATCGAAGACGACATCGAAGTGGAGGGCGATGCCGCCGCCGCCCCTGTCACGCCCGTCGACTGGAACGAAGGCGGCAAGAACGAGACCGGACTTCGCGGCGCGGAGCTGATCGCCGAATTCGTCAAGCGGCTGCCGAACAATCCCGGCGTCTATCGCATGTTCAACGAAGCCGGCGACGTACTTTATGTCGGCAAGGCGCGGAACCTGAAGAAGCGCGTCGCCAATTATGCGATGGGCCGGGTACATTCCAACCGCATCGCCCGCATGGTCCGCGAAACCGCCAATATGGAGTTCGTGACCACGCGCACGGAGACAGAAGCGCTGCTGTTGGAAGCGAATCTGATCAAGCGCTTGCGGCCACGCTTCAATGTGCTGCTGCGCGATGACAAGTCGTTTCCTTACATTCTGATCACAGGCGATCAGCGCGCGCCGGCCATTTTCAAGCATCGAGGCGCCCGCGCCCGCAAGGGCGATTATTTCGGCCCCTTCGCGTCGGCGGGCGCCGTCGGTCGCACCATCAATTCGTTGCAGCGCGCCTTCCTGATCCGCACCTGCGCCGACAGCGTCTTTGAGACGCGCACCCGGCCCTGTCTGCTCTACCAGATCAAGCGCTGTTCCGGGCCCTGCACGCATGAGATCAGCGATGCAGGCTATGCGGAACTGGTGCAGGAGGCTAAGGACTTCCTTTCCGGCAAGAGCCAGAACGTCAAGGCTCATATGGCCGAGGCGATGAATGCTGCCGCCGAGGATCTCGATTTCGAGCGCGCCGCCGTCTTTCGCGACCGGCTGGCGGCACTGTCGCATGTGCAGAGCCACCAGGGCATCAATCCTGCCGGCGTCGAGGAAGCCGATGTCTTCGCCATCCATCACGAGGGCGGCATCTCCTGCATTCAGGTCTTCTTCTTCCGCACAGGCCAGAACTGGGGCAACCGCGCCTATTTCCCGAAAGCCGATCCGTCTCTCTCGGGCGCCGAAGTGCTGAATGCCTTCCTGGCGCAGTTCTATGACGACAAGCCGGTGCCGCGGCAGATCCTGCTGTCGGAAACGGTCGAGGAAATCGAGCTTTTGGCCGCCGCTTTCAGCGAAAAGGCCGGCCACAAGGTCGCGATCCTCGTGCCGCAGCGCGGCGAAAAGCGCGATCTGGTCGATCATGTCGTTGCCAATGCCCGCGAGGCACATGGCCGCAAGCTTGCGGAGACGGCTTCGCAATCGCGGCTGCTCGAAGGGTTCAAGGAAACATTCCAGCTTCCCTACGTGCCGCAGCGCATCGAGATCTACGACAACTCCCACATAATGGGTACGAATGCCGTCGGCGGCATGGTTGTGGCCGGGCCGGAAGGCTTCGTCAAAGGCCAGTATCGCAAGTTCAACATCAAATCGACCGACATCACGCCGGGCGACGACTTCGGCATGATGCGCGAGGTCATGACGCGCCGCTTCTCCCGCCTGCTGAAGGAAGAAGGCAAGCCCGACCGAAGCGCGGCTGCGGAGGCTTCCGGCACCAATGCGGTCGATCAGCCCTTCCCGGCTTGGCCCGATATCATCCTCATCGACGGCGGCCAGGGGCAGATGACGGCCGTGCGCGCCATTCTCGAGGAACTGGGAATCACCGACAGCGTTATCGCCATCGGCGTCGCCAAGGGTGTCGACCGTGACGCCGGGCGCGAGCGCTTCTTCGCTCCTTCGCGCGAAAGCTTCACGCTGCCGCCGCGCGATCCGGTACTCTATTTCATCCAGCGCATGCGCGACGAAGCCCACCGCTTTGCCATCGGCTCCCATCGCGCCCGGCGCAAGAAGGAGATGGTGAAGAACCCGCTCGACGAGATCGGCGGCATCGGCCCTTCGCGCAAGCGGGCATTGCTGCAGCATTTCGGCACCGCCAAGGCCGTCTCGCGCGCCGCGCTCTCCGATCTGATGGCCGTGGAAGGCATATCGGAGGGTGTGGCTCGGCAGGTCTATAACCATTTTCATGAAGACGCCGCGAAATAGAAAATCCCGGTCGCAAATTCCACGCAATAGCGGTGAAAAAACAGAAACAATGTTGACCATAAGCTAGTCAAACCATCATCTAAGTGTGACCCCAAAAAGTGCGAAGCGGTTTTTGGGGTCACACGCAATCAAGTGACGCGACCGGGATGAGACGTAACAATGGCTCATCGGGCTCGGTCGGGACAACCGAAACGAAATGATTTCTATGGCTTCGCGCGCTTACAGCATTCCTAACCTGCTCACCTACGGCCGCATTCTCTGCGTACCCCTGATCGTTCTGTGCTTTTTCATCGAGGGCAAGCTGGAAGGTTCCGATTTCGCGCGCTGGGTCGCACTCTGGATCTTCGTCATCGCCTCGCTTACCGATTTCCTCGATGGCTACCTCGCGCGCATCTGGAACCAGACCTCGAATATCGGACGCATGCTCGATCCGATCGCCGACAAGCTGCTGGTCTCTGCGATCCTGCTTTTGGTCGCCGCCGACGGCACCATTGCCGGCTGGTCGCTCTGGGCCGCCATCATCATCCTCTGCCGCGAAATCCTGGTCTCGGGCTTGCGCGAATATCTGGCGGCCCTAAAGGTCAGCGTTCCCGTGACGCGCATCGCGAAATGGAAGACGACCGCCCAGCTCGTGGCTATCGCCTTCCTTCTGGCTGGGCCGGCGGGCGACAAGGTGCTACCCTATACGACGGAGATGGGCATCGGCCTGCTCTGGATCGCGGCGCTGCTGACCATCTACACCGGCTACGATTATTTCCGCGCCGGGCTGAAGCATGTCGTGGATGAAGAATAATGACCAAGCTCGTCTATTTCGCCTGGGTGCGTGAGCGGATCGGCAAAACGGAAGAGGAGATTTCCCTTCCCGCCGATGTCGTGACCGTCGGCGATCTTCTGAGTCATTTGAAGAGTTTGGGAGAGGAATACGAGGCAGCGCTTCAATTCCCCGAGGCGATCCGCGTGGCCATCAACATGGAACATGCCGATCACGACGAGCCTGTCGCCGGAGCGCGGGAGATCGGGCTCTTCCCTCCGATGACCGGGGGGTGAGCTGATGAGCGTACAGCCGCTTGTCCGCGTTCAACGCGAGGATTTCGATCTTCAGGTGGAGATCGACCGGCTGACCGACGGCCGGCATGACATCGGCGCGGTCGTTACTTTCTCGGGGCTCTGCCGCGACGAAGGCGGCACGCTGGGCGCCCTTGAGCTCGAACACTATCCCGGCATGGCGGAGGCGGAGATCGCCCGCATCGCCAATCTCGCGATCGAGCGCTTCGAGCTTCTCGGCCTGTCGGCCATCCATCGCTACGGCAAGATTGCGCCCGGCGAGAACATCGTGCTCGTCATTGCCGCGGCGTCGCATCGGCAGGCCGCCTTCGACGGCGCCAATTTCGTCATGGATTTCCTGAAAACCTCCGCTCCCTTCTGGAAAAAAGAACATGGCAGCGACGGTGCGCAAGGCGGCTGGGTTTCGGCTAGGGATGCCGACGATGCGGCGCGCGCCAAATGGGCCGGCGACAAATAGGCTTCAGGGCACAACCCTTTCGCGCCGGCTTAGCACCAGCAAGAGCACGAGCAGCGAGAATATGACGAAGTCGCGCCACAGGAACGGGCCGTAAGCGCCCCACATGGTCTCGGAGAGGCCAAGGAGCGCTGCCCCGCCCGCCGACTTCAAGGGGTCGGAATAACCACCGACCGCTGCGACCATCAGCACCTTGAGCCCGAACATCAGCCCTGCCCCGAAATCCATCGTTCCGTAGTAGGACGTGGCCAGCAGCCCGCAGATGGTCGCAACCAGCGCGGAAGCGACATAGGCCAGCAGGAAGACACGGTTAGCGCTCGTGCCGCAGAGTTCGGCGGCGAATGCGTCATCGGTCACCGCCCGCCAGATGCGCCCCCAGCCGGTGCATCTAAGGACATAGGCGCCTGCAAGGATAACGAGGATCATCAGCGCTGTATTGAGCAGCTGGATTTCGGTCAGCGTTACCCGGAAATCGCCGCTATCCCAGAAGACGATCGCTTCGTTCAGGAATGGCGGCAACCAGATGCTGCGCGTATTCGAAGCCAAGCGCGCCGTCTCCATCAGGATGATCATCATGCCGAGCGCGGCGACGATGACGGTATTCGGCGACTTGCGCGACAAAGGCAACATGATCGCGCGGCCGACGAGGAAGCTCGTACCCAGCGTATAGCCGACGGCGACAACCGCGCCGAAGGTGAAGGCGGCCGGCAGGATCAGATACATTCTCGTGTAGCCGACATCGGTGAAGAGTACGAGCATTTGGCCGGCGAAGGCGAAGAGCGCGCCATAGGTGATGTCGGCCCGCTTCATCACCCCGAACGCGATGGAATAGCCAAAGGCCAGTGCCGCATAGAGCGCGGCGAGTGGAACGGCATTCGCCAATTGCTGCAGAAGATAGGCCATCCGCCCCTCCGAGGAACGTGTAAATAGTAACTGGCAAAATCAATTTTACCAGTTATAATTTTGGTCATGAGCTTTTCCTGGACCCCGCATCGTTTTTCCGGAGGCGCACTGGCGCTCGATGTCGCTAACAGCGTGATCCTGCGCCACGACGACGAGCGCCGGACCGATCGTTTCGCGGCAACAGGACAAATGGACAGCTTTCCGAAAGCGGCCGCCAATTTCTGCGCCGAGCGGGCGCTTTTCGGCGATATCCTGCCGGTGCAGCGGGAAAACAGGGCCGACTTCATCACGATGCGCGAGACGATCGACCGTTACTTCCGGGCGCGCGTTCTGGGCGAGGCCGCAGAGCTGCTGCTTGCCGATCTGCTTGCCGCATTGGCGAAGGTCCTGAAGCGCGCCGCAGCCGATGGGCTCGATGCCGCGACGGTGCATTCGACGCTGCGGCTCATCGCCATGCCCGATCCCGAACGAATGAAAATATGCCGCAACTGCGGCTGGCTCTTCATCGACCGCAGCAAGAACAAAAGCCGCGCCTGGTGCGATATGGCGGTCTGCGGCAACCGCGCCAAGGCCAGCCGGCACTACCGGCGCAAGAAGGAGGAGACTGCACCATGACGATGCGAAGGATCATGCTGACGACGATCGGCGCAGGAATAGTCGCCGGCCTAGCGCTGGCCGGCTGCCAGAGGAAGGACGATCAAGGTCCGACTGAGCTCACCGGACGCATCTTCGTGTTCAATTACCGCGTGGCGAGCGCGACCTACATGATCACCCTAAAGAAGATCGCCCCGATCCCCGAAGGCACGACGGCGGTTGCGGAATTCGAAAATCCGGCAGGCGGCGATCCGCTTGTCGTCCACCAGAAGATCTATTCCTTTTGGGACAAGATCACCCTGGAAAGCCCCGATCTGCACTGCGTGCGCAAGGACCGCCCCTATTCCGTTTCGATCAAGCTGGTGGATGCGAGCGATAAGACCATCCAGACGCTCAAGACCGAAGTCAAATCCGATCTCGACCAGACCGTGCTGCCGACAAAGCCGCTCGTCGTCGGCCCGGTCTACACCGCCAATCCCGATGTCTTCAAGAGTGACGGCAGCGTCGATTACGGGCACGATACCGCTTGCCCGGCATGAAAAAAGCCGGGATGCGATCCCGGCTTTCTCTGCGTCAATTCAAGTCGTTCAGCGCGAGTGCTGAGAGGCCGATTCAGCCGACGATTTCCGTTTCGGAGAACCAGTAGGCGATTTCGACGGCAGCCGTTTCCGGAGCATCCGAGCCGTGAACGGAGTTTTCGCCGATCGACAGGGCGAAGGTCTTGCGGATCGTGCCTTCGTCAGCATTGGCCGGGTTGGTGGCGCCCATGATTTCGCGGTTCTTCAGGATGGCGTTTTCGCCTTCCAGGACCTGAACGATGGTCGGGCCGGAGGTCATGCCTTCAACGAGCTCGCCGAAGAACGGACGTTCCTTGTGAACGGCGTAGAAGCCTTCGGCTTCGCGCTTGCTCATCCAGACGCGCTTGGAGGCGATGACGCGCAGGCCGTTGTCTTCAAAAACCTTGGTGATGGCGCCAGTCAGGTTGCGCTTCGTCGCATCCGGCTTAATCATCGAGAAAGTACGTTCAATCGCCATGGGTCCGTTCCTTGTAATCAGAGAAAAGTGGGCGGTGTTTACCTGCCTCAAAGCCCGAAAACAAGGGGGATCGCCCAATTTCACGCCGCTGTCACAGTCGGAGCGGCCGATTCGCGATGGGCCCAGTACCGCTGCGAAGGTTTATTGGCAAACTTGGCGACAACATCGTCACACCATGGAGGAGAAGCCATATGCTCAAACATTTCAGGATGCTCGCCGATTACAATCGCTGGGCCAATGTTCAGGTCTACAACGCGGCAGCTGATCTCAGCGATGCCGAATTTAACGAAAACCGCGGCGCCTTCTTCGGTTCGCTCCACGGAACGCTGAACCATCTGCTGATAGCGGACCGGTTGTGGATGCACCGTTTCAACGGCGCCGGCGAAGTGCCGGCATCACTTGATGTCGTCCTGCATTACGATCTCGAAGGGCTTCACGCAGCGCGCGAGGCAGAGGATCGAAACATCATCGCCTGGGTGGAAACGCTCGATGCCGATGCTCTCGCCGCCGACATCACCTATACCTCGATCCTGCGACCGGGCGCCATTACCGTTCCCCTCCATGTGGCGGTATCACATATGTTCAACCACCACACCCACCACCGTGGTCAATGCCACATGATCTTGACATCCATGGGCAAACCTTCGCTGGTCCTTGACCTCCTCCACTTCCTGCGCAGCGAAGGACGGCACTGGATGTAAGCCAGAGGCGAGCTTACATTTCGCCTCTTCGCTCAAGCGTTGATCACATGCCTCATTTTGTTGCGATGCAGCGTGAATAGGCCGTTTTGTTCATGTTCCCTTAACCTGGGGGCCTGCAGATTGACGAGATATATCAGATCACGGTCATGAGCAGGCATGAAGAACTCGCAGACAGGCGTTTCGGCATATTCCATCGACGGCGATGAAACGGAAACCGAGCTCGAGATCATCGGCCGCTTCATGACGCAGCTGAAGGTGAAAAACCTGCCGCGCAACTACCAGCTCTTTCATGAGGCGCTTTACGGACAGGACAGAGGTCTTGCCGAAGAGATCGAGGCACTCGGCTCCCTTCCCCCGCAAAGCGGGCTCGACGAGATCGGCCTGAAACATCGCCTCGTCAGCCATTGCGGACTGGTGGCGCGGAAATCCGAAAGCGACGCGGCGGAAATGCTGCGCGAAGTTGCGGATCAACTGGCCAAAGGGCTGATGAAGAAGCAGCATTTCGCCCGCGAGGTCGAAAGATCGCCAAAGGTCAGCGCTACTCTCGACAACCTCAACGCATCCCTCAGCAATCTGATGCTCTATGAGACGGAGCTGACGGAGAGGCTCAAGACCTGCGCGAAGCCGCAAAAGCCGGCGCGCAGCACGAACGCCTGAACGCTTTCGACTCTTGCCTTCGGCGCCGAGTTCGGCCAAAACCGCGCCATGATTTCGATTTCAGACCTTTCCGCCCGCATTGCCGGCCGCCTTCTCATCGACCATGCCAGCGTGACGCTTCCGGCGGGCACGAAGGCCGGCCTTGTCGGCAAGAATGGTGCCGGCAAATCCACGCTGTTCAGGATCATCACCGGCGATTTCGCTGCCGAAAGCGGCTCGGTCTCGATCCCGCGCAACGCCCGCATCGGCCAGGTCGCGCAGGAAGCGCCCGGCACCGAGGAGCCGCTGATCGATATCGTGCTGGCAGCCGACAAGGAACGTGCGGCGCTGCTCGTGGAAGCCGAAACGGCGACCGACCCGCATCGCATCGCCGATATCCAGACCCGGCTGGCCGATATCGGCGCCCATTCGGCCGAAGCGCGCGCCGCCAGCATCCTTGCCGGCCTCGGCTTCGACCACGAGGCGCAGAAGCGCCCGGCCTCCTCATTCTCGGGCGGCTGGCGCATGCGCGTGGCGCTCGCAGCCGTCTTGTTTTCCGAGCCGGATCTGCTGCTGCTCGACGAACCGACGAACTATCTCGACCTTGAAGGCACGCTGTGGCTGGAGGATTACATCCGCCGCTACCCGCATACGGTCATCATCATCTCGCACGACCGCGACCTCCTGAACACGGCGGTCAATTCCATCGTCCATCTCGACCAGAAGAAGCTCACCTTCTATCGTGGCTCCTACGATCAATTCGAGCGGCAGAAGGCCGAGGCCGACGAACTGCAGACGAAAGCCAAAGCGAAGAACGACGCTGCACGCAAGCATCTGCAGAGCTTCATCGACCGTTTCAAAGCCAAGGCAACGAAGGCGCGACAGGCGCAATCGCGCGTCAAGGCATTGGAACGGATGGGGACTGTTGCCGCCGTCATCGAAGATCATGTGATGGGCTTCAGCTTTCCGGAACCCGAGAAGCAGCCTGCCTCACCCATCATCGCAGTCAGCGGCGGTGCCGTCGGCTATGAGCCTGAAAAGCCGATCCTGAAGCGCCTGAACCTACGCATCGATGCCGATGACCGCATTGCCCTGCTCGGCTCGAACGGCAACGGTAAATCAACCTTCGCGAAATTCATCTCCGGCCGGCTCGATGCCGAGAGCGGCGATGTGAAGCTGGCGCCGAGCCTGAAGATCGGCTTCTTCGCCCAGCATCAGCTCGATGACCTCGTGCCAAACCAGACGGCCGTCGAGCATGTGCGCCGCCGCATGCCCGAAACTCCGGAAGCGAAGGTGCGCGCCCGCGTCGCGCAGATGGGGCTGGCGACAGAGAAGATGGACACGCAGGTCAAGGATCTCTCCGGTGGCGAGAAGGCTCGCCTGCTGATGGGCCTTGCCGCCTTCGACGCACCGAACCTGCTGATCCTCGACGAACCGACGAACCATCTGGATATCGACAGCCGCAACGCGCTGATCCAGGCGCTGAACGACTATCCCGGCGCCGTCATTCTCATTTCGCACGACCGCCATCTGATCGAGGCGACGGTCGACCGGCTGTGGCTGGTGCGCGACGGCACGGTTTCGAACTTCGACGGCGACCTCGAAGACTATCGCAGCCTCGTCGTTGCAAGCCCGAAGCCGAGGGACGACAAGGCCAAGGCGAACGGCAGCGACGATTCCGTTTCCAAGGCGGATCAGCGCAAGCTCAATGCCGACCGCCGCGCCTCGCTGGCGCCGCTCAAGAAAAAGATCAACGAAATCGAATCCTTGACCGGCAAGCTTGAAAAACTGATTCAGGCGCTTGATGCGGAACTTGCGGATCCCGCCCTTTACGAGAAGGCGCCCGCCAAGGCTGCGGAGAAGGCAAAGCAGCGCTCTGACGCGGCTGAAAAGCTCGCCACTGCGGAGGAACAATGGCTGGAGCTTTCATCGGAATATGAAAGCGCGATGGCCGGTTGATCTCAGTGAATTCTCAGCGGTTCCGAGACAGATCCTAACCGATCATTAACCATAATTACGGAAAGTGCGCTCAACCTTCATTGACATTGAGTGTTGAGCGATTCCCATGAACTACCGTGTTTTACTGGCTGGCCTAGCCGTGTCCCTGGCCTTGGGAGGCTGCGCGTCGAAGCCGGCCACCGACGCATCGCTCAAGACCGGCTATGCGGCCGAGGAGCCGCGGCACAAGCCGCTGAAAGCCAACGATCCCGTCGATATGGAGCCGAAGAAATGGCTCGTCGCCGATCTGGAGACGCGCGAGCTGGAAAGCATGAACGGCCCTCACAGCCTCGCCGGCCGAACGCTGGAAGTCGCTTCGCTCAAGGACATCAGGCTTGCCGACAAGGAAATCATCCTGACCTTCGATGATGGCCCTGCCCCCGGCAAGACGGACCGCATTCTCGCCGCGCTCGACAAGTTCGGCGTCAAGGCTGCCTTCATGATGGTCGGGGAAATGGCGCAAGCCCATCCGGCAACCGCGCGCGAGGTTCTCGCGCATGGCGACGCGATCGGCAGCCATACCTTCCGCCATCCCGATCTCGACAAGATGACCTTCGACGCAGCCATGACCGAGATCGCCCGCGGCAAGGACGCCGTGACCAAGGCGATCGGCACGGACGTGCCCTTTTTCCGCTTTCCCTATCTGGCCGACTCCAAGCGCTTGCGCAACGCTATCGCCGCCCGCGACATGATCGTCATGGATGTGGATATCGACAGCAAGGATTATTTCAGCTCGACGCCTGCTGCGGTGGTGGATCGAACCATGAAGCAACTCCATCAGCGCGGTCGCGGTATCGTTCTGATGCACGATATCCACCAGCGCACGGTCAGGATGCTGCCTGTTCTCCTGAGCCGTCTCGAAAAAGAAGGCTACAAGGTCGTTACGTTGAAATACAAGAGCAAGCCGACCCCAGCATCCAGTCTTGTCGCCCAGGCCGAAACCACAATGGTGCGTTGAGGCGGATCACCGCCTCAAGACTGCATGAGAGATACAGCCTCGGAAGCATGGTTACCTCCAAGGCCATATTTTGTTTTGGGCACAGACGTTACCGTCATCCACGGCACCTCGCTCCCGCTGCCCATGCATCGTCGTCTCGAACGCGGGGACGGCCGCTCACTCTCTGCAATTTGTCGCCGAAAAGGTGCTCCAGTCGAAGAGGCACAGATGATGTCGGGCTTCGATGCGGAGTGCGCGACCGCATTTGCGATGAACCGCCCTTGCCCATCGGCGCTATTCTGATAAAGATCGGATCAATAATCATACTAATCGAGAGACACCCATGTCCCCCATCAAGCTCGCTATTGTCGGCGTCGGCAAGATCGTCCGTGATCAGCATCTTCCGTCTATCGCGAATAATCCGGATTTCGAGCTGACCGCCACGGCAAGCCGCCATGGTACGGTCGAAGGCATTCCGTCTTTCACGACCATCGAAGCCATGCTCGATGCCGTGCCAGCAATCGACGCGGTCTCGCTCTGCATGCCGCCGCAATATCGTTACGAAGCGGCCTATAAGGCACTCTCGGCCGGCAAGCATGTTTTCCTGGAAAAGCCGCCGGGCGCGACCTTGAGCGAAGTGGCGGATCTTGAAAATCTCGCAAAGGCAAAGGGTGTTTCTCTCTTTGCAAGCTGGCATTCGCGCTATGCGCCCGCAGTGGAAGCTGCCAAGGCTTTCCTTGCCGGCACGACCATCCGCAGCGCCCATGTGATCTGGAAGGAAGATGTCCGCCATTGGCATCCGAACCAGGAATGGATCTGGCAGGCCGGCGGCCTTGGCGTCTTCGATCCCGGCATCAACGCGCTGTCGATCGTCACCCATATCCTGCCGCCGCTCTTCCTGACCGGCGCGACCTTGGAATTTCCGGAGAACCGCGACTCGCCGATCGCCGCCGACCTTCACTTCAAGAGCGGAGCGGGCCTTCCCGTCCATGCCGAATTCGACTGGCGCCAGACCGGCAAGCAGAGCTGGGACATCGTCGCCGAGACGGATGCTGGCCAGATGGTTCTTGCCGAGGGCGGCTCCAAGCTTTCGGTCAACGGCGAACCGACCTTCTCCGCGCTGGAAGCCGAATATCCTTCGCTCTACCGCCGTTTCGCCGAGATCGTCAAAGCCGGCACTTCGGATGTCGATGTTTCGCCATTGCGGCACGTCGCGGATGCCTTCATGCTCGGCAAGCGCAAATTCGTCGAAGCTTTTTACGATTGATAGGCATTTCCCGGTGAAGACAATTCGATCCGCAACGTGCTAGCGTAGCACATCGTCCTCATCGGAGATGATGCCTATGGCATCGGAACATGAACAATCCTTCGGGCTCGGCGTCGGCAACAAATCTGTCAAGCTCGCCGAGCCAAATCAAAGCTGGCATGAAGCCTATTTGCTGGAGGAAGCCGCCATTCGCGGCGCTCTTGGCGACCTTGTCGTCGATATCCAGCATTTCGGCAGCACCTCCATTCCGGAGATCAAAGCGAAGCCGATCATCGACATTGCGGTGGGTGTTCGACTCTTCGACGACGGCCTCGCCTGCGTCGAACCGATGGCATCCATCGGCTACGTCTACGCCGGCAGCAATATCGTTCCCGACGATCATATTTTTGGCCGTGACATCGAAGGGAACACCCGCACGCACCTGGTGCATGTGGTCGAATACGACGGCCCGACCTGGCGCAACTTCCTGATCTTTCGCGACCGGTTGCGCAAGGAACCGGAACTGGCTCATGCCTATGAGGCGCTGAAGGTCGAGCTGGCGGCAAAGTATGCCAATGATCGCGCAGCCTATACGGCGGCGAAGAAGGATTTTATCCAGAAGATCCTTTCGGAAGGCGACTAAAGCGCATCGCGATCCCTCAGATTCGCTTCTTGCGCTTTAGGCCTTTGATCTTTTGCATGTCGTTACCGCAAAACCGCGAAACACTTTTGCGCCACATGCTTTAGACTTGCCTACCCGGCAAAGCGGGAGAAGCGTTAAGCCTTCTTCTCCCAGCGACCGTCCTGCGTCTGCTGCCAATAGGTGAGAGTATGCCCCTCGCCTTTCAGGCGCTTCCATTGGGCGCGGGCGCTTTCCAGTTGCTCCTGATCATAGCCGTCGAACATCAGCACGACACGCTGGTAAGCCCCGACATCCGTCGCCTCGGCGCCATCGATGAAAAACCTCACGGTGGCGTCATTTATGTTGTCGGGAGAGACCGTCAGCAATACGGGCTGCCGCTCCGCCATCTCGCCTTCATCGGTGCCATGCGGCAGGAAACTGTCCTCACGATAGGTCCAGAGATAGGTATCGAGAAGATCGCGCCGCGCCGGCTCCCGCATCTGCACGGCGACCTGCCAGCCGCGCTCGACGCTCTTGTCGATCAGCGGTGGCAGGGCGTCTTCGAGCTTCGATTCGGTCAGGTGATAGAAGAGAACGTCTGTCATGCCGCCTCCTCTATCTCACAAAACCCGGCTGGTCACGATTCGTAGTTGGCGCGGACCAGCTCGTCGAGCAGGCGCACGCCGAAACCGGAGCCCCAGGACTGGTTGATCTCATCCTGAATAGAGCCCATGGCGGTGCCGGCAATATCGAGATGCGCCCATGCCGTTTCACCAACAAAGCGCTTCAGGAACTGCGCGGCGGTGATCGAGCCGGCGTGGCGGCCGCCGGTATTCTTCATGTCGGCAAACTTGCTGTCGATCATTTTGTCGTAGTCCTTGCCGAGCGGCATCCGCCACAGGCGCTCGTCGGTGATAAGCCCGGCCGCCGTCAATTCGTTCGCCAGCTTGTCGTCGTTGCAGAAGAGGCCTGCCTGCAGGTTGCCGAGGGCGACCAGGATGGCGCCGGTCAGGGTCGCCAGGTTGATCATGAATTGCGGCTTGAAGCGGTCATTCGTGTACCAGAGCGCATCGCAGAGCACGAGCCGGCCTTCGGCATCCGTGTTGATGATCTCGATCGTCTGGCCGGACATGGAGGTAACGATATCGCCCGGGCGCTGGGCATTGCCGTCAGGCATGTTCTCGACGAGGCCAATGACGCCGATGGCGTTGACCTTGGCCTCGCGCGCGGCGAGCGCGTGCATCAGGCCGGTAACGGCGGCGGCCCCACCCATGTCGCCCTTCATGTCCTCCATGCCGGCGGCCGGCTTGATGGAGATGCCGCCAGTGTCGAATACGACGCCCTTGCCGACGAAGGCGACCGGCCTGTCCTTGGCCTTGCCGCCCTTCCATTGCATGATTACCAGACGCGGCGGGCGGGCTGAGCCCTGCGCCACGCCGAGCAGCGCACCCATGCCGAGCCGGCGCATTTCGCGCTCCGTCAGAATTTCGACTTCGACGCCAAGCTTCTCCAACTCCTTGGCCTTAGCGGCGAACTCGACCGGGCCGAGCACGTTCGGCGGTTCGTTGACGAGGTCACGCGCAAGGATCACGCCGCCGGCAATGGCTTCGGACGCTGTAAAGAGCTTCTTGGCGGAAGTCGCATGCTGGGTGACGATCGTGACCTTCACGGCCTTGCGGGCGCCGCTCTTCTCGTCATCCTCCACCTTCTTCGTCTTGTAGGTATCGAAGCTATAGGCACGCAGCAGCATGCCCAGGGCAAAATCGGCAGCCTGCTTGGCTTCGACCTCGATGCCCGGCGCGTCGAGGAAGATGGCAACCTTTTCGACATTGCGGACCTTTCCAGCCGCGCCGCCGCCGAGCTTCAGCCAGTCATGAGCGCTCAGATCCTTCGCCTTGCCGGCACCGATGACGATGATCCGATCAACGGGCGCAGCTTCGGGAGTGATGATATCCAGACTGCTCAGCGCCTTGCCCTTGAAGCCCGATACGGGCGCGGCTCTGGCGAAAACATTGGCCGGATCGGCGCTCTCGGCGCCCGCCGGCAGGTCCCCGTCCGTGCCTTTCAGGAGGATAGCCAGACCACCGCTGAGGCGAGCCGACTTGGCGAAGGAAATCTCGAATTTCACAGACATTTCTGCTCCGATAATCACGCATGGTAATAAAGAGTACTTGCTGCAATCATCATTCAAGGTTTCGCTAGGGAATACAAGCGATTGGCGAAGCATTCCCTTGACAAGCGATTTTGACGACTTCAAATTCCGATCATTCAGCGCGGCCACACCAAAGCCACGCCGTTTCGCCGCCGCCCAGTGGCCTTATCTTTTCCGGAAAGCCATCTTGATCGTAAACTTCAACAGCTCGAACCGCGGACATCCCTTTTCCGGAATTCTGCGCCCGCGCACCGCCGGCGATGCTTTCATCACCCTCTTCTGCCTCTGGTGGGCGCTGCTTGGCCTATTTGCGCTTTTCCCACAGATCGACCTCGCTGTCGCAAACATGTTTTTCCTGCCGCAGCAGTGCCTTGCCCTTGCGAAACCCGATCAGATCTGCGGCAATTTCCCATACAGCGACGATCCGAGCATGAAGCTGCTCCGGGAGATATTCTTCCAGATTCCCTACGTCGTCGCCGCCGTGCTGGTGTGGATGCTGCTTCGATGCTGGCAGCATCACGGGGCGACCTTCAACACGCTCAGAGCCCGCAATCTCAAGGTCGCGCTCGGCTCCTTGCTGATCGGGCCGGTGCTGATCGTCAATCTCTGGCTAAAGGCCTTCTCGGGCCGTCCGCGGCCGCGGCAAACGGATCTGTTCGGCGGCACGCTCGATTTCGTGCACGCGGGATCGTTTGCCGGCAAATGTGTCAGCAACTGTTCCTTCATCTCGGGCGAGGCTGCGTCTGCGGGTTGGCTGTTTTGCCTGATCTTCATCATACCGCAGCCACTGCGTCTCACCGTGGCTCTGCCGATTACCGCCGTTTCCCTGCTGATTCCGGCGCTTAGAGTGGCGTTTGGCGCGCACTACCTCTCCGACGCCGTCCTCGGCTGGCTGTCTTCGGTCGTCGTATTCGCCGCGCTGCTGGCATTATCTCAAACGACACACAACAGAAGAATCTCGGAAAATTAACGATTTTTTTGCGAGTTGGTTGTCGCCAAAAAAACGCAAACAGCGTAGAGGAGGATGAATCTCTGTCGGCTTGCCCGGCGAGTGTTGCGTTTAAGGGCCGGCATGAAGTTATTCGAGATATATATCGTACGGCGTGCCGGTATGATGTTCCTGGTGGCCCTGCTGCCGGTGCTTGCCATTATTTGGACCACGCAGGTCCTGCAGCGCATCAATCTCGTGACCGACAGCGGCCAGTCGATGGGCTCGTTCGCGAAGCTCGCGACCCTCATTCTGCCGACCATCATTCCAATCGTTCTGCCCTTCGCTCTGGTTATCGGCATCACGCAGACGCTGACGCAAATGAACAGCGATTCCGAGCTGACGGTCATGGAAGCGGCGGGTGCCAAGCGCAGCATCATCATCCGCCCGATCATGATTCTCGCCATCGCGATCAGCGCATTCTCGTTCTTCGTCGACAATGTGGTCGAACCCAAGGCTCGCGTCGTTGCCCGCCAAATGGTGGCGGAAGCCTATGCCGACCTTCTTTCGACTGTTATCGAAGAGAAGAATTTCCGGCGTATCGAAGACGGGCTTTACGTTCAGATCTCGCAGCGCCTGTCAGGGCGTATCCTCAAGGGATTGTTCGTCGTGGATTCCCGCGACCCTGCCTTCGACCTGATCTATTATGCGAAGGAAGGCGCGGTCGATCAGAGCGGCACGTCCCTGCTGATGAGGGACGGCGAAGTTCATCGCAAGACGGCTGACGGCAGCGTTTCGGTCATCAAATTCGATTCCTATTCCTTCGATCTTTCCGACATGACTCAGAGCCGCGGCCAGGCGACCCTGCGCGCCAGCGACCGCAGCCTCGCCTTCCTGTTCAATCCGGATCCGAATGATCCGGACGTCAAAGCGCGGCCAGGCAATTATCGATCGGAACTGCATCGTCGCCTCAATGAATGGGCCTTGCCCGCCATATTTGCGCTGATCTCTCTGGTGATTGCCGGGGATGCGCGCTCGCATCGCGAAGCGCGGCTGCATCCGATGGTGTCGGCGTTGACGATCGCCTTCGCGCTGCGCTGGGCCGATTTCTATGCCGCAAACCAGATCGACAGCAATCCCAAGTTCGTCGGCGTTCTCTACGCGATCAACATCATTTCGGCTGCTGTCGCCATCGCACTGCTGTTGCGTAATCGCAAAATGACGGTGCCGCTAACGATCCGGAACCGTCTCAGCAGCTGGCGGCAGAGAATCCAGGACCGCCTGCCGACGGCGCCGGGCGGACCGAACGGGAGCGGTGCATGATTTTCAGCACGCTTGGGCGCTATTTCTTCAGTCGTTACATCATAACGACGCTCTGGTTTTTCCTGGGCGTTGTCTCGATTGTCTATCTCGTCGATTTCAGCGAGAACGCCGGCCGGCTTTCAGGGCTCCCCGGCTATACGGTTTCGCTCGGTCTGGTGATGACGGCCGTCAGGCTGCCGTTCATTTTGCAGCAGACGGTGCCGTTCATTGCACTTTTCGTCGGCATGACGGTGCTGATCGCGCTCAATCGCCGCCGCGAACTTGTCATCGCGCGCGCAGCCGGCATTTCCGTCTGGCAATTCATGACGCCGTTCATTGTGGGCGCCTTTTGCGTGGGACTGGCGACCATGCTCGCCCTCAACCCGGTCGCCGCATGGGGCCAGCGCCAGGCAGAAACGATGGAAGCGGATCTGCGCGGCGATCCTTCCTATCACAACAAGCTTTCGGTTCCGTGGCTGCGTCAATCCAGCGGCAAGGACGATACGATCATCGGCGCCAAGGCCATTCTCGACAATGGAACGACGCTGATGGGCGTCGTCTTTATCCACTTCGATTCACAGGGAAATATCGTTCTCCGCCAGGATGCGGAGTCGGCAAAATTGCAAGATGGTTACTGGCTTCTTAACGGTGTCGTCGAACGGCGACCCGGTGAAATGCCGGAGCATAAGAGTTCGGTACAGGTCCGTACGAATCTGAAACAGGATTTTGTCTCCCAGCGCCTGGCGCAGCCGGAAACCATTGCTTTTTATGATCTTTCTAATCGAATAAAGGTCGCACGCTCGTTCGGCATCTCGACCAATGCACTCGAAACGCAATTTCACTCGCTGCTGTCACAGCCTTTCCTTCTGGTGGCAATGACGCTGATCGCAGCAACTGTGTCTCTAAAATTCAGTAGATTCAACCAATCGCGCTCCGTGATTCTAGGTGGAATCCTCTCCGGCTTCGTGCTTTATGTTGTCACCGTGCTTGTAAAGGCATTCGGGAGCAGCGGAGTGGTTCCTCCCTTCGTGGCGGCATGGATACCCGTGATCGTCGCATTGGCATTCGGAGCAACGATCCTGCTTCATCAGGAGGACGGCTAGTGGCGGCAGGCAACCGCAAGAGTATCAGGAAGATTGTGGCTGCCCTTGTTACGGGCACGGCCGCATGCGCATATATTATGAGCCCAGTCGTCGTGTACGCCCAGGCCAACAACAATGGCGGTACTGGCGCTGTGACCTCTCCCATTAAGGTCAACGTGCCGGAGGGCTCCAAACTCGTCCTCTCGTCCAACGAACTGACCTATAATAAGGACGCACAGATCGTCACCGCCACCGGTGCCGTTCAGATCAACTATGGCGGCTACAGAATGGTCGCCCAGAAGGTTGAATACAATCAGAAATCCGGTCGGATGATGGCTCTCGGCAATGTCGAGCTGATCACTCCGGACGGCAATCGCATGTACGGTGACAAGATGGATGTCACCGACAGTTTTTCCGATGGCTTTGTGAACGCCCTGCGCATCGAAATGCCGGACAATACCCGTCTTGCCGCCGAAAAGGGCGAGCGGGTCGGCGGCACGCAGATGATTCTGTCGAAGGGCGTTTACACCGCCTGCATGGCCTGCTCCGAGCAGGGCCGCGCTCCGCTGTGGCAGGTCAAGGCACAGCGCGTCGTCCAGAACGGCGTCACGCATACCGTGCGTCTCGAGCATGCCCGCTTCGAGCTGTTCGGTCAGCCGATCGCCTACATCCCGTGGATCGAAGTTCCCGACAATACGGTAAAGCGCAAATCCGGCTTCCTGTTTCCGTCGGCGAGCATCTCGCAGCGCCTCGGCGTTGGCCTGAAGGTCCCTTACTACTACGTCATATCGCCCAGCATGGATGCGACGGTGACTGCCACCGGCTTCACCAACCAGGGCCTGCTGCTCGAAGGCGAGTTCCGCCAGCGTTTAGAGAACGGTACGCATGTTCTGCGCGTCGCAGGCATCGACCAGATGAATTCCAGCAAGTTCAATGCCGGCTCTAGCGATGCCGAGCATGACTTACGCGGGATGGTCTCGTCCAAGGCGGACTTCAGGATCAATCCACGCTGGACCTTCGGCTGGGACGTGATGCTGCAGAGCGACAACAACTTCTCGCGCACCTATGGCCTGGAAGGTGTCAACCAGAGCACGCACACGAACCAAGCCTACCTGACCGGCCTCGGAAAGCGCAACTATTTCGATATGCGCGCCTTCTACTACAATGTGCAAAACGCGGATGACAGCAGCATTGCCGAGAAACAGCAGGCATATGTCTATCCAAGCATCGACTATCACTATGTCGATCCGAAATCGGTTTTGGGCGGCGAGCTGTCAGCGACGATGAATTTCACGCACCTATCGCGTGACAAGACCTCCGTGCTCGACGCCACCACTGCTCTTGGCGATTCCAGCCTGAACGACCGCTATCTCGGTCTTTCCGGAAACTATACGCGTCTGAGCACTGAGCTGCAGTGGCAGCGTACCTTCACCACCGATCAAGGTCTGGTGCTGACGCCGTTGGCTGCCGCTCGAGGCGACGTCTACGGCCTCGATATGAATGCACCGGGGGCCGGCACTTATTCCGGCAACTACGACAACAACGACTATGCGACGCGCGGTATGGTCACCGCGGGTCTCGAGGCGAAATATCCGTTCCTCATTACTACGAGCAACAGCACGCATGTGTTCGAACCGATCGCACAGATTTATGTGCGGCCCGACGAGCAACTTGCCGGCCGATTGCCGAACGAGGATGCGCAGAGCTTCGTTTTCGATGCGACCAATCTGTTCGATCGTGACAAGTTCTCCGGTTTCGACCGCGTCGAAGGTGGCACGCGAGCAAACGTGGGTTGGCGCTACACAGGCAGCTTCGACAACGGCTACAAGTTGCAGCACATCTTCGGCCAGTCCTATCAGCTTGGCGGCCGCAACTCCTTCGCGACCACCGATCTTGCCGGTGTAGGGTCGGATTCTGGCCTTGAAACCACTCGATCCGACTATGTCACGATGTTCGGCTTGACGACGCCGCAGGGCATCTCGCTCGCGACGTCCTATCGCTTCGACGAAAAGGACTTTGCCTTCCGTCGTGGCGACACATCGGTCGGCTTCTCGAATGATATATTCCAGACGTCGTTGATCTACACCCATATCGCCGCTCAGCCGCAATATGGCTTCACCAGCAATCAGGACGAAATTCAGTCGCGCGCACAGGTCAAGTTCAAGGAATACTGGTCGGTCTTCGGAACGGTCAGCTATGACATCAACAGCGGTGATTTCACCCGTCAGGGTGTCGGCGTCTCATATGAGGACGAATGCACCATCTTCACCGTCTCGTTCCTGAACAAGAAGGATTCGACTGCGCAGGCCGCAAGTGACTGGTCCGTCGGCGCTCGCCTGACCTTCCGTACGCTGGGCGATGTCAACCTCGGCAACGTTCAGAACGCAACATTCTGATCGCTATAAAGATTAGATAAAGCCGGCTTCATCGCCGGCTTTATTATTTCAACGCGGGCCGCCATTCCGTTTGCGTCATTGTTTCGCCGCAAGGATTTTGCAATTCATCGCGCTTGATGTAGACAGATGGCGCAAAGTTGCCGTATTGCGCCTATGGCGCGTGCCGACATGGCACATGCCGACAGAAGGACCTTTGGGAAGGGGTAGTTGATGTTTTCTGGAAAGACACCGATGCGCGCTGCACTGTTCGGAGCCGCAGCCTTGGTCATGGCAAGCTTCGCCGTACCGAGCAGCGATGTCGCCTTCGCGGCAAGTGAGGTCAAAGTCCTTGTCAACAGCCAGGTCATTACATCGGGCGATATCGCCAAGCGGGTCAACTTCCTCAAGTTGCAGCGCCAGAAGGGCGACCTGAACAAGCTCGCAAAGGAACAACTTGTCGACGAGACGTTGAAGCGTGCGGAAGTCGCGCGCCTGCGCATGTCAGTATCGACATCTGACGTCGATGCTGCCTTTGGCCGCTTTGCCTCTAGCAACAAGATGTCGACGGAGCAGCTCGGGCAGATCCTCGAAAAGATGGGCGTGACCGTCGAGCACTTCAAATCCTATATCGCCATTTCCATGAGCTGGCCGCGCGTAGTGAATGCCCGCTTCGGCTCAAGCGGCCGTCTCTCGAACGACGCTCTCGTTACCCGCATGACGGAGAACAAGACGAAGCCGGTCACGACGGAATACTTCCTGAAGCAGATGGTTTTCGTTGTTCCGACAGCAAAGCGGAATGCCATCCTGAAGTCGCGCAAGGCCGAAGCTGATGCATCGCGCTCCAAGTTCCCTGGTTGCGATCAGGCGAAAGCTTTTGCAGCGACCATGCGGGATGTTTCCGTTCAGGATCTTGGCCGCGTGCTCGCGCCCGACGTTCCGGAAGTCTGGAAGCCGTTGCTCGAAAAGGCGTCCGGCAACACGACCGCGTCCGTCGTCACCGATCGCGGTGTCGAATATATCGCAATCTGCTCGCAGCGTCAGGTCAACGATGACGTCGCCGCAGCAGCCGTCTTCCGTGCCGAGGATATCGGCAAGAACAACGCTCAGGGCGTCAGCGCCAACGATAAGAAGTACATGGATGAACTGCGCACTAAAGCGCAGATTGTCTATCGCTGATCGCCGATGCCGTCGCGCCCATCCATCCCCCTGGCGCTCACGCAAGGGGATCCGGCAGGCATAGGTCCCGATATTACGCTGGCCGCCTGGCTGCGTCGCAGCGAGCTTGATCTGCCGCCTTTTCTCTTTCTCGGCGACGCAGGTGTTCTTGCGGCGCGGGCCTCACAGCTGGGCCTGAACGTGCCTCTGAAGGAGGCCGATCCGGCCACCGTCTGCGACATCTTTCGCGATGCCCTGCCGATTCTGCCGATCGACGCTGGAATGAGTGTCGTCGCCGGCGAGCCGCATGTCGCCACCGCAAAAGGGACGATCGCCGCCATCGAAATGGCAGTTTCGCTCAGCATGAGCGGCGAGACATCGGCGGTCGTCACGAACCCGATCGCCAAATCGGTCCTCTACGATGCAGGCTTCGGCTTTCCCGGTCATACGGAGTTCCTGGCGGATCTCGCAACGCGAGCGATCGGCAGGCCGGTCATGCCCGTCATGCTTCTAGCCGGCCCGAAGCTCCGCGCCGTCCCGGTCACCATCCATATTCCGCTGAAAGATGTGCCGCAGGCCTTGACCACCGATCTCATCATCGAGACGTGCCGGATCACCGACCACGACCTACGAACCCGTTTCGGCATTTCCAAGCCACGCCTGGCGGTTGCGGGCCTCAATCCGCATGCCGGTGAGAACGGTGCGCTCGGCAAGGAAGACGACGAGATCGTTAGGCCGGCAATCGACGCGCTTCGCTCGGAGGGTATCGATGCCTTCGGCCCCCTGCCCGCCGACACCATGTTCCATGACGAGGCTCGCCGCCGATACGATGTCGCCATCTGCATGTATCATGATCAGGCGCTGATCCCGGCCAAGGCGCTCGGCTTCGACGACTCCGTCAACGTCACGCTCGGACTGCCATTCGTCCGCACCTCGCCGGACCATGGCACCGCGTTCGGCATCGCCGGCAAGGGTGTCGCCAAGGAAGGCAGCCTGGTCGCCGCCCTCAAGCTGGCAAGCGAGATCAGCAGCAAGACCGGAAACAATCCCTAATGGCCGCTCTCGATGGCTTGCCTCCCCTCCGCGATGTGATCCAGCGCCACGGCCTCGACGCACGCAAGGCGCTTGGCCAGAACTTCCTCCTCGATCTCAACCTGACCCAGAAGGTTGCAAGGACCGCGGGTTCGCTTGAAGGCGCCACCGTTTTCGAAGTCGGGCCTGGGCCTGGCGGCCTGACGCGAGCCATCTTGGCGCTTGGCGCGGCCAAGGTCATCGCGGTGGAGCGTGACGCTCGTTGCCTGCCGGCTCTGGCAGAGGTTGCCGATCACTATCCCGGCCGGCTCGAGGTGATCGAGGGCGATGCGCTGAAGACGGATTTTGCCGCCCTTGCGCCTGACGGACCGGTTAAGATCATCGCCAACCTGCCCTACAATGTCGGCACGCAGCTTCTGGTTAACTGGCTCCTGCCGGCGCAGTGGCCGCCCTTCTGGCAGTCACTGACCCTGATGTTCCAGAAAGAAGTGGGACAGCGGATCGTCGCGCAGGAAGATGACGATCATTATGGCCGGCTCGGCGTGCTCTGTGGCTGGCGTTCGGAGGCGCGTATGGCCTTCGACGTATCCCCGCAGGCCTTTACGCCGCCGCCAAAGGTAACGTCGACTGTCGTGCATCTGACGCCGAAGGAAAACCCTATCCCTTGCGCTGTCGACAAGCTGGAGAAGGTGACGCAGGCAGCCTTCGGCCAGCGGCGGAAAATGCTGCGCCAGAGCCTGAAGCCGCTCGGCGGCGAGGCGCTGCTTATCAAGGCCGAGATCGACCCGCAGCGCCGCGCGGAAACACTGTCCGTGGAAGAATTCTGCCGGTTGGCGAACTGCCTGTGATTGGATCGGAGCCGCCGACCGGCCTCAGAGCTTCGGCGTCTCTTCCAGCAAATCCCGAACGAAATCGAAGATGCCGTGCCGGCGATCGCGACGCAGCCGCTCCGCCTTGACGATCGACTGGACTGCGTCGAAGGCAACGTTCAGGTCATCATTGATGATGACATAGTCATATTCGCGCCAGTGAGCGATCTCGGCCCGAGAATTGGCGAGACGCATGGCGATGACTTCTTCGGAATCTTCAGCGCGGCGATGCAAGCGCGATTGCAGCTCCGTCATGGTCGGTGGCAGCACGAAGATGGAGACCACATCGGCCGGCATCTTCTCTTGCAGCTGCTGCGCACCCTGCCAGTCGATATCGAAAAGCATGTCGCGGCCTTCCGACATCGCGGTTTCCACCGGCTCGCGCGGCGTGCCGTAGAAGTTGCCATGCACCTCGGCCCATTCGAGCAGCGAGTCGGAATCGCGAAGGCGCTCGAACTCGCGCTGCGAGACGAAATGGTAATGCACTCCTTCGATCTCGCTCGGGCGGCGCTGCCGCGTCGTGACACTCACGGAAAGGCTCACCTGCTTGTCTTTATCCAGCAATGTGCGCGCGATCGTCGACTTGCCTGCGCCTGACGGAGAGGAGATGGCGAGCATCAGCCCCCGGCGGGCAATCGGAATGGATGTGGATGTCGCCGGCTTCATGGCCTACTCCAAATTCTGGACCTGTTCGCGGAACTGGTCGATAACCACCTTCAGCTCGATACCGGCGGCGGTGACCGCAGCGGCATTCGATTTGGAACAGATGGTATTCGATTCCCGGTTAAATTCCTGTGCAAGAAAATCAAGCTTGCGGCCAACAGGCCCGCCCTTGGAAATAAGATCGCGTGCTGCCGCCACATGAGCCTGCAGGCGATCGACCTCTTCGCGAAGATCGGCCTTGGTCGCAAGAAGGGCCGCTTCCGCATGCAGCCTGTCGCGGTCGAGGCCAGACGATCCTTCAAGAAGCATCGCGACCTGTGCGGCCAGCCGCATTACGATTTCCTGCGGCGAGCGCGAGGGATCGCGCTCGACTGTGCTCGTCAGCGTCTCAATCGTGGCGACCTGGCCGAGCAGGATCTGGCCGAGTGCCTGGCCTTCCCGTCCGCGCATGTCGTGAAGATCTGCGAGAGCTGCCGTCAAGCCAGCCATGATGTCGGCATCGCGTGCAGCAACCACCTCCTCGCTCTCTTCGGCTTCCTTGAATTCCACCAGGCCGCGAACCGCCATAAGGCTATCCAGCCGCAGCGGCGCGGGGTCGATAATCCCTGCGAGCTGATCCCGCAGCGCGAGCAGAGCCGACAGCGCATCCTTGTTCACGACGACCTCGACCCGGCTTTCCTCGACGGACAGCGACAGGCCGACCTGGAGATTGCCGCGGGAGAACCGGTCGGAGATCAGCTTGCGGACATCCGTCTCCAGCCGCTCAAGCCCTTGCGGCAGGCGCAGCCGGACATCCAAGCCCTTGCCGTTCACAGACCGTAGCTCCCATGCCCAGCGACCGCGCCCGCTCGTTCCCTCACGCCGGGCAAAACCGGTCATGGACTGCAATACCATGCAAGCCTCCGAAAATTCCTGTCCCCAATCGATCGAAAATCATCGGATTGGGGATCAATGTAAAGTGAAACCGCGCCATGGCTTCATCGAAGCCATGGCGCAACAAGGATCAGTTGGTCTTCTTCTTTTGCTGAGTGCCAGAGCCCGGAGCTGTCGTGGCATCGTCGGGCTGACCGTCGACGGCAATTGCACTCGGATCTTCGCCCTTCTCGGCGACCAGCTTGCGCCAGCGCTTGACGTTGGCATTGTGCTCTTCCAGCGTTGCGGCGAAGACATGACCGCCCGAGCCGTCAGCGACAAAATAAAGATCCTGCGTCTTCCAGGGGTTGGCGACGGCTTCGAGCGCATCCTTGCCCGGATTTGCGATCGGCGTCGGCGGCAGACCCTTGATGATATAGGTGTTGTAAGGCGTCTCTTTCTTCAGGTCCGACTGATAGATCGGCCGATCGGACGGCTTTCCTTCCCCGCCGAAGAGACCGTATATAATCGTCGGATCCGACTGCAGACGCATGCCTTTACCGAGACGATTGAGGAACACGGAGGCGACATGAGCACGCTCATCCGCAAGGCCGGTTTCCTTCTCCACAATGGAGGCGAGCGTCACGAAATCCTGCTTGTTCGCCAGTTGCACGTTTGGATCGCGCCTACCCCAGATCTGCTCGACCAGCTTTTGCTGCGCCCCCGCCATCTGTTCGACGATTTCGGTGCGCTTGGTGCCGCGCGTGAATTTGTAGGTATCGGGCCTCAGACTACCCTCTGCCGGCAACGCCGACGGCAAATCGCCTTCCAGCACGGTATCGGCCTGCAGCTTGTTGAAAATCTGCCGAATCGTCAGCCCTTCGGGCAGGGTCACCGAATAGAGGATGGATTTGCCCGACTTCAGCAGTTCCATGATGTCCTTCATGGAAGCGCCGGCCTTGATCTCGTATTCACCGGCTCGAAGCGTTTCATTTTCATGCAGATAGGTGGTCGTCAGCCAACGGAAGATGCGCTGATCGGTGATGATGTTGTTTGATTCGAGGCGATTGGCGATCTCGTTCAGACCTGCACCGTTGCGCACGATGAAATTCGTGTTGGTCGTCAGCGGACCGGGGCTCCGATAGATCGAGAAAGCGTAATAGGTGCCTGCAACGGCCGCGATGACGACGAAAACCACCAGCGTCATCAGGAAGTTCAGAAAGATCACCATCTGGCTGCGGGCTTTGCGCGAACGCTTCGGCGGATCCGGAACACGCTCCGGACGCAGGGCTTCGCTTGCCGATTTCGGGATGATCGGCCCCTTCTGTCCGTTCGGAGTTCCGTTGCTCTGGTTCGTATCGCTCACCGGCAATCCCTTCCTTTTTCTATTGCCTGCTCTTTGGCCAAGCAATGCGGCAAAAAACAGGTTCAGAAGATAAGGCGGAACCCGCTCAGGGCACCGACTTAGACCGATCAGACATTACCGCGACGCATCGCGGAGATGCACACGAGCACGGTAACATTCGGGAACGGCGCGCCGGCTTGCCGAAGAACACTCCCGCTTTAGCAGTTACGCGCTGTTATTATGCCTCATAACGGCGCAGGACAAGCGACGCGTTCGTGCCGCCGAAGCCGAAGGAGTTCGACAGCGCGACATTGATCTCGCGCTCGCGGGCCTTGTGCGGAACAAGATCGATGGCGGTCTCGCGCTCGGGGTTATCGAGGTTTAGCGTCGGCGGAGCGATGTTGTCACGGATGGCGAGCGTGGAGAAGATCGCCTCGATCGCACCGGCAGCGCCGAGCAGATGGCCGGTCGCCGACTTGGTCGATGACATCGAGATCCTCGACACGGCATTGCCGACCAGACGCTCGACAGCGCCAAGCTCGATCGTATCCGCCATGGTCGAGGTGCCGTGGGCATTGATGTAGTCGATATCAGCCGCGGTTAGGCCGGCGCGCTTCAGCGCAGAGGTCATGCAGCGGAATGCGCCCTCGCCGTCCTCGGAGGGAGCGGTGATATGGTGGGCGTCGCCCGAGAGGCCGTAGCCGACCACTTCAGCGTAGATCTTGGCGCCGCGCGCCTTGGCGTGTTCCAACTCTTCCAGAACGACGATGCCGGCGCCTTCGCCCATGACAAAGCCGTCACGGTCGCGATCATAGGGGCGCGAAGCCTTTTGCGGAGCGTCGTTGAAGTCCGTCGACAGCGCCTTGCAGGCGGCGAAGCCCGCAAGCGAGATACGGCAGACCGGAGCTTCCGCGCCGCCGGCGACCATCACGTCGGCATCGCCGAGCATGATCAGGCGGGCAGCATCGCCGATGGCGTGTGCACCGGTCGAGCATGCGGTAACGACCGCATGGTTCGGGCCGCGCAGCTTGTGGCGGATGGAGACCTGGCCGGAAACCAGATTGATGAGACGTCCCGGGATGAAGAAGGGCGAGATGCGGCGCGGACCCTTGTCGCGCAGCGTGTAGCCGGCTTCGACAATGCCTTCGAGGCCGCCAATGCCCGAGCCGATCATGACGCCCGTGGCGATCTGATCCTCATCAGTCTTAGGGTGCCAACCGGCATCCGCCAGCGCCATATCGGCGGCTGCCATGCCGTAGATGATGAAGGGGTCGACCTTGCGCTGCTCCTTCGGCTCCATCCAATCGTCAGCATTGAAGGTGCCGTCGGTGCCGTCGCCGACCGGAATGCGGCAGGCAATCTTTGCGGGGAGATCTTCGACCTCGAATTCGGTCACGAGGCGTGCGCCGTTGTGCCCAGCGAGCAAACGCGTCCAGGACACCTCCGTGCCACAGCCCAAAGGTGATACCATGCCGGTACCCGTGATAACGACACGTCTCATCGCCCGCAGACCCCCGTCTTTTTATGATGATATGCGTATGAACATTGTTCGCCTGGCTTCGCCGGACGAAATAGGGCGGACTCTTCAGCCCGCCCCTTCAAAAAGCGCAAGAGATTAGGCCTGAGCCTTCTCAATGAACTTTACCGCGTCGCCAACGGTCAGGATCGAGTCAGCAGCATCGTCAGGGATTTCAACGCCGAATTCTTCTTCGAAAGCCATGACCAGTTCGACCGTATCGAGCGAGTCCGCACCCAGATCGTCGATGAAGCTTGCGCTTTCAACAACCTTGTCGGCGTCAACGCCAAGATGATCAACAACAATTTTCTTTACGCGTTCTGCGATATCGCTCATGTCGGTTTCCTCGACCTTATATCCTGATCAGAATGCCCTGTGACATCCCTACCTATTCAAACCTGCAGCGTCTGTCCTGACACCGCTGGCAAACCCGTTCAACCCGGCATTGAGATCCGGTCCAGCGCCTTGAATGCGGCCCAGTCCGTCTGCATTTTCCGGACGACTGTTCACAGTCATGGCCCGCTTAACACGGTTTAAGTCCGTCGCAAAGCCAGAAAATAGCCGGCTCCGAGTTGCTCAACATGCTATTGGAGGGAATAGTTCCCTCCAATAGCAATTCCGTTAGATCATCGCCATGCCGCCGTTGACATGGATCGTCTGGCCGGTGACGTAGCTTGCCTCAGAAGAGGCGAGATATGCGACCGCCGAAGCGACTTCCAGGCCGGTGCCCATGCGCTTCATGGGAATGGCCCCCATGATGACTTCTTTCTGCTTGTCATTCAGCTTGCCCGTCATCGCGCTTTCGATGAAGCCTGGGGCAACGCAGTTGACGGTCACGTTGCGGGTGGCGATTTCCTGCGCCAGCGACTTGGTAAAGCCGATCATGCCGGCCTTGGAGGCGCAGTAGTTCGCCTGGCCGGGGTTGCCCGTGACACCGACGACCGAGGTGATGTTGATGATGCGGCCATAGCGGCGGCGCATCATCGGATGGGTCAGCTCACGCGTCAGGCGAAAGACGGCCGTGAGGTTGACTTCCAGCACAGCATCCCAGTCGTCGTCGCTCATGCGCACGAAGAGGCCGTCCTTGGTGATGCCGGCATTGTTGACGAGGATATCGACGCCGCCGAGTTCTTCTTCGGCCTTGGCGCCGAGCGCCTTTACCTCGTCGCGATCCGACAGATTGGCCGGGAAGATCTTGACGCGATCGCCGAGTTCGGACGCCAGCGTCTCCAGCTTTTCGACGCGCGTGCCGTGCAGGCCGACGATCGCGCCCTGCTTGTGCAGGAGCCGGGCGATTTCTTCGCCGATGCCGCCGGATGCGCCGGTTACCAGGGCCTTACGGCCGGTCAAATCAAGCATGTGTGTCCCTCGCTTCTAATTTTTCAGCCGAGCAGTGCGGCAAGCGCCGCGTCGATATCAGCCGCATTGTTGACGGCAATGCCGTTGACCGATTTGTCGATGCGGCGAGCCAGGCCCGTCAGCACCTTGCCGGCGCCGATCTCATACAATGTCGCCACATTGTTGGCGGCGAACCATTCCACCGTCTCGCGCCAGCGCACCTGGCCGGTGACCTGTTCGACCAGCAGCTTTGCGATTTCGTCGGCATCTGTCACCGGAGTGGCCCTGACGTTGGCTATGACAGGCACGACCGGATTGGCCTTGGCGACACCCGCAAGCGCTTCGCGCATGGCTTCAGCGGCAGGCGCCATCAGCGTCGAATGGAAAGGAGCGGAGACCGGCAGCAGGATGGCGCGCTTGGCACCCTTGGCGGTCGCAAGCTCAGCAGCCTTCTCGACCGGAGCTTTCTCGCCGGAAATGACGATCTGGCCGCCGCCATTGTCATTGGCGATCTGGCAGGCGCCGAGAGCGGACGCTTCCGCACAGACTGCGATGACATCGGCATGTTCAAGCCCGATGATCGCCGCCATGGCGCCGACGCCGACGGGAACTGCTGCCTGCATGGCGTTGCCGCGGATGCGCAGCAGCCGTGCCGTGTCGCCAAGCGAGAAGGTACCAGCAGCACACAGTGCGGAATATTCGCCGAGCGAATGGCCGGCGACATAGGCGACCTTGCGCTTCAGGTCCAGGCCACGAGCCTGCAGCACACGGATGACGGCGAGCGACACGGCCATCAACGCCGGCTGCGCATTGGCCGTCAATGTCAGCTTGTCTTCCGGGCCGTTGAAGATGACGTCGGAAAGCTTTTCACCGAGCGCTTCATCGACTTCCTCGAAGACGGCACGCGCCTCGGCGAAATTGTCGGCAAGGTCCTTGCCCATGCCGACGGCCTGGCTGCCCTGGCCGGGAAATGTGAAAGCAACAGTCATTATAAAGCGTCCTTATTAGGGGTCGTTTTGCTTCCCAATGACATTGTTTGCGCCGGAGTCAATAGCGCAAGCCCCGCAGCCACAGGCTTTTGCGCCTGCGAGACGCAATGATTTTTTTCTTGCGCTTGCTCAGATCGGGCCTAAATTTGCACGACCTCATTCATTTTTACTTTCTCCCATCCCCCAAGGTTTTCCTATGAAATATAAGAATTTAGGCCGCACCGATATTTCCGTTTCGCAGATTTGCCTGGGCACGATGACCTGGGGCACGCAGAACAGCGAAGCCGAAGCGCATGAGCAGATGGATTATTCGGTCCATAAGGGTATCAATTTCTTCGACACCGCCGAAATGTACCCGACAACACCTGTGGGACCGGAGACGCAAGGGCGCACGGAAGAATATATAGGCACGTGGTTTGCGAAGACCGGCAAGCGCAAGGATATCGTGCTTGCCACGAAGGTCGCCGGCCCCGGCCGCGAGTATCTTCGCGGCGGCCAGGGTCCGGATGCCGCCAATATCAATGCAGCTGTCGACGCCAGCCTGAAGCGGCTGAAGACCGACTATATCGATCTCTATCAGATCCACTGGCCGAACCGCGGCCATTTTCATTTCCGCCAGAACTGGCATTACAACCCCTTCACGCAGGACCGCGAGAAAGCCGTCGCCGATATCACCGAGATCCTGGAGACGATGGGCGAGCTGATGAAGGCCGGCAAGATCCGCGCCGTCGGCCTGTCGAACGAGACGACCTGGGGCATCCAGAAATATCTGACGATTTCCGAGCAGAAGGGCCTGCCGCGCGTCGCGACTACGCAGAACGAATACAATCTGCTCTACAGGCATTTCGACCTCGATCTGGCTGAACTGTCGCATCACGAAGATGTCGGGCTGCTCGCCTATTCGCCGCTTGCCGGCGGCATCCTCAGCGGCAAATATGTCGGCGGAGCGCGTCCGGCCGGCTCACGCGGCTCGATCAACACCGATATCGGCGGCCGCCTGCAGCCGCTGCAGGAACCGCCGGTAAAGGTCTATCTGGAAATCGCAGCCAAATACGGCATCGACCCATCGAAGCTTGCGCTCGCCTATTGCCTCACCAAGCCCTTCATGACCTCGGTCATCATCGGTGCAACGACGATGGCGCAGCTCGAAACCGATATCGCGGCCGCCTATGTTACGCTGCCGGCGGAGGCGTTGGCCGAGATCGAGCAGGTGCACCGGAAGTATCCGATGCCGATGTAAGGCCGGAAAGCGCCGGGCTCAGCAACGGATGCCGCCAATCGTGACTATAACGTTGCGCCCCTAGCAGCGATCTTCATGATGAAGATCGCTGCTATCACTTCTGTAAATTGTCGCAATCGAGCGAGCTGGTATAGTGCTTGACTGTGGACACACCGCCCGCTTCGGCGATGGTTTTTCTAACCAAGAGCAATAGGATGGGCGTCAGAAACTATTTGATCGAAGGTGTTTCCGGCACCGGCAAGACATCCGTCTGCCGCGAGCTGCGGCAGCGCGGTTGCCATGCCATCAATGGTGATACTGAGTTGGCTTATCAGGGCGATCCAAAGACGGGAGAACCCTTGGATGGGCTTGCCCATGAGCATCATATTTGGGACGTGGATAGGGTCAGAGCGCTGGTGGCCGACCAGAGCCACCCTGCATCATTCTTCTGCGGCGGCTCCAGGAATTTCTCCAGCTTCATTGATCTGTTCGATCAGGTCTTTGTTCTCGAGGTCGATCTGGACACGCTGACCCGACGGCTTGACGAGCGGCCGGAAACCGAATGGGGCGGAAGAGCTGCCGAGCGGCAACTCATCGAGCGGTTGCATGCCACCAAGGAAGATGTTCCGAAGGGTGGCGTCGTCATCGACGCGACTGCGCCGATCGAACGCGTCGTGGATGAGATTCTGGAAAAGTGCATCTAGCTCACGGATACCCCAGCATATGCATGCGGAGCGGAAAGCGGTCCGCAGATGCTCTATTGGACCGCCTTGGGCGCAGTCGTCAGCTCGGTGCCATAAGCCTCCTTCAACTCCTCCTGCCCTTGCACACGGTCCACAGACTTGTGGAGCAGGATCGATCTGTAACCTTCGGAATGCCGGCCCTCGATCAAGGTCACATCAGCATTCCCCGGATTGTCCGAGCGTTCGAACCAATCGACGGGATGATGCAGAAAATTCATCTCGAAGGCTCGGTTGGTCACACCATGGCCGACGATAAGGACATTGTTTTTCCCGTTTTCGGCATCGTGCATGACGGTCTGCAGGAACAGGCGCACGCGCTGGGCGACGTCGGCGCGGCTCTCGCCGTCCGGCGGCCGCGCATAGAATTTGCCGTTATTGTTGCGCAGCCTCGCCCATTTCTCGAATTCGTCGGGGAATTTCCGCTTCTGCTCGGCATGGTCGTAAATTTCGGTGAAGAGCCCGAAATCCTGCTCGCGCAGCAGATAATCTTCTTTCACATCCTCAATCAAATCGGCCGGCAGAACCTCCAGCAAGGCATCCTTGCTCTGCCGCGTCCTCAAGAACGGCGAATACCAGACGCTCAGCCTGCGCAACTCAGCGGTCGGCAGTCCTTTGAGATGAGTGGCGATGGCCTGCCCGGCCTCCAGCACCTGGCGATACCCCCACTCGGTCAGCGGAACATTGTGATCGCCGAATTGCCGATAGGCCTGGTCATCGATATTGCCGAGGGATTCGCCGTGCCGGACGAGGAAGATACGCATGAACAGTCCGTGCTGCCGCTATTGATACCAAGACATCATGACCGCAGAGCGGGCCACACGCAATGAGGCGGCGAATACATGCGTGGGTGAGTTCTTCCAATTCGACGTGAAATGGCGGACCATATTCGTGCCAAGAGCGTTGAAAGCAGGGCCGAAATAATGTGTGCGGCAGAATACATGGGCCCTAAGTTGCAGCCGCTTCCTGCAATCTAAACACTAATGGAATTCAAAGATAAACGCCGGCCTTGTGGAAATTCAAAACCTGTGAAATTCATTCTCTTCCATTGGGGAGTGAGCGTGGTGGGGGCATTTCAAATAGGCTGCGCTTTCGTTTTGGGCGTCACCTTTTTCGCAAGCGATGCGGCTGCGCGTCTCAGCTACAGCAATCTCGTGACAGATGATGGGCGACGTTACGTCATCGTGAACGGCTCGTTTGAGGCAGACGACGATTTGAGCAAATTTCGCAAGGCGGTGAATTCGTACCGGGCGAACTCAGTTACCTTCGATAGCCCTGGCGGAAATGTCCAAAAGGCGATCGAGCTCGGAAGATTGATCAGGTCGCTGGGTTTGAGCACGGTCGCCGTACGTGTGCAAGAATGCGCATCCGCTTGCTCCTTGGCATTCCTTGGCGGCGTCGTTCGTTTGGCGGACGCCGGATCAATCGGTGTCCATAAGACCTCGTTTAGCGACACGAAGGGCATGCGCGTTGAAGAGGCCGTCGCAGCGGTCCAGACGATAACAGCCGACGTCATATCCTACATGACTGATATGGGCGCCGATCCCGGACTGTTAAAACTCTCCCTGCAATATGACTCCGATGATATGCGCTACCTGTCGGCAAGCGAGATGAAGCTGTATCGCGTGACGACGCCTGATGCGGATGAGCCGATAACGGAGTCGCAAACACCCGAAAGCAAATCCCCCGATCTTCAAATTCCCGTGGCGCAAAGCGGAATTGTCCAACATCTGAAGGGCACTGCGCCACTGAAGGCCAATGCCAGCGCAAATTCAAAAACAATTGCCGATTTTGCAAATGGAAGCGGACTGGACATCAAAGCCAGTGACGGCGAATGGTATCAGGTGTCGATCGCCGGGCAGAGAGGATATATGCACCAAGCCTGGGTGTGGGTTCGAGAGTTCGAAGAAAGGCAGTTCGGCAAGAGCTACATTCAGATCAAGAGCGTCGATGATTTGGAGACGGCACGGTCTTTCGTTTTAGATTCGAAAATTCCCTTGGCGGTGCATCTTACGGCGAATGGTAGGTTTGCCGTTACAGTCAACGCGACAGGAAGCCGCGACATCCAAAGCTCCCTGCTCCAGATATTGAGTAAGAACAATACGATCCCGAAAAGCGCTTTCGTCACCTACGGCAATACCTATGTCCGGGAAGTCTGCTGCGGCGACTTGTTGTCGAGTAAGTGAGCGACGTTCGCCATCGGGCCTCAATGGCGGCGTTCTTCGAATTTCGTCGCTCCCCTTGCCTTTTCCGCAAAAATCCGTATAAGCCGCCCTGTTCGCAACCCGGTCTTCTGGCTGGTGGCTGAACGGAGGGCCGGTTTTCCGTGAGGGGAATCGTTCGGAACGGAAGCGTTCCAGCCTCCCGTGTCTCCGCTCTCGACCGTCTCGGAAACGCTTTTCTTGCTTGGGTTTACCCCTCTCAGGAGCAGTCGTTGAGGCTTAGCCGCCGAATATCGGGTCAGATCAACGCAAGAAAGGCAAAGCTATCCATGGCTCTTTATGAACATGTATTCCTTGCTCGACAGGATATTTCCGCTCAGCAGGTCGATGCCCTCGTAGAACAGTACAAGGGTGTTATCGAAGCTAACGGCGGTAAAGTCGGGCGTATCGAAAACTGGGGCCTCAAGTCCCTCACCTACCGCATCAAGAAGAACCGCAAGGCTCATTATGCCCTGATGGACATTGATGCTCCGGCCGCTGCGATCCAGGAAATGGAACGTCAGATGCGCATCAGCGAAGACGTCCTGCGTTACATGACTATCGCTGTTGAAAAGCACGAAGAAGGCCCGTCTGCCATGATGCAGAAGCGCGACCGTGACGACCGTCCGCGCCGCGATGGCGACCGTCCGGAGCGTAGCTTCGGCGACCGTGACCGTGGTCCGCGTCCGGATCGTGGTGACCGCGAAGACCGTCCGCGCCGTCCGCGCGAAGACCGCGTATAAGGAGATTTGAGAGATGTCTGAAGTTTCTTCCGCACCGGTCCGCCGTCCGTTCCATCGCCGCCGCAAGACCTGCCCGTTCTCGGGCGCGAATGCGCCGCGCATCGACTACAAGGACGTCCGTCTCCTGCAGCGCTACATTTCCGAGCGCGGCAAGATTGTTCCGTCCCGCATCACGGCCGTTTCCCAGAAGAAGCAGCGCGAACTCGCCCAGGCGATCAAGCGCGCCCGCTTCCTCGGCCTGCTGCCTTACGTCGTCGCTTAATCGACGCCGAATGAATAGAGGGAAGGCAGCAATGCCTTCCCTTCTCCCTTTCGCGATGGGCGCGGATCGGAACCTTGAAACCCCATGTTGGGGACGGCTTTCAGAACCGAGTTTCGGAAGCATCCTCTAACTGCTCGATACGAAGCAGGACAGCGACGTGAAGAAGTTGAACGCAAAAGAGCTTGGCATCGGCGCGCTCGCCGGTCTGACCGCCGCCCTACTCGTGTATGGCGCGACGCTTCAGCCATTGCTATTCATCCTTTTTGGCGCACTTTCTGCTCTTCCTATCCTGATCGTCGGCCTCGGCTGGGGCAACGTAGCCGTCATCGTTGCCGTTGTGGCCGCAGGTATCGTCGGTACGATCTCGCAATCGGCCTATTTCGGCCTGTTCGTCATTCTGCTGGCGCTGATCCCGGCATGGCTCAGCCATCTCGCCAATCTGGCGCGTCCTGCCTCCGAACTCGGCGGACCGGATCACCTGATGGCATGGTATCCGCTCTCTGACATCATGCTGCATCTTTGCGGCCTTGCAGCCGTCGTCATCGTCATCGTCGGCGCGATCATGGGCTACAGCGCCGATCTTGTTGGCCAGGTGATCGACCTATACGTCAAGGTCATGAATCAGCAGCAGCCGGCGCTGCAGCTCGATCAGGCCGCGATTGCGAAGACCAAACTTCTTATGCTCTATGCGATCCCGATCGCCTGGGGCATGATCTGGGTCATGATGATGCTCGCCGCCTATTATGTGGCGACACGGATTGTCACGGCCTCGAAGCACAATCTGCGTCCGCGCGAGGATATCCCCTCATCGCTACGTATGAACCGCAATGCGATCTTCGTCTTTCTCGGGGCGATCGTCGTCATCTTCTTCGGCGGCATACCGGCCCTTATCGCCGCCGCCGTGCTCGGCGCCTTCGGCGCGGGCTTCATCGTTTCCGGCTTCGCGTCGCTGCATTATCGCACGCGTGGCAAGGATTGGCGCATCCCCGTGCTTGTCCTCTGCTACCTGACGTCCTTCCTGCTGACGCTGCCGCTCTTCATCATCCTTGTTCTTGGCCTTTACGATACGCGCAAGGCGATATCGCTGACCCCGAACAAGAATGCCGAAACATCCAAACCAACCGACACGAAAATCTGACATCGAAAGGAACAAGAAAATGGAAGTCATTCTTCTCGAGCGCATCTCCAAGCTCGGCCAGATGGGCGAAACCGTAAAGGTTCGCGACGGCTTTGCCCGTAACTACCTGCTGCCGCTCGGCAAGGCACTCCGCGCCAACGCCGCCAACAAGGCCCGCTTCGAATCCGAGCGCGCAACGCTCGAAGCACGTAACCTCGAGCGCAAGAGCGAAGCCCAGAAGGTTGCCGACGTTCTCGCCGGCAAGTCCTTCATCGTCGTTCGCTCGGCTGGCGAAACCGGCCAGCTCTACGGTTCGGTCGCTGCTCGTGACGTCGTTGAAATCCTCGCAGCCGAAGGCTTCAACATCGGCCGCAGCCAGGTTCACCTGAACACGCCGATCAAGGCTATTGGCCTGCACGACGTTGCCATCGCTCTTCATGCCGAAGTCGAAATCAACGTCGAGCTCAACGTTGCCCGTTCCGCTGAAGAAGCCGAGCGTCAGTCCAAGGGTGAGACCCTCACCTCTGCCGACGCCATCTACGGCATCGACGAAGACGCCCTGCGTCCGGAAGACTTCTTCGATCCGGAAGCTGAACGCGACGCCGAAGACGAAGCTTGATCTTCAAGCCTTCGCAGCATTGCGAATGAAGAAGCCTGGGTCTTTCGACCCAGGCTTTTTTGTTTGCCTGCAGGGAATAAAGCGAACTCTTACTTCAGTCGCCGGCCTTGGCCTCCGGCAGCGGAGCCGAATCCTTGTCGATCGAAACGACCACGGACATGCCGGGCGCCAGCCCATTTGCCTCGGGCTGATCATCTTCGATCTTGACCCTGACGCCGATGCGCTGGGCGACTTTGGTGAAATTACCCGTGGCGTTGTCGGGCCTGATGACGGCGAATTCGGAGCCGGCAGCCGGAGAAAAGCGCTGGATACGGCCCTTGATATCGCGATGCCCGAACGCATCCACGGAGATCGTCGCAGGCTGATCGAGCTTCATGCCGTCAAGCTGGGTCTCCTTGAAATTGGCGATAACCCAGATGTCCTTCGGCACGAGCCCCATGAGCTGTGTGCCGGGCGTCACATATTGGCCAAGACGCACGCCGACTTCGCCGACCCGGCCATCGCGCGGCGCCCTGATCGTCGTATTGTCCAGATCGATATCGGCAAGCTGCACAGCAGCCTCCGCACCGCTGACGCCGGCCTCTAGCGAAGCGCGGTTGACGATGATCGTCGTCAGGTTCTGCTGGGATACGTCGAGGCCGGCTTTGGCTTGATTGACTGATGCCTGCGCCTGCTGCAGCGTCGCCTGCGCCTGTTCGGAATCGCTTGTCGTCGAGACACCTCTGGAGACCAGCGTCGTCACACGATCGGCGGCGAGCTGGGCACGTTTGAGCGCGGCATTGGCGCTGTCGATCTGCGCCTGGCTGGAGGCGATGCCAGCCTTCGCCGCCTGCTCCTGCTGTTGTGAATTGGCGAGCGCCGCCTTCTGTCCGGCAAGCGTCGCCCGCGCCTGCGCCACCTTCTGCTTGTAGATGCGATCATCGATCTGGGCGAGCACCTCGCCCTCCTTGACGAGCTTGTAGTCCTTGATCGGCACGTCGGTAATATAGCCGCTGACCTGCGGGCTGATCGTCGTGACATAGCCTTTGACATAGGCGTCGTCAGTGGTCTCGACGGAGGTTTTGAACGGCGGCAGGTGCCAGGCATAGAGTACCAGCATGACGCCGCCGATGCCGGCGAGAACGGCGATGACTTCGATTGGGGAGCGAACGAGCCTCGGCATGGAGCTATTTCATATCCTCATGGGTTGGATGTCGCGACCTGCGTCTGCTCTTCAGCCAGACGTGATCTGATGAAGCGGAAGAAGACATGGATTAAGAGGCCGGCAAGCGACAGGAAAGCGATTGCAGCGGCGACGAAGAATGCGTCCCCATAGGCGAGCATGTTGGCCTCGTGGCTCACCTGCGAGCCGAGCAGCGCCAGCCCCTCCCCCTTCAGGAGCGCGCTATCCCCGATCACCTTGCCATAGGCGGACGAAAGCTGGCTGGCGCGTTGAGCCACGTGCGGGTCCGTCAGAAGCACGCGCTCGACCAATACAGCGGAATGGAACTTCTCGCGAATGATGATCAACGTGCCATAGAAGGCGGAGCCGATGAGCCCACCGATGCTCTGCGTGAAGGTGAAGACGACGAAGAAGGTCACCAGATAGGGCGGCCCCTTGCTCAGCGCCGCCTTGAAGCCCTCCGACATGGATGGCGGCAGGAAGAGAGCCGCGCCGGCCGCAACCAGCGCCTGGCTGAGATACATCTGCTCGGGCCGGGTGAGGTTCGTCACCTGCGCATCCATCAGCGAGCCCGCGCCCATCAGGATGAGCGCGACGAACTGGATCTGCCAGCCGAATCCATAATTCATGAATACTGTGCAAATGAGCCCGCCAATGACCGAGAAGGCCAGGATGATCCAATAGAGCATGGCTAGCTGATCGTAGAGAAGGCCGACCGCATTCTGATAGAGCGTCATGACGACGTAGGTCTGTTCGGCCGCGATCAGGCGGAAGATCAGAAGGATCGCCGTCAGATGCAGGATTTCCGGCCGCAGCAGCCAGCGGACGTCTATCAGCGGCGTTGCCCGCCTCAGATCGACGACGATTGCCGCGGTGATCGAAGCGATGCCGACCGCCAGCACGACGCCGAGCCAGGGCACCTCCAGCCACCAATAAAGTCGCCCGACCGAAAGGGCGACGGCCAGACAGCCGAACCCGATCGCCACAAGCAGGTAGCTGAAGATATCGCCGAGAACGATCACCTTGACCCGCGGCGGCGGCGTCAGCGGCAGGAGATAGATGATCGGCATGACCAGCAGCGCCAGCGCCATCTCGAGCGTATAAAGGCCGCGCCACTCGCCGTAATCCAGCAGCGATGGCGAGACGAGACGAGTGATGGGAGCGGCAAGCAGCGTATTCGTCATCGCCAGGCTGACGCCAACCGTAAGCTTCTTCGCCGGCTCGAAAGCCTCCAGCATATAGAGGAAGCCGAGCGTCGAGAGCGGTGCGCCCGCGATGCCGCTCAGGAAGCGGACGACGATCGCCGAATGCAGATCGGAGACGAAGAGATTGAGCAGCGAAGCGAGCACGAAGCCGAGAATGCTGACTTCAGCGAAGTTGCGCACGCCGTATTGCAGGCGGATCTTCACCAGCGCGATGGCGAGGCTGACATTGGGCGCCATGTAGGCGGCCGAGAGCCAGACGGACTCGGTGGTCGTTGCCGCGATGCTTCCCTGGATCTGCGTGAGATTGGCGAAGGCGAGATTGAGACCCAGCCCCTGGGTCAGAAAAAACATGACGGATGCCGCAATATAGAGCGGCACTTTCCAGCCTGGCATAGGCGGTGGTGCGGGTGGGACGGCGTTGGCTTCCGCGTTGGCGACCGGGCCCGAATCACCGCTCATGCACTACCTCATGATTTGCCCACGTTTTGGACGTTGGCCGTCATAGCGCGGATCACCTTGAGCGCCACGCCGATATCCTCGTCCGAAATTCCCTCCAAGATATCCGCACGCACACCGGTGGCAAGAGCCTCGACCTCTGCGGCTACGACTTTTCCCGATTCCGTCATGAAGATCTGCTTGGCGCGACGATCCGACTGTGCAGCGCGACGCTCGATGAAATTCTGCGCTTCCATGGCATCGAGGATGCGCACGAGCGTCGGCGTCTCGAGCTCCAGCTCGTCGGCGAGCTCCCTTTGGTTGATCCCATCCCTGCGGGAGAGCTTGCGAAAAACCCTGGCGCGCGACAGCGTCATGCCCTGTTCGCGAACAAGCGCATCAAACGCGGCCCTCAGCTTGCGATTGAATGCAAAAAGATCGTCGAAAAGTTCTTGTCTTGATGGCGCACCTGGCATTATTGCAACTTTATACTATTAGCATCCTACCCTATTTATAGGAAATACCCGGATTTTCGTAGTTTTTCAAGCATGATAGCTGCAACAGTTGATGCGTGCAGCGAAAGACCCGGCTAAAATATTCCCCACGGACGATTTGCATAAGTGATTCGTGTGTCGGTCTTTGCGTTGCAAAGTGGTCACAAGGGATTTTTTACGTGACGAAAGCTTGTCCCTGTGGACGAGTGGAACAACGTTGATAGGCCGGGCCTATCCATCCCGCTTGGCATGACCGCACATTTGCACGGTTGACCATGACACCGGATCATCGCAAACCAGTCTATACCCTAAAGCACGAAGAGATGGAAAATGAACGAAGCTGCGCGCAAGCTCGCCGCCATTGCTCCCGCCGAACAGCATTATCGCGAAGCGCCCAACAATATCGAGGCGGAGCAGGCTCTGCTCGGTGCCATCCTCGTCAATAACGATGCCTATTACCGCGTCTCCGACTTCCTGAAGCCAATCCATCTCTATGAGCCGCTGCACCGGAAGATCTTCGAGGTCGCCGGCGACATCATCCGCATGGGCAAGACGGCCAATCCGGTGACCATCAAGAGCTTCGTGCCTGCGGACGAAAAGGTCGGCGACATGACGGTCGCGCAATATCTGGCGCGTCTCGCCGTCGAAGCCGTGTCGATCATCAATGCCGAGGATTATGGCCGCGCCATCTACGACCTGGCGCTGCGCCGGGCGCTGATCACCATCGGCGAGGATATGGTCAACATCGCCTTCGATGCACCGCTCGACATGCCGCCGCAGACGCAGATCGAAGACACCGAGCGACGGCTGTTCGAACTTGCCGAAAACGGCCGCTACGACGGCGGCTTCCAGGCCTTCAACGATGCCGTGGCGCTGGCGATCGACATGGCGGCAGTCGCCAAGGAGCGAGACGGCGGTCTATCGGGTATCTCCACCGGCATCCACTCGCTGGACAGCAAAATGGGTGGCCTGCAGCGCTCCGACTTGATCGTCCTTGCGGGCCGTCCCGGCATGGGCAAGACCTCGCTCGCCACCAACATCGCCTATAATATCGCCGCCTCCTTTGAAGGCGAAGTACAGGCGGATGGTTCCACCAAGGCTAAGAACGGCGGTGTCGTCGGCTTCTACTCGCTGGAAATGTCTTCTGAACAGCTCGCCACCCGTATCATCTCCGAGCAGACGGAAGTCTCCTCGTCGAAAATCCGCCGCGGCGACATCAACGATGCGGATTTCGAGAAGCTGGTGGCATGCTCGATGATGATGCAGAAGGTGCCGCTTTATATCGACCAGACCGGCGGTATCTCGATCGCACAATTGTCCGCGCGCGCGCGCCGTCTGAAGCGGCAGCGCGGCCTCGATGTTCTGGTGGTCGACTACGTTCAGCTGATGACCGGCTCGGGGAAGTCGAACGAGAACCGCGTCCAGGAAATCACCCAGATCACCACCGGCCTGAAGGCGCTCGGCAAGGAGCTGAACGTTCCGATCATCGCGCTCTCCCAGCTCTCACGTGCTGTCGAAAGCCGCGAAGACAAGCGCCCGCAGCTTTCCGACCTTCGTGAATCCGGTTCCATCGAGCAGGACGCCGACGTCGTACTCTTCGTGTTCCGCGAGGAGTACTACGTCAAGAATGCCGAGCCACGCGATATCAACGATCCTAAATATGCCGAATGGGAAGCCCAGTTCGAGCGCGTGAAGGGTACGGCCGACGTGATCATCGCCAAGCAGCGCCATGGACCCACGGGCACCGTGAGGCTCGCGTTCCAGTCGGAATTCACCCGCTTTGCCGATCTCGCCGATTCTTCGTTCATTCAATACGAAGAGCACTGACAAAGGCGCTTGGCGGCGCATATGTGCGCCGCAGTACTTTTTCTTTTCATCGATGATCATTATCCTGGCCGGAGCGACATCACCTCCGGCCATTTCTTCGTTAAGGCGGCTCCATGACAGACAATTTCGATGACTATGACGCTTTCGCTTCCGCGGGCCTGCGACTGACGGTGGATCTCGGCGCTCTCGTCGAAAACTGGCGCGACATGGCCTACCGATCGGGAAGAGCCCGCACCGCCGCCGTCGTCAAGGCCGACGCCTACGGGCTCGGGATCGAGGACGTCGGCGAAACCCTCTACTCGGTCGGCGCCCGCGATTTCTTCGTCGCCACCGCCGATGAAGGCGCGACCTTGCGGCTCTACGCGCCGGAAGCACGGATCTTCGTGCTTTGCGGCATCTGGCCGGGGATGGAACGGACGTTCTTCGAAAACGATCTGGTTCCCGTCATCGCCTCGGAAGAGCAGCTGACCTTCTGGATGTCGGTGCTATCAGAGTATGGCGACTATCCCTGCGCATTGCAGGTCGACACCGGCTTCAATCGGCTCGGCCTGCCGATGGAGGATGCGATCGCGCTTGCCGATGACGTTTCCCGCCCGGCAAGCTTCGCGCCGGTGCTTGTCATGAGCCACCTTGCGTGCGGCGACGATCCCTCCAATCCGATGAACCGGCAGCAGCTCGAGGCCTTCCGCAAGGTGAGCGCCGCGTTCGAGGGGATCGAGGCAAGCCTTGCCAATTCAGCCGGCATCTTTCTTGGGCCGGAATATCATTTCGATCTCACGCGCCCCGGTATCGCCACCTATGGCGGCGAAGCCGTCCCCGGTATCGCCAATCCGATGCGCCCGGTGGCAACGGCCGAGGCTCGGATCATCCAGACCCGCTCCGTCAAGGCGGGTGAGACGGTGGGCTATGGCCGTGCGCTTCGGTTGACGCGCGATAGCCGGTTGGCGATCGTCTCTGCCGGTTATGCGGACGGCTACATGCGCAGCCTGTCAAGCGCCGGCGTTCCGCTGCGGCAAACCGACGTCGCTGCCGGTCACGGCTTCGTTGCCGGGCACAAGGTGCCGGTTGCTGGCCGTATCACCATGGACCTCACCATCTTCGATGTGACTGACCTGCCGGAAAACCTGGTCCGTGCCGGCGACTATATCGAACTCTTCGGCAGCAACGTTCTGGTTGACGATGCAGCTCGAGCAGCCGGCACGATCGGCTACGAGATGCTGACGAGCATGGGACTGCGGCACGAGCGGCGGTATATCTCGGAAGAAATCGAGGAATAGCCCTGTTATTGAAGCATTTCCGCCGAGGCGGAAACCGCTACCCACTTCGTGGTCAGCGCTCTAGCGAGCGCTGATTGCCAAGCGGACGCCGAGCGCGACGAACAACGTGCCAAGGCCGCGGTCGAGCCAAAGCCCGAGGCTGCGATTGCGCCTGAGGGCCTCGGTCAGGCGACCGCCGAGAAGGATGAGCGGCGGCTCGATGAAGGCAGCAACGACGATGATCAGGCTGCCATGCAGCAAAAGCTGCGCCCAAACCGGGCCGGCGCCTTCGACGACAAACTGCGGCAGGAACGCGAGAAAGAAGATTGCGACCTTCGGGTTGAGCAACGAAACCATGATGCCTTGGCGATAGATGCGGCCAAAGGATAAGGCCTTGCCGGCCTCCTTGATCCAGGGCCCCTCACCCTTCGAGCGCAGCGCCTGTATGCCGAGCCAGATGAGATAGGCGGCACCGACCCATTTGACCGTCGAGAACGCAAGCGCCGAAGCGGCCAGGATCGCCGACAGGCCGGCAGCCGCCATCAGCACATGCAGGCATGCGCCGCTCCATATGCCGAACAGAGCCGCGAAACCGGAGCGCATGCCGCTTCGGATCGTGTGACCTAGAATAAAGGCGATGTCCGGACCCGGCGACAGATTGAGCAGCGTCGCGGCGGTCAGAAAAGCGATCCAGTGGGCAAGCGAGTAGTCGAACATCCGTCATCATCCGTAAAAAGGCCAGCATAAAGGTTCGCACGATCGCCGCTGATACGGAAATCATTAGTTTTGATAGGCCGCGAAAGACATTATCTGGCGGCCGACGCGATTCGCTGCGAAAAGCGGAGCAATTGAACTTTGAGAACAGCATTCGATGGCTAAAGCCCGTACACAATTCATCTGCCAGAACTGCGGCACGGTCCACAACCGATGGGCGGGCAAGTGCGACAGCTGCGGCGCATGGAACACCATCGTCGAGGAAGATCCCATGGGCGGGATCGGCGGCGGCCCGGCCAGGACGCCGAGGAAGGGCAAGCCCGTAACGCTGACCTCGCTTTCGGGCGAGATCGAGGAAGCGCCGCGCATCCATACCGGCATATCCGAACTTGACCGAGCCACAGGCGGCGGTTTCGTGCGCGGCTCGGCCGTTCTCGTCGGCGGCGATCCGGGCATCGGCAAATCGACGCTGCTGATGCAGGCGGCAGCGGCGCTTGCCCGCCGCGGGCACAAGATCGTCTATGTCTCCGGCGAAGAAGCTGTGGCGCAGGTTCGCCTGCGCGCGCAACGCCTGCAGGCCGCCGATACAGATGTCATGCTGGCAGCGGAAACCAATGTCGAGGACATTCTGGCGACTCTTGCCGAGGGCAAGCGGCCTGACCTCGTGATCATCGACTCCATCCAGACTTTGTGGAGCGAACTCGCCGAATCGGCACCCGGCACCGTCACGCAGGTTCGCACCGGCGTGCAGGCAATGATCCGCTTTGCCAAGCAGACCGGCGCAGCGATGGTGCTGGTCGGCCACGTCACCAAGGATGGCCAGATCGCCGGCCCGCGTGTCGTCGAGCACATGGTCGACGCAGTCCTCTATTTCGAAGGCGATCGCGGCCATCACTATCGCATCCTGCGCACGGTGAAGAATCGTTTCGGCCCGACCGATGAAATCGGCGTCTTCGAAATGTCCGACATGGGCCTGCGCGACGTGGCCAATCCGTCGGAGCTTTTTCTCGGCGAACGCAACTCCAAATCGCCGGGTGCTGCCGTGTTTGCGGGCATGGAAGGCACCCGACCGATCCTGGTCGAGGTGCAGGCATTGGTAGCAGCGACATCGCTCGGCACGCCACGACGCGCCGTGATCGGCTGGGATTCGGCGCGGCTGTCAATGATTCTCGCGGTGCTCGAAGCGCATTGCGGCGTTCGCCTCGGCCAGCACGATGTCTACCTTAATGTCGCCGGGGGCTACCGCATTTCTGAGCCGGCTGCAGACCTCGCCGTTGCCTCTGCACTGGTTTCCTCTTTGGCCGGTCTTGCCCTTCCCGCCGATTGCGTCTATTTCGGCGAAGTCAGCCTGTCGGGCGCCGTCCGGCCGGTTGCGCACACCGGCCAGCGTCTCAAGGAAGCCGAGAAGCTGGGATTTTCCGCGGCCCTTCTGCCTGCCGCTTCCGCCGACCTGCCGAAGGTCAATGGCGGACGCTGGAGCGAGATCGAAAGCCTGCCGGATTTGGTGGCGCGCATAGCCGGATCGAAGGGCGCGCTCAAGCGCGCGGAAGATGAAGACTGAGCCATACTTCAGCCGTCCTTGACGTAGAAGAGGCTCATACTGAGGCCGATGCCCGCCACATGGCGCGGCAAGTCTTGAAGTGGATTATACATGCCCATTACGATTTTCGACGGTATTGTTATCGGCGTTCTACTGTTTTCCGCCGTTCTGGCCATGGTTCGCGGCTTTTCCCGCGAAATTCTCTCGATCGTCAGCTGGGGCGGCTCCGCCGTCGCTGCTTACTATCTCTACCCTCTGCTTCTTCCCTATGCGCTGCAGTACAAGGCCGATACCAAGATCGCGACGATCGCTTCGGCCGGCGTCATCTTCCTGCTGGCGCTGATCATCATTTCCTTTATCACCATCCGGATCGCCGATTTCATCATCGACAGCCGTATCGGTGCGCTCGACCGGACGCTGGGCTTCCTGTTCGGCGCGGCTCGCGGCCTGCTGCTGATGGTTGTCGTGGTCGCCTTCTGGAACTGGCTCGTGGCACCCGCCGCCCGGCCGGGCTGGGTCAACAACGCCAAGTCGAAGCCATTCCTCGATTCGATGGTCGAGAAGCTGAAATCGGCGCTTCCCGACAACGTCCAGGCGATGCTGCCGCCCGAGATCATCAACAAGATCGCACCCAATCAGCAGCAACATGCGCAGCCTCAGGAAGGCGGCGACAACGCCACGCCGAACGATACAGCGCCCTCCGACGACGCACCGGCGCCGCAGACAAACCACTGACAAGGCGTTTACAGGCTTGACCCGCCGCGCGATAATCGCCATGTGAGCGGCATGAAAAACGAAAATCCGGCCCGATATATTTTCCGGCCGGATTTTCAGCTATTTTAATAGTCAGTCGTGACGCCGCCCGTTCCGCCCACGTTGAGAGCAAAGGCCAGCAGCCATGAACCATTCCCTCTCCATCGAGAATGATATCGACGGCGACACTCTGCACGAGGAATGTGGCGTCTTCGGCATTCTGGGGCACCCCGATGCGGCAACGCTGACGGCACTCGGCCTGCACGCCCTGCAGCATCGCGGCCAGGAAGCGGCCGGCATCGTCTCCTTCGATGGTCAGCGCTTCCATTCCGAACGGCGCATGGGCCTTGTCGGCGATCACTATACCGATCCGGCCACCCTCGCCCGCCTGCCCGGCGATCGCTCTATCGGCCATGTACGCTATTCGACGACAGGCGAAACCATCCTGCGCAACGTCCAGCCGCTGTTTGCCGAGCTGGAAGTCGGCGGCATCGCCATCGCTCACAACGGCAACTTCACCAACGGCCTGACCATGCGCCGGCAGCTGATCGCCGACGGCGCCATCTGTCAGTCGACGTCGGATACCGAAGTCGTCCTGCATCTCATCGCCCGCTCCAAGCAAGCGTCTTCTTCCGATCGCTTCATCGATGCGATCAGGCAGATGGAAGGCGGCTATTCGATGCTCGCCATGACGCGCACGAAGCTGATCGCCGCCCGCGACCCGATCGGCATCCGGCCTTTGGTCATGGGCGAACTCGACGGCAAGCCGATCTTCTGCTCGGAGACCTGTGCTCTCGATATCATCGGCGCGAAATACATCCGCGACGTCGAAAACGGCGAGGTCATCATCTGCGAGATCCAGCCGGACGGCTCAATCACCATCGACGCCCGCAAACCGGAAGTTTCCCAGCCCGAGCGCCTCTGCCTGTTCGAATATGTCTATTTCGCCCGCCCCGATTCCGTCGTCGGCGGCCGCAACGTCTATGCCGCCCGCAAGAACATGGGGATCAACCTCGCCAAGGAAGCGCCTATCGCAGCCGATCTGGTCGTGCCGGTGCCGGATGGCGGCACGCCCGCTGCCATCGGCTATGCGCAGGCGAGCGGCATTCCCTTCGAGCTCGGCATTATCCGCAACCATTATGTCGGCCGCACCTTCATCGAGCCGACGCAGCAGATCCGCGCTTTCGGCGTGAAGCTCAAGCATTCCGCCAACCGCGCCATCATAGAGGGCAAGCGTGTCGTGCTTGTTGATGATTCCATCGTGCGCGGCACGACCTCCGTGAAGATCGTGCAGATGATCCGCGATGCCGGCGCCAGCGAAGTGCATATCCGCGTCGCCAGCCCGATGATCTTCCATCCGGACTTCTACGGCATCGACACGCCGGATGCCGACAAGCTGCTCGCCAACCAGTACAACAGCCTGAAGGCCATGTGCGATTTCATCGGCGCCGATTCCCTCGAGTTCCTGTCGATCGACGGGCTCTACAGGGCTGTCGGCGGCGAGCCACGCGACAATGCGCAGCCGCAATTCACCGATCACTACTTCACCGGCGATTACCCGACGCGTCTGCTCGACCGGGAAAGCACCAGCAACGTGCGCAAGCTCTCCATGCTTGCCAGCAACGGCTGACCCGCGGTAACGGCTGACAAGGGGGCGCTTTTTCGCCCCTTTCCTCCCCATAGCATTCGGATCAAGACAGCATGAGCGTCAACCTCAAGGACAAGATCGCCCTCGTCACCGGCGCGTCGCGCGGTATCGGCCATTTCACGGCACTGGAACTCGCCAAGGCCGGCGCGCATGTGATCGCTTGCGCCCGCACGGTCGGCGGACTTGAGGAGCTGGACGACGCCATCAAGGCCGCCGGTGGGTCTGCAACGCTCGTGCCCTTCGACCTTGCCGACATGAACGCCATCGATGCGCTCGGCGGTTCGATCTTCGAACGCTGGGGCAAGCTCGATATCCTCGTTGCCAATGCCGGCGTGCTCGGCGTGATCTCGCCGATCGGCCATGTCGAGGCCAAGGTCTTCGAAAAGGTGATGACCATCAACGTCACCGCCACCTGGCGGTTGATCCGCTCCGTCGAGCCGCTGCTGATGCGCTCCGATGCGGGACGCGCCGTCATCCTTTCTTCGGCCGCCGCCCATCGCTGCCGGCCTTTCTGGGGGCCTTACTCCGCATCCAAGGCCGCCGTCGAGGCGCTGGCCCGCACCTGGGCCGGGGAGACGCAGAGCACGCCGCTGCGCATCACCAGCGTCGATCCGGGCGCCACCCGCACCGCCATGCGCGCCCAGGCCATGCCCGGCGAAGATCCGGAGACGCTGCCGCACCCCCGCGAGGTCGCCCAGGCAATCCTGCCGCTCGTCGGCCCCGATGTCACCGAAACCGGCAAGCTCTTCGTCGTGCGCGAGAACAGGCTCGTCGACTATCGGATGCCGGAATAAAAAACACCCTCTCCCCATACGGGAGAGGCCTCCTCCCCACTTGACCAAATTCTTTCGGCGCGCGATAAAGCCGCCCATGAAAACGGTTATCTGCATTAACTGCCGGAAGATTATTCGCTAGCGTTTCGCTGGCCTGGCCGTTTTCGTCTCCCAAAATCCAAGATGACAAACGTCCGGCCTGCCGGTGACGGTATTTTTTCGGATTTATGCCTTGGGAGAGTGACATGGCCGCCGAGCCGCAACTGAAGTTCTACAACACGCTGACGCGCGAAAAGGTCGAATTCCAGCCGATCGACCGCAACAATGTCCGCATGTATGTCTGCGGCCCCACGGTCTATGACTTCGCTCATATCGGCAATGCCCGCCCGGCCATCGTCTTCGACGTTCTGTTCCGGCTGCTGCGGCAGACCTATGGCGAAAGCCAAGTCACCTATGTCCGCAACATCACCGATCTCGATGACAAGATCAACGCGCGTGCGCTGCGTGATCAACCTGACCTGCCACTGAACGAGGCGATCCGGCTGGTGACGGAAAAGACCGAGCGGCAGTATCGCGAGGACACCACAGCTCTCGGCTGCCTGGAGCCGACGGTGCAGCCGCGGGCGACCGACAGTATCGCTGAGATGATTGTGATCATCGAGACGCTGATCGCCAAGGGCCATGCCTATCGGGCGGCCGGCGAAGTGCTGTTCGATACGAAGTCGATGGCCGATTACGGCCAGCTATCGAAGCGCAATCTCGATGAGCAGCAGGCGGGCGCCCGCGTTGCGGTCGACGAGCACAAGAAGAGCCCTGGCGATTTCGTGCTGTGGAAGCTGTCCGACGAGAACGAACCCGGCTGGGAAAGCCCCTGGGGCCGCGGCCGTCCGGGCTGGCATATAGAATGCTCGGCCATGAGCGGCCGCTACCTCGGCGATGTCTTCGATATTCATGGCGGCGGGCTGGATCTGATCTTCCCGCACCATGAAAATGAAATCGCCCAGTCACGTTGCGCATATGGTACGCATGCGATGGCGAACATCTGGATGCATAACGGCTTCGTGCAGGTCGAAGGCCGCAAGATGTCGAAATCGGAAGGCAATTTCGTCACCATCTACGAGCTGCTGCAGACGGACAAACTCGGTGGCCGAACATGGCCGGGCGAAGTGCTGCGGCTTGCCATGCTGATGACGCATTATCGCGAGCCGATCGACTTCTCGGTGAAGCGCCTCGAGGAAGCGGAGCGGCTGATTGCCAAATGGCCCGCGGCTGACGTTAGCGATGCCTCGCCGGATCCGACGGTTCTTTCCGCCCTCGGGGACGATCTGAACACCGTTGCCGCCATTCAGGCACTGCATGCACTGGCGCAAGCGGCCAACGCCGACGCCAGCCTCCTTCCCACCTTCGCCGCCAGCGCCAACCTTCTCGGCCTGCTGCCGAAGAAGGCGGAGGTCGACGAAGCTGTTGTCAATGAGATCGATGCCAAGGTGCGCCAACGTCTGGAGTTACTCAAAGCCAAGAACTTCGCTGAAGCCGACAAGCTTCGCGATGCACTTTTGGCTGAAGGCATTCAGTTGAAGGATGGCAAGGATCCGGCTACGGGCGAGCGAACGACGAGCTGGGAGATCAAGCGGTGAGCCTGACTTACACCGGCGGCTGCCAGTGCGGCGCGGTTCGCTTCCAAGTGCAGGGCGAATTGAAGGATGCGTCGATCTGTCATTGCCGCATGTGCCAGAAGGCCTTCGGCGCCTATTATGCGCCGCTGGTCTCGACGCGCGGCGCCGCGCTTGCATGGACACGCGGCGAGAGGAAGACGTTTCAATCGTCCAACCATGTGAAGCGCGGCTTTTGCGCAGATTGCGGAACGCCGCTGACCTATGAAGCGCCGGATGGCATTGCCGTGGCGGCAGGCGCCTTCGACGACCCTTCGAAGCTGCCGCCCGTCGTGCAATATGGCACGGAAGCCAAGATCGATTTCGTCGACCGACTGCATCTGCTGCCGGGACACAGGACGGAAGAAGATGCGGAGCAGGCACCCTTCGTGCTCGAAGTTGTGTCGTATCAGCATCCGGATCACGATACCTCAAGCTGGCCAGAGGAGAAGCGCCATGAGTGAAATCACCAGAAGCGGAGGATGCCAATGCGGCGCGGTGCGGTTCCGCATTCGTGGTCAACTCGGACGTCCGTCGATCTGCCATTGCCGCATGTGCCAGAAACAGTTCGGCAGCTTCTTCTCCGCGCTGGTGACCGCGCCGGATGAAGGCCTGGAATGGACGCGCGGCGAGCCGACCTATTTCCAATCCTCCGTCAATATCGACCGCGGCTTCTGCAGGAATTGCGGCACGCCGCTGACCTACCGTCATCCGGGCGGCGTTGAAATCGCCATCGGCGCCTTCGACGTGCGCGACGATCTTGCCCCGCAGATCCAGGTCAACCATGCCAATCGCCTGCCCTGGGTGGAGACCATCTTCGAAAAGCCCGTCCTTCAGGATCCGGATTTCTATGCCCGGCAGGAGCAGGTCATTTCCTTCCAGCATCCCGATCACGACACGGATGCCTGGCCGGCGGGTGGTCTGAAAATATGACCGGGGACTGCACAGGGCCTGGCCGAAGACGGAGTGCCGCCTGATCGAAGGCGCGGAGTACGCCTACTCGGAGCCCCGCATTCTGGATCGGCTCATCGGCGCGACCTACAAGTTTGCAGGAAAAGCCTAGAGCCGGGCACCTCAATATCAAAAGCCGGTTCGCCGGAGGAAACAGTATGACACGCGAAAAAATCTATCTCTTCGACACGACGCTCCGCGACGGCCAGCAGACGCCCGGCATCGATTTTTCGGTCGAGGACAAGATTGCCATCGCCACCATGCTGGACGAGTTCGGCCTGGATTACGTCGAAGGCGGCTATCCCGGCGCCAACCCGACCGATACGGCCTTCTTCGAACAGAAGCGCACGAAATCGGCCTCTTTCGTCGCCTTCGGCATGACCAAGCGCGCCGGTGTCTCTGCCTCCAACGATCCCGGTCTAGCCAGCCTGCTGCAGGCAAAGGCCGACGCGATCTGTTTCGTGGCCAAAAGCTGGGACTATCATGTCAAGGTCGCCCTCGGCTGCTCCAACGAGGAGAATCTCGAAAGCATCGCCGAGAGCGTCAAGGCGGCTGTGGGCGCCGGCAAGGAAGCCCTGGTCGACTGCGAACACTTCTTCGACGGCTACAAGGCCAATCCGGCCTATGCGCTTGCCTGCGCCAAGACGGCCTATGATGCGGGCGCGCGCTGGGTCGTGCTCTGCGACACCAATGGCGGTACGCAGCCGCCGGAAATCCGCGCCATCGTCGAGGCCGTCATCGCCTGCGGCGTTCCCGGCCACTGTCTTGGCATCCACGCCCATAACGACACCGGCCAAGCGGTTGCCAATTCGCTTGCCGCAGTCGAAGCCGGCGTGCGGCAGATCCAGGGCACGCTGAACGGCATCGGCGAACGCTGCGGCAATGCCAACCTGATCACGCTGATCCCGACGCTGGCGTTGAAGCGGGCCTATAGCGAACGCTTCGAAACGACGATCGATACCGAGCGGCTGGTGGGCTTGACCGGCCTTTCGCACGCCTTTGACGAGTTGCTGAACCGCTCGCCCGACCACCAGGCGCCCTATGTCGGCGCATCCGCCTTCGCGACCAAGGCCGGCATTCATGCGTCTGCGCTGCTCAAGGACCCCCGCACATACGAGCATGTGACGCCGGAAAGCGTCGGTAATTTCCGTAAGGTCATGGTTTCCGACCAAGGCGGAAAGTCGAACTTCATCAACGCGCTGAAGCGGCGCGGCATCGAGGTCGGCAAGGACGATCCCAAGCTCGATCAGCTCATCCAGATCGTCAAGGAGCGCGAAGCGACGGGCTATGCCTATGAAGGCGCGGATGCGAGCTTCGAGCTGCTGGCGCGCCGCACGCTCGGCACCATCCCCGAATTCTTTGCGATCGACGGCTTCCGCGTCATGGTCGAGCGCCGCTTCGATTCCCATGGCCGGGTGAAGATCGTCTCGGAAGCGGTGGTCAAGATCATCATCGACGGCCAGACCATCATGTCGGTTGCCGAAGGGGATGGCCCGGTCAACGCGCTCGACCTGGCGCTGCGCAAGAATTTCGGCAAGTACCAGCACGAGATCGACGATCTGGAACTGGCCGACTTCAAGGTGCGCATCCTCAACGGCGGCACCGAGGCCATAACCCGCGTCCTTATCGAGTCCACCGATAGCGACGGCGTGCGCTGGTGGACGGTCGGCGTGTCCGAAAACATCATCGATGCGTCGTTCCAGGCGCTGATGGATTCCGTCATCTACAAGCTGATGAAGAACCGGCATATGGCGGGCAAGATCGCGGCGGAGTGATCCGCCGGCTATCAAAAAGCTTGACGATGCCGTCAAGGAAATGAATTGGCCATGCGACGCGCGTTGGAGTAATCCCGTCTCAAATAACAAGGAATGACGGGAAAATTCATGGCCACCGATGCGGTCACACCGGAAATCAAGAACAACGACGGCATCCGTGGCTTCGGCTACGCGATGACGGCCTACCTCTTCTGGGGTATCCTGCCGCTCTACATGAAAGCCCTGGCGCATATTCCGGCCATGGAAGTCATCGCTCACCGCATCTTCTGGTCCGTCCCGGTTGCCGGCGCCGTGCTGCTGGCCCTTGGCGGCATGCGTGACGTGAGGGCGGCGTTTCGCAATCCGCGCACGATTGCCATGGCGTCGCTGACCGCGACGCTCGTCACGATCAATTGGGGAACCTATGTCTGGGCGATCGGCGCCGGACATTCACTGGATGCGGCGCTCGGCTACTTCATCAATCCGCTGTTCAGCATCGCGCTCGGCGCCCTACTCCTGAAGGAAAGACTGGCGCCGGTGCAGATCGTCGCGATCGGCCTTGCCGCGGTTGCGGTCGTCATCCTGACCATCAAAGCCGGCACCCTGCCCTGGGTCGCGCTGTCGCTGACCTTCTCCTGGGGCTTCTACGCCTTTTTCCGCAAGACACTGCCCGTCGGCGCCAATCAGGGCTTCTTCATCGAGGTGCTGCTGCTCTGCATTCCCGCAACGCTCTATATCATCTACCTGGAGATGCGCGGCGAAGGCCATCTGTATCAGACCGGCCTGTCGGATACCGCCCTTCTCCTTGGCTGCGGGCTGGTGACGGCGCTGCCGCTGATGATTTTTGCGAACGGCGCAAAGCTCCTCAGATTGTCGACCATCGGCATCATGCAGTACATCGTGCCGACGATGGTCTTCCTGATTGCCGTCTTCCTGTTCAAGGAACCCTTCGGATCGACGCAGATGATCGCTTTTTCGCTGATCTGGGCCGGGCTCGTGCTCTACAGCTGGTCGATGCTGCGTCAGAGCAAAGACCGCTAACGGACCGATATGGTTATCAAATCGCTAAAGCGCATCGCGATCTTTCAGAGTCGCTTCGCGCGCTCGGCTGTTTAGTTCTGCACATGTCGTTATCGCAAGACCGCTGCACGGTTCTGCGCGACATGTATTAATCAGAGTTTGGAAATGACGGCTTCTTCGCCGCCGCGGTCGCCGCGCGCCTCAGCGGCGTGCTTGCGGATGGCCGGGATGATATCGTCCACCTTGTCGATGACCAGCGGCTGGACGCGATGGGCCGTGTGAACAAAGCCCTCTTCCGTCATGTGACGGATGAGTTCCATCATCGGGTCCCAGAAGCCGTTGATATTGGCGAAGACCATCGGCTTCTCATGACGGCCGAGTTGACCCCAGGTCATGATCTCGACGATCTCCTCCAGCGTGCCGATGCCGCCCGGCATCGCCACGAAAGCATCTGCGCGCTCGAACATGCCGTGTTTGCGCGCATGCATATCAGGCGTTATGATGAGCTCGTCCAATTGACCGAGCGAATGGCGCGTCGCTTCCATATCGACGAGAAACTCCGGGATGATGCCGGTGACCTGGCCGCCATGTGAGAGCACGCCGCTTGCGACAGCGCCCATGATGCCCTTGGTCCCGCCGCCATAGATCAGGCGCAAGCCGTTCTCGGCTATGCTTTTGCCCAGCTCGCGGCCGGCAGCCATGTAGGAAGAATCGCGCCCCGGCCTTGAGCCGCAATAAACGCAGATGGATCGAATTGGCGCAGAATCGTCAGTCATGAAAGCAAACAACTATGCTGCAGATGCTCAGTCAAGAATTTTCGAAGGAAAACTTGTGCCCGAACATGCGAAAATGGCTGAGAAAGCTTGTAAAAGCAGGCGAAATCGCTAGCAATTTCAGGAGTTGCGACGACTGCGCCGCGTGGAGATGAATGATGATGAAGAACCGTGCCGGTTGGCTGGCTCTGTTGGTGTTGGTAATTGCCACCGTGTTGATGGTCTTTTTCGTGATGCCGCGCATCAACGGCAGCAAGAACCCGATCGGCGATGTCGTCAATCAAGCCGGCAATACGGTGAAAAACACCATCGAGGAGAATGCGCAGAAGGCTGGCGAGACGGCGCAGAAGTCGACCCAGGCAACGCAGAATGCCGTATCGAATGCGGTCAATACCGCTGATCTTGCCAAGAAGCTGACCGATCTGACCGGCGCGGCGGCAACATCGCTCGTCGATCTCAAGGCGCTGTTCAAGGATGGCAGCACGCCGAGCCAGGATGTTTTCGCGGCCGCGAAGACGAAGGCGATCACGGCACTGCAATCGATCGCCGCCTTTGCGCTTCCCGAGGGAACCGATGCCACGGCAACGGGCCTCGTGAAGAAGGTGCAGGACGGCGCAGGCAAGGCGCTTGCCATTGTTCAATCCCTGCCCGACAACGCAGCCGACGCAAGCAGCGCGATCGACAAGGCATTGGCGGCGCTGACCGGCCAAACGGCACCGCAGACCGCGGCAGCAAGGTCTTCCATCCCTTCATTTGACGTGCTGCGCGTGGAACCGAACGGCTCCACCGTGATTGCCGGCACGGCCGAACCGAATGCCAAGCTTGAGATCGTCGACGGCGAAAAGGTCGTTACCACGATCAAGGTCGGCCCCAGCGGCGACTTCGCTGCCGTGCTCGACAACCCTTTGCCGCCCGGCGATCATGAGCTGGTGCTGCGCGCCACCGGCAAGGACGGCAAGGTCGTCAACTCCGAGGATGTCGCCACCATCTCGGTGCCGAAAGACGATTCCACACAGCTTCTTGCCATGGTCTCGAAGCCGGGCGCTGCGAGCCGCATCATTGCCGCGCCCTCGGCCAAGCAGAGCCGCGTAACCTCCGCTGAAGAGAACGCACCGGCAGCCAACGCTCAGGGCAATGCTGCATCGGCCTCCGACGCCAAGACGCAGCAACAGGGTTCAGTCGTTGCATCCGCAAACCCTGCCGTCACTACGAAGACGGACGAACAGCCGGAAGTCATGGTCAATGCCGTTGAAATCGAAGGAGACCATATCTTCGTCGCCGGCACCACGAGGCCGAATGCCACTGTACGCGGCTATGCCGACGACAAGCTGATCGGTGAGGCCGCTGCCGGCGCAGACGGCCATTTCGTCGTCGACGGCGTGATGCCTCTCAGCGTTGGCGACCACAAGATCCGCGTCGACGTGCTCGATGATGCAGGAAAGGTCATCGTGCGCGCCAACGTCAACTTCACGCGTCCGGAGGGCAACCAGGTGACGGTTGCCGCGCAGACGCCGGCCGCCAACGCGCAAACGCAATCGGCATCAGCGAACATGGTGCCGCTGGACGAAGGCGAACTTGCCAAGCTGAGGGAAAGTGCCGGCAGGGCCTTCGCGCTGCTGAAGGGTCTCTTCACCGACGGCAAACAGCCGAATGCGGAACAGCTTGCCGCCGCCCGGTCCGGCACCGAAATCGCGCTGAAATCGCTTTCGGAGTTCCGCCCGTCGATCAATGCGACTGCCGAGCTGAAGAAGGCCGCGGCCGACGCCGGAAGGGCTGCCGCCAAGGCGCTGAGCGCGCTGCAGGCTCTGCCGAGGGATGCAAAATCGGTCGGAGCTGCACTGCCTGGCCTCGAAGAATTGATCGCGGCGGTCACCGCGCCAGCACAGCCGAACACGGAGGTCTCGTCCAAGGATAACGCCCCGAAGACGCTGGAGCAGGCGCCGCTGGCGCGGGATGCCAATGCGGTGATCATCCGTCGCGGCGATACGCTCTGGCAGATTTCACGCCGCATCTATGGCGCCGGCGTGCGCTACACGACGATCTATCTTGCCAACGAGGACAAGATCAACAATCCGGACCGAATCCTGCCTGGACAGGTGTTCGGCCTGCCAAAGGACGCGCTGCCGAATGCCGAGGAGCTGCACCGCAAGCGGCTTTCGGGCGAACACCTCTAGGCTGCACACCATTCCTCGATAAGATTATGCACCGGCCGGGCGCGACCAACGCCTGGCCGATGCTTTTATGCGGGATAAAAATAGTATAAGCGTCGCACAACCCTCATCGCCTTCACGCAACGGCCGTACCTCTATGCGTGGAGGCTTTTCCAGCCGGACCAACCCAGCGGGTGTCAACGCCCGGCTGCCTCTATTATTCGCCGGAGACGGACATGGCAGAGCCCAAGAAAACCATATCGGCGGATTCCAGCAATCCCTTGAACACGATCGTCAATCTCTGGCCGTATATGTGGCCCGCCGGCCGTATGGACCTGAAGATGCGGGTCGTCTGGGCGACCGTCTTCCTGCTGGTCTCGAAATTCTTCCTGCTTCTGGTCCCCTATTTCTTCAAATGGTCCGTCGACGCGCTGAACGGCAAGCTCGACATGCAGGGCATCCTGCCGGCCTTCATGGTCGGCGCCATCGCCTTGATCGTCGCCACGAACCTCACCCGCCTGATCCAGCTCGGCCTCAACCAGCTTCGCGATGCGCTCTTTGCAAGTGTCGGCCAGCACGCGGTTCGCCAGCTCGCCTATCGGACCTTCGTGCACATGCACGAACTGTCCCTGCGCTTCCATCTGGAGCGCAAGACCGGCGGCCTCTCGCGCATCATCGAGCGCGGCACCAAGGGCATCGAGACGATCGTCCGCTTCACCATCCTCAACACCTTTCCGACCTTCATCGAATTCCTGCTGACCGCCATCATCTTCTGGCGCGGCTATGGCTTCTCCTACCTCGCAGTGACGGCCGTCACGGTCTGGCTCTACATCTGGTTCACCGTGAAGGCGAGCGACTGGCGCATTTCCATCCGCCGCACGATGAACAACAGCGACACCGACGCCAATACCAAGGCGATCGATTCGCTCCTGAACTTCGAGACGGTCAAATATTTCGGCAATGAAGAGATGGAAGCCAAGCGCTTCGATCAATCGATGGCGCGCTATGAGAAGGCCGCCACCAGCGTCTGGACCTCGCTCGGCTGGCTGAACTTCGGCCAGGGCGTGATCTTCGGCCTCGGCACCACAGTCATGCTGGTCATCTCCGGCTGGTCCGTCCTCAACGGTCACCAGACCGTCGGCGACTTCGTCTTCATCAATGCCATGCTGCTGCAGCTCTCCGTACCACTGAACTTCATCGGTTTCGTCTACCGCGAAATCCGCCAGGGCCTGACTGATATCGAAGAGATGTTCGACCTGCTGGAAGTGAAGCCCGAAGTGGTCGACGCACCCGACGCCAAGCAACTTGTCATCGGCAACGGCGCCATTTCTTTCAAGGACGTGCACTTCGCCTATGATCCGGCCCGGCCGATCCTGAAGGGCATTTCCTTCGAAGTCCCAGCCGGTAAGACGGTTGCCGTCGTAGGCCCGTCGGGGGCGGGAAAATCGACCCTCTCGCGCCTCCTCTATCGCTTCTACGACGTGCAGAGCGGCACGATTACCATCGACGATCAGGATCTGCGCACAGTGACGCAGAAAAGTCTGCGCAAGGTGATCGGCATGGTGCCGCAGGATACTGTGCTCTTCAACGACACCATCGCCTACAATATCCGCTACGGCCGGCCGGGCGCGAGCGAGGGCGAGGTAACGGCCGCAGCCGAGATCGCGCAGATCAGCGAGTTCATCCGCCATCTGCCCGAGGGTTTCGAAACGAAAGTCGGGGAGCGTGGCCTCAAGCTGTCAGGCGGTGAGAAGCAGCGCGTCGCGATCGCCCGAACCGTTCTGAAAGCTCCGCCGGTGCTGATCCTCGACGAGGCGACATCGGCACTGGACACGACAACCGAGCGCGAAATACAGGCGGCTCTCGACATCGTTTCCAAGAACCGCACGACGCTGGTCATCGCCCATCGCCTTTCGACCGTGATCGGCGCCGACGAGATCATCGTGCTGAAAAGCGGCGTGATCGCCGAACGCGGCACGCATGCGAACCTGCTTGCGCAGAACGGGCTTTACGCATCCATGTGGAACCGTCAGCGTGAGGCAACGCAGGCCGAAGAGCATCTGAAGCAGGTACGCGAAAACGACGATCTCGGCGTGGTCAACCGGCTGGCGCCCGCAAACTGAGCAGCGGCGGCATTTTCGACGCCGTGCACGGTTCTTGCGGGCAGATGTTGCGCAGAAGCGTTGTGCACTTCAACTGTCACGAGCTTGAGATAACAGCTTGATAGGTACGGGTTTCACTTAAAAGGGAGCCCCGAAATGCGCACTTTTGCCAAAGCTTTAAGCCTATTGCTCGTCGTCGGCCTCGCCTCGCCGGTTTTCGCCGAGGATGCCAAGCCCTTCAGCGACTCCAAGGAGATCAATCTCCTCAATCTGCTGCCGCCGCCGCCCGCCAATGATTCGGCGCAGATGAAGGCCGAGCTGGGCGAAATCCTGACGATCCAGGTCACCCGCACCCCGGAAATGGCGGCACGCGCCGTTGCCGATGCGGAAGAGAATGTCTGGCGCTTCTCCGATGTCATCGACAATCCAAAGTTCACCAAGGAAAGCCTGCCGAAGTTCTCGGCATTCTTCGATCGCGTCGTCGAGACCGAAGGCGCAGTAGTCGATCCGGCCAAGGATGTCTGGAAGCGCCCGCGTCCGCATCTCTACAGTGATCTCGTAAAGCCGATCGTTCCGCTCTCCAAGTCCGGCTCGTACCCGTCCGGCCACACCACGGTCGGCACGCTGATGGGCGTCGTGTTGGCGAACATGGTGCCGGAGAAGCGTACCGCCATCATGGCTCGCGCATGGGAATACGGCCATAACCGTATCGTCGGCGGCATCCACTATGCATCCGACATCGAAGCCGGTCGCATCGCCGGCATGGTCATCGCTGAAACCATCACCACGCATGACGACTACAAGACCGAATACGAAGGCGCCAAGGCTGAATTGCGCGCCGCCCTCGGTCTCTGATTCCATCCGGTTATTGCGGAATATGAAAGGCCGCCGCCTCATCGGCGGCCTTTCTGTTGCACCCTGCCGGAATTCCGGTGGACTACGCCTCTGAAAACCGAAGATCGTTGACATCCTGTGCCTGCGCGGATTGCGCTGGGGGCGAGCATGCGAGAGCATTGCCCATGACGGCGTTTGCCTGTAGTCACGCTCGTCTGGTAATCAGAGCAAGACCGCTTATCTTGTTCTCATCTTTTGATTGGCAGCGTCTCGCTCGGCAACCGAGGTTCGGTTTTCGCGAGAATGCCCTAACGGAGTAGGCTGTAGATGAGCTTGTTCAACAGCGTGCGCAACGTCATCGTTCCAGTGCATAAGGAAGGCTATCCCTTCGTCGCAGGTTTCTTCGTCGCTTCGCTGGTGCTCGGCTGGATCTTCAAGCCGCTCTTCTGGATCGGCCTGATCCTCACACTCTGGTGTGCCTATTTCTTCCGCGATCCCGAGCGCATGACGCCGCAAGACGATGATCTGGCGATCTCGCCGGCCGACGGCAAGGTTTCCGGCGTGCAGATGGTCACGCCGCCGGCGGAGCTCAACCTCGGCAGCCAGCCGATGCTGCGCATCTCGGTTTTCATGAACGTGTTCGATTGCCATGTGAACCGCTCGCCGATGCGCGGACGCATCACCAACATCGCCTACCGCCAGGGCAGCTTCCTCAATGCGGAGCTGGACAAGGCCAGCGAGCAGAACGAGCGCAACGGCCTCGTCATCGAGACGAAGCATGGCGAGATCGGCGTTGTGCAGATCGCCGGGCTCGTCGCGCGCCGCATCCTCTGCTTCGTCAACCCGAACGAGCCGCTTGACGCCGGCGAGCGCATCGGCCTGATCCGCTTCGGCTCGCGCCTCGATATCTTCCTGCCGGAAGGCGCGTCGCCGCGCGTTACCATCGGCCAGCGCGCGATCGCCGGCGAAACCGTCATTGCCGAATTCGGCTCGGCAAAGGGCCCAACCGTTAGCCGCCGCAGCTGACCCCTAGGAACACGAGCGAGATGAAGACGCCTTTTCCGCCTTTCGAGCCGCATGGACCCAATGACGAAGCGCGCGGGCCGCGCCTCCGGGAAATCCCGCTGCGGCTGATCGTGCCGAACATGATCACCGTGCTGGCGATCTGCGCGGGATTGACGGGTATTCGCCTCGCTTTCGAAAGCCGCTACGAGCTTGCCGTCGCGGCCGTGCTCGTCGCAGCCTTCCTCGACGGCATCGACGGGCGCGTCGCGCGGCTGATGAAGGCCACCTCGAAATTCGGCGCGCAGATGGATTCGCTCGCCGATATCGTCAATTTCGGTGTCGCTCCGGCGCTGGTGGTCTACGTCTTCCTGCTCGACCAGGCCCGCTCGCTCGGATGGATTGCCGCATTGATCTACACGATCGCGGCTGGCCTGCGGCTCGCCCGCTTCAACGTCATGGCCGAGCGGGAGCACAAGGCTTCCTGGCAGTCGGAATATTTCGTCGGCGTGCCGGCGCCAGCCGGTGCCATGCTGGTGCTGCTGCCGGTCTATCTCGGCTTTCTCGGGCTGACGCCGGACCGCACCTTCGCCTATTGGGGTGCCGCCTACACGGTTCTTATCGGCTTTCTGCTGGTGAGCCGCCTCCCCGTCTGGTCCGGCAAATCGGAAGGCAACGGTGTACGGCGCGACCTGGTTCTGCCCATCATGCTTGGCGTCGTCGTCTATGTCGCGCTGCTGATGAGCTACACCTGGCATGTCATGGTCGTGACCGTCGCCGCCTATCTTTTGTCCCTGCCGTTCGGCGCACGCTCCTGGGCGAAGAAATATGGCACCTACACCATCAACGGCCCTGCCGACCCCAATGTCGACGATTCCAACGACGACATCGGTCGGCACATCTAAGGCCGGCTTATCTCGTGCTATTCGACAGGCTCCCGGCTGCATCGTCCCGCTGCAACCGCAAGTCTGTAAGTCTCCCTTATCAATTAGGGACATGACGATGAGCTGTCGGCCGAATGACAAGCCGCTTCCGCCCGGATTTTTTAGCAGATTCAAACGTTGCGGCAGTGCGTATTCTACACGAGGTTTCGGTGCTAATCTCTCGAAATATGGTCGTTGTTTACAAAAGCTGATTGGAAAACGCCTTCGATTTGTCATGATTTACGACAAAAAGCACTGTTCGACAGTGAATCGAAAAGTGCTCCCGCAGGAGCATGGTGAGGAGTAAATCATGACGCAGAAGAAAGAAACGGCGGCACAACCGCAGGCAAAAATCGACCCCAGCAAACACTATCGCCCTCTGGGCCTGAAAGCCGTTCTGGCGGCTCATCTGATGCTGAAGTCCAAGCCGCCGCTCAAGAAGAAACTCGCCTAAATCCGAGGGCGCTGGCCGGCTGTACGGCAGCTGAGGCGCCCACAATCGCATCGATGCCGGCCGCCGGATGGCGGTTGCTCAGAGAAGGCTTAGCTGGCCGTCGTCTGGTTCTGCTTTCTTCGACGGTTTCCTGAGAGGCTCGATCGCTACCGGTGTCTGCAGATCCGGCCCCATGTTAGCGACCTTGTTAACGCGATCCGAGACCGGGATCGCCTCGAAAAAATCTTCCTGTACCGGTGCCATCAGATCGAGGACCTCGCGCGGCTCCTGGGTCTTGCAATCGAGCCAGCGCGCAAAATCTTCCGGCTGGATGACGACTGGCATGCGATCGTGAATGGATCGGATCGCGCTATTTGCCGCAGTCGTCAGGATCGCCCCCGTATCGACTTCAGAACCGTCTGCCGACGACCAGGTCTCCATCAGTCCGGCAAAGGCGATGACGCCGCCTCGACGCGGACGGATCCAATAGGCCTGCGGCTTCTCGCCGCTTTCTTTCGATGGCCTGTGCCATTCGTAAAAGCCTGATGCCGGAATAAGAATGCGGCGGTGGCGCATGGCGGCGCGGAAGGACGCCTTGCCGATCGCCGTTTCGGCACGCGCATTGATCAGAAGCGGAAACTCCTTCGGATCCTTCACCCAGGACGGCGTGAAGCCCCAACGCACCAGAAGGGCGCGGCGATCCGGCAGGTTACTGCCGGGCTGCTGCCGGTCGCCGGATATGACAACAAGGATCGGCTGCGTCGGTGCGATATTATAGCGCGCGGGAAAGCCGTCACGCAGCAGGACGCCGAGTGCTTCTCCCACATAGTCCGCCGTCGATGTCAGAGCAAAGCGTCCACACATGGGGCTTGTTTTGCACCGGTAAAGCGCCGGGTCAAGCGGAAGCTCAGCCGCGTGGGCCAAAGAGAATGACGGCCGCTCCAACCAGGCAGATGGCGGCGCCGGAGATATCCCAACGATCCGGCAATCGCCCTTCCGCCAGCCAGAGCCAGAGGATCGAGGCAACGATATAGACGCCGCCATAGGCAGCAAACGTGCGCCCGGCCGCCTCGCTCGGCACCAGTGCCAGCAGCCATGCAAAGAGCGCCAGTGAGATCAGGCCGGGCGCCAGCCACCAGATCGGCTTTGCCAGTCGGAGCCAGGCCCAGAAGGCGAAGCAGCCGGCAATTTCGGCCAGGGCCGCAAGAGCATATAGTCCGTAGATCATCCAGGCGCCCGCCCATTCGGCGCATACGAATCGCCGTTCCGTCGGCAGCGAGTTAAGGGGCTTTCCCGGAGGACAGCAAGGGTCGTTTCCTGTAGAGATCGTGAACCGATGGCTTCATGTCATTACCTTCCAGTCTCATCATGCGAATGCGAAACGACCGATGAATTCCATTCCCCGCCCCGCCTCCTCCGCCATTCTCGAACGCGATGGCCGCTTTCTATTGGTCTTGCGCAGCAATCCGCCATCGGCCGACATGTATGCTTTTCCGGGCGGCAGGGCGGAAGCGGGCGAAACGCCTGCGGAAGCGGCACTTCGAGAATTCGAGGAAGAAACCGGCATAAGGGCGCGCAATCCGCGCCTGTTCGAGACCTATGATTTGCGGTCCCATGCAGCAGATGGAACACTCACGAGCCATTTCCTGCTCTCGGTCTTCCTGGTCGACGCCGAAAGGGACGCTGTCGCGGTGGCGGCCGACGATGCCGCCGAGATCGGCTGGTATTCGCTGGAGGAGATTCGCGCCCTGCCCGTGCCAGCCAGCGTACTCGAATGCGTGGAGAGAATTGCCGCCGCCTGAACGGCGGCCGGGCGGCCATATTAACGATACCGGACAATAACGAGGTGAAAAGCAGGCCTGGTGCCTTGTTCCCGTCATGCTTGTCCGGTCAACATGGTTACATGATTCATAACCACCTAGGCCGACCGCTTCTGACTTGCATCGCGCTGGCCACCGCTTTTCCGGCGGTCGCACAGCCGGCTGCGACCACAGTGCAAGTACAGACGCCCAGCACCACGGACGCCGAACGACCGACGCCTTATGATGAGAGGCTTTCACGCCTCGCCGAAATTCTGGGCTCGATCGATTATCTGCGCAATCTCTGCAGCCCGGCGCGGGAGGACGGATGGCGCGGCGATATGCAGCAATTGCTCGACACCGAGACGAAGGGCGAGCCGAAGCGCAAGGAGAAGCTGACCGCCGCGTTCAACCGTGGGTATAGGTCGTTTGCGTCGGTTTATGCAAATTGCACGCGTCAGGCTCTCGTCGCCGAAGAGCGATACCGTAACGAAGGTGCAACACTGGCTACAGAAATCACCGCGCGCTTTGGAAATTAACGGTTTATTAACCCCTTTTCGTACCGAGCCGTGTCGTTTTAGGAAAAGGCTGATAAAGTTGTTAAGCAAGTGGTAAGGACATGAACGTCTCGAGGAAAGAAGCAATGGAAACCAGCCTGAATGAAATCGACGACATGATCGTCCATGAAAAGATGCAGGCAGCGCTGGAATACCAGAACGAAGCTTGGGCCGACGGCATGGCTGATGGTATCGAGCCCGAAATCATTGCCGATGCTGCGATTGCTCACGCGATTCGCGAGACGATTCGCAATCGAGGCGAACAGGGAGCGGAAGCCTTGCTTGAATCGCTTCGCGAACGCATGCTCGCCGGCGAGTTTTCTCCGACCCGAACCCTGCAATAGAAAACAGAGATTGCTCATGCGTATCTTCCCAGGCAATGAGTTCCGCTGTTCCATTGCCTCGCTTGCCGCTGCAGCTCTGCTTTTGAGCGGCACCGCCTTGCCGCTGCCAGCCCTCGCCTTCTCCGAGCTCAATCCTCCGGCGCAGCTGCCGGGCGCCGCCGGTACATCCGGCCAGCAAAAGAACGCCAAGCCTGTCGAGCAGGCGCTGGAAGCGCCTGCCAACAACGCGCTGCCGATGCCGGATCCGCTGATCAACAAGCAAGCCAGCCAGAACGGTGGCGATGCGTCGAGTGCAAACAAATCGGTCGAATTCCTCTTCGACATCGACAAGGCGCCGGAGCCGGTCAAGAAGCTCCGCGCGGCGATCGTCGAGGCTGCGGCTTCGGGCGATCTCGAGCGCCTACGTCCGCTGATGAACGTCGGTGCCGGCCTGAAGCAGACTCAGGTCACCGCCGACGACCCCGGTGAGGATCCGATCAAGACCCTCCATGATCTCTCGGGCGATCCGGACGGCATCGAAATCCTGTCCATCCTGCTCGATATCATGTCGACGGGCTTTGCCCATGTCGGCCAGGGCACGCCAGACGAAATGTATGTCTGGCCCTATTTCGCCCAGAAGGACATCAAGACGCTCTCCACGCCGGAGAAGGTCGACCTGATGCGCATCGTGACGGCGGGCGATTATGCCGACATGCTGGAATTTGGCGGCTATAATTTTTATCGCGTCGGCATCACACCGGACGGCCGATGGAAATTCTTTACCTCGGGCGAATGATCCAGCCGGGGAACTTGCGGTTCTGCGCCGCAGGCCCTACCTCTTGATGATGAAGCATGTCGCGCAAAAGTGCGCAGCGGTTTTGCGGCAACGACATGCGCAAAATCAAGAGCTTAAAGCGCACGTAGCGAATCTGGAAGATCGCGGCGCGCTTTAAGCCAAATCAGCGGATCCAACATGCCAGCCGTATTCCTGAAAAATCGCTCCTTCATCCGCATTGCCGGCGCGGAAGCGGAGGCGTTTCTGCACAATCTTATCACCACCGACCTCGTCTCGCTCGAGACGGACCAAGTGCGCCCCGGTGCATTGCTGACGCCGCAGGGCAAGATCCTGTTTGACTTCATGATCCGGCGAGACGACCCGGGCTTTCTGATCGAGACCGATGCGACACTGCAAGATGGCCTGTTGAAGCGCCTGACCATGTATCGGCTGCGCGCCAAGGTCGACTTTAGCGTCGAGGATGTTCAGGGCGTTACGGTGGCATGGGCCGACGAAGTGGGCGAAGGCCCACGCGACAGCCGTTTCCTCAAGGCCGACATCGCGCTGACGCGCACGCCTGGCCAACATGGTCAAGATGCAGAAGCGCTTTACGACGAACTGCGTATTGCCAACGGCGTCGCCATTTCCGGCCGCGATTTCGTGCTGCAGGATGCATTTCCGCATGATGTGATGATGGATCTCAACGGCGGGCTGGGCTTCCGCAAGGGCTGCTATATCGGCCAGGAAGTGGTTTCCCGCATGCATCATCGCGGCACGGCGCGCAGGCGCGTCGTCATCGTCGATGGCACCGCGGATCTGCCCGTTTCCGGGACCGAGCTGACCGCCGGCGGCAAGCCGATGGGGTCGCTGGGATCGACCGCCGGCCGCAAGGGCCTTGCCGTTATCCGTATCGATCGCGCAGGCGAAGCCATTGCGACGGGAACGCCGATCCTGGCTGGCGGGGTCGAGGTCTCGGTGTCGCTGCCCGCATGGTCCGGCCTCACCTTCCCCGCCCCCGCCGATGAGGCTTCGGCATGAACTCGGCCAAGACGCCGCGCGCCTGGCAGCGCATGTTGTCCGGGCGCAGGCTCGATCTGCTGGACCCATCGCCGCTCGACGTCGAGATCGGCGACATCGCGCACGGGCTTGCCCGCGTCGCGCGCTGGAATGGTCAAACCTCGGGCGATCACGCCTTCTCCGTCGCGCAGCATAGCCTTGTCGTGGAGGCTATCTTTCGCCATCTCAATCCGTCCAGCCCGGATGAGTGGCTCGCCGCGCTGCTGCATGATGCGCCGGAATATGTGATCGGCGACATGATTTCGCCGTTCAAGTCCGTCGTCGGTGGTGGCTATAAAGAGGTGGAGAAGCGGCTCGAAGCAGCGATCTATCGTCGCTTTGCCCTGCCGCCGCATTGCGCGCCGCAATTAAAGGACAGGATCAAGAAGGCAGATACGGTCTCTGCCTATTTCGAGGCGACGTTGCTTGCCGGCTTCACGCCGGAAGAAGGACGCAAATTCTTCGGCCAGCCCCGCGACATCACCCGGGAGATGCTGCCGATCGATCCCGTGCCGGCGGTCGAGGCGCAGCGATTGTTCCTACAGCGCTTCGAGGAGATCGAGGCCGAGCGTGCGGCAATGAGGGTCGGTGCGTGACTGATATCGTGATATCGCCACTGGCGCGCATCGCCGAGATGGCCGTTCGCCATGGTGCACGCGAAATGATCAGCCTGATGGCCAAGGAGCAGGCTTTTCATCGACCTGCCGTCATCAAGGCGGACCGGCACCTGCTGCTCAGCATGAACGACATCAGCTTTGCAGGCACCGGCGATCTCATCGCTCCCCAGGAGACGCATGTCCGCGCGATCATCAATTTTGCGACGCAGTGGGATCGTACATCGCCTCTGCTGATCCATTGCTGGATGGGGGTTTCGCGCTCGCCGGCCGCAGCACTGATCGCTGCTCTTGCCGTTCATCCGGAACAGGATGACCTAGCCCTCGTTCGCCGCCTGCGCGCGGCTTCCCCCTTCGCAACGCCAAATACCCGGCTGATCGCGATCGGAGATGACATGCTTGGACGCAATGGCCGGCTTGTCGCGGCGCTCAAAGAGATCGGCCGTGGTGCGGATGCTGACGGCAATGCGCCATTCGTGCTGCCATTGGCAGAACTGAGCAATACGCCATAAACAAAACGGAGGCCGGTTTGTGCAGCCTCCGTTCGTTTCACGACAATCGGTTGCCCGCGGGTCAGGCGGAGACGCCGCCCGACTGCTCAGGGTCGTACTGACCATAGGTATTCTGATAGAGGGCCGACGGATTCTGCATTTCGCTCAGCAAAACGTCCAGCGCTTGGTTCTGGGCTGCCGTATCCGAATTCGCATTGCTGCTATCCGACGATGGTTCCAAAGACAGCATGTCGGCGGCAGAGGCGTCCGATGATTTGAGCGCATCGAGACCCCCCGCGAACTGATCCTTGGTCAGCGAGCCGGAGTTTTGCCTATCGATGCTCTTGAAGAGGTTCTCCGCATCGCTTTCGCTCATGTCCTTCGGCCGTCCGGCGACGAACTCACTCTGCGTGATCTTGCCATCCTGATTGGTATCGAGGCGGGCGAATAGTTGATCCATCGGCGACTGATCCGTAGAGCTGCTCGACGTCGAAGAGCCCGATTGGCCGGCTTGCTGCATCTGCAGCAGCATCGACGCCAGGTTGCCGGAGAAAATGTCCGTGGCGCTTGGATCGCTGCTGCTGTCACTGTCCTCATCCTTGAGAAGGCTTGCCGACAGAAGGCCCGATTGAGCGGCCTGCTGCAATTCCTGAGCATCCACAACGCCGTCCTGGTTCTTGTCAAGCGGACTGTACGAGGCAGCCGTCATGCTGCTTCCAATTGAAGAAACGCCACTCATCCAAATCTCCTAAGCAAACGCCATTGGCGTGTTCGACTGCCCCCCGACACGCTTAGTCATCTGCCGCGAGAATAGGTCGATTTGGCCGGGCTGAGATAGATGGGTGTTAATTCATCATTAACCATAATTGACAGGCATCGAATCCCATTGCTGGTGGGCGCCCACTGCGCGGAAACAACCGGCACTTGGCACAGCCTCGCGCAAGGATTCGAATCGCCTGTTGGTTGGGCCTACTGGATGACCGCACACGCCAGACGCTTGCCGGCGCCGCCGACCGGCTGGCTGCGATAATCATCCGATTCTTCATGGATCATCAGCGTGCGGCCACGGATACCGTTCTTGCCGTTGAGCGATACCAAGCCGTTGAATACCTGGGCCCGCAGCTTTCCATCCTGATCGACATACTGGTTGGGCATGTCGCCCGCATGCGGTCCCTTTGCGGCGAGAAAGCCGTGCTCAGCCTTCGTCGGATTGAAATGCCCGCCGGCGGATTCGAAGCCATGCGTATGGTCGCACCGGCTGCTTTCGTGGATATGAAACGCGACCCAGCGATTGGCCGGCAGACCCGAGACTTCCATCTCGATCAGCACGCCCGACTTGCCCTCGGTCAGGGTCGCCCGCCCTGCCTGCTTGCCGTCAAGCCCGACGAAATCGGCGGTCGCCGTCCTCTGGTCTTGAGCCGCCGCAGGCATGGCCGCAGCTAGAGCAAGAATTGCAGCCATCATCATCGTCCGCCTCATGGAACGGTACTCCCTCTTTGGTGATCACTGTCCAACGCATTGCGGGCATGAGTGTTCCGCCGAGAGGAAAATGAATTGCATCAAACAGATAAAGCGACCCACCGTCGTCCGGCAGGTCGCTGAAACAATCCGACGAAACCAGCTATTGTCAGGCCGCGATGCTACCCACGTCGTACTGGCCGTAGGTGCTGTTGTAGGCATCCATCGGCGAGAACAAATCCGTATGGAGTTCCGGCAGCTTGGCTCTGGAGGCGACATCGGCGCTGGGCAATTGCATGAGCTTGGCCATCAGGTCGCTCATGGCGCTGCTTGAACTATCCGAAGTGCTATTGTCGGCATTCTCCTGGAGAATGCCGGGACGCTCGCCAGCCTCACGCTCCTGACCGCTGAGCAGACCGTCCCCATTGGCATCGAGGCGCGAAAGCGTGCCGCGATAGGGATAAGAGCTATTGGATATGGAAGATACATGGGACATTCAAATCTCCTTTGGAAGGAGCCGCCTCATGCGACGTCGTTTGCCCTCAATACATTCAGGACTGGACCATGAGCCCTTGATAAGCTGCTTCGCTCTATCAGTAAATACGAATTGTTAATGAGTATTAACTATAATTTTCAAAAGGTAAATCGGAACCAGCTAATACCTCGTCGGCTCGGCTTTGCCGTATTGCTCGGTATAATCCACTGGAATCATAGGCGAATTTGACTGCTAACCCTTACCGTTCAGTCCAATTGGTATATTGTGCGGACGATTGCTCACGGAGAGGCCTTGATGGAACTGCTGCCGCTTGTCGTCGTGATCGCCGGCATTTTCATACTGCGGGGATACAACCAGCGGATAAAAAGGCTGGAGGCTCGCGTTCAAGAGCTGCAGAATGTCATCGCGGGCAAGGTGCTTCCGGCAGATATGGCCGAATCGATTCCCGCGGAAAGGCCGCAAACGAGTGATGCTCTGCTGCACGCTGAGCACGACGACGAGACACCGATAGCCGAAGCCGCAATCCCAGGCCCCTCTCGGGTCGATATCGAAGAGGCTGATATCGCCGCACGCGGCACGGCTGACATGTTCACCGATGGCGGCCCGGATATCGCAACGCCGGCAGTGATGAAGCCGAAAGAAAGCCTGGAAAGCACGATCGGCGCACGCTGGGCGGTGTGGGTCGGTGGCATCGCGCTGGCCCTCGGCGGCATCTTCATGGTCAAATATTCGATCGAGAGCGGTCTGTTGAGCCCAGGCGTCCGGCTGGTGCTTGCGGCGATCTTCGGCCTGATCCTCGTTGCCGCGGGCGAAGTCATCCGCCGCCGTTCGGCGCCTGTTTCCGGCAGTGCCTTTCAAAATGCGATGGTTCCCGGTGTGCTGACGGCCGCCGGCGTCGTCGCGCTATTCGGCTCGACCTACGCAGCGCATGGCATCTACGGCTTCATCGGGCCTGCCACGGCTTTCGTTCTCCTCGCGCTGATCTCGCTTGCTACTCTTGCCCTGTCGCTCTTGCATGGACAGGCGCTGGCGGGCCTCGGCCTGCTTGCCTCCATGGTCACCCCCGCCCTGATCGCATCGACGGCACCGCGACCCTGGATCCTCTTCGGCTACCTCGTCCTGACATGGCTCGCAACGCTGCTTGCGTCACGGCTGCGTCGCTGGCTGATTGCGCCGTCGCTTGCCAATGCGCTGCTCAGCCTTTGGCCCCTGCTCTACATCTCTTACAGCTCGGTCGTCGATTTCACGCCGGTTACGCTTTCGATGCTCGCCATGATCGGCGGCACCATCTTCCTTTGGCCCGGGCGCTACCAGGCTGCCGCGAAGGCGGTAGATGACGCGACAACCGGGCCGGAGACCAATCCGCTCCAACTTCGGAGCGCCGGTGGCTGGGGCGCTTTCCTTGCCCGACCGCCGCTGGGCATGACACTGACGGCAACGATCGGCGCCCTTGTCGTGTCTCTCTCCTTGCTGGCCGACAGCCTCCGCTATGGCTATCCCATCGTCGACGCCGTGTTCATGTTCGCGGCGATCGTCGCGGTAGTGGCCGCCTTCGGCGCGGGCCGGCTGCATGCGGCCTGGGCGGCGATCCTGTCTGCCGTTATCGCGGTCGTCGGCGTCGGCGGTCTCATGACGAACTGGATCTATGGCCTCGATCCCAGCATCGTCGATGCGATGGCGGCGATGCAGAGCGTAGTTCTCTATGAAGTGCTCGGCCTCGGAGCAATCTTCGTGCTGATCGGCACCTTCTTTCTTCAGCGGTATGCAGAGGGCGAGAAACCCTTTGCCGCGCTTTGGGGCCTGATCATGGTCGTCGTACCGCTGGCGATCGCCGCAATCAGTTTCGTCAATTTCGGCAACTGGACGCTCGACTGGCTGCATGGTCTCTATGGCCTCGGCCTGGGTATCGCGCTGATGGCGCTTGCCGAATGGCAATATCGCCGCTCGGGCGACGGCTGGAACCTGCCGACCAACATTCTCGCCGCCGCCTCCTTCGCGGCCATGGTCTTCGCTCTGCATGTGCTTGCGCATCATGCCGTGCCCACCATATTGCTGCCGGTCCTCGGCATTGCCTATCTGTCGATGGGGAGTGCACGCGATTGGCCGGTCCTGCCGTGGACAATGGTCGCTGCGTTGATCATCGCCATGGGGCGCATCGCCTGGCAGCCGACCATCGTCGATCCGTCCGAGCTCGGCAGGATACCGGTCTTCAATATGCTGCTTGCAGGCTACGGCATTCCGGCAGCCCTCGCCGCAGCGGCAGCTTTCATGGTCCGCCAATCTCCTAGTATCCGGCTGCGCAGCGCACTCCAGGCATTGGCCTCCTTCCTCGTCCTGCTGACGATCGCCATTCTGGTGCGCCATGCCATGAATGGCGGCGTCCTGAACGACGCTGTCCCGACGCTCGGCGAGCAATCGATCTATACCCTGCTGGCTATCGGCGCCTCCGCGACGCTCATGGCCCTCGACCTTAGCGCCGCGAGCCCCCTCTTCCGCTATGGCAGCATGGTGCTCGGCACGCTCTCGGTCATCATGATCCTGACACTGCATCTGCTGGGACTGAACCCGTTCATCACGGGCGAAAGCACCGGCCGGATCCCGTTGTTCAACCTGCTGTTGCTGGGGTATCTCGTGCCTGCCGCCGCCTATGGCGGACTGGCGCTTTTCGCGCGCAACCGGCGGCCCCTGCCCTATGTCGCCATGCTGGCCGTTGCCGGCGCGATCATGGCCTTTGCCTGGGCGACGCTGACGGTGCGCCGCTTCTGGCAAGGGGAGTACATTCCCTTCTGGAACGACTTCATCCAGGGCGAGCTCTATTCCTATTCCGTCGTCTGGCTGCTGATCGGTATCGCCCTTCTCGGGCTTGGCGCCCGTTTTGAAGCGCGGAGCCTGCGCATCGCCTCGGCGGTGCTGGTCTTCATCGCCGTCGTCAAGGCTTTCCTGATCGATATGGCAAACCTCGAAGGCTTCCTGCGCGCCCTCTCCTTCATCGGCCTCGGCGCCGTCCTGATCGGTATCGGTCTGTTCTATCAGAAGATCCTGACGCGCAAGAAAGCCACGGAATGATTGCGGCGAATCCTTTCGCCCGGTAGGAGAAAGCTCTGCCGACAGATCATTCCGGAGCGAGTGCGACAATGGACACCAACAGGATGGCGCGAGCCTTTGCCCCGTTCGAAACGCTGGCTGCGGATCTCATTCCGCACGCTGCCGATGGCGATGATGGTTCGCACGATATCGCCCATATCCTCCGGGTTTTCAGGAATGCCATGGCCATTCAAGCCGCGGAGGGCGGCAATGCCCGAATTCTCGCGGCCGCCGTGCTGCTGCATGATTGCGTTGCCGTGGAAAAGAATTCGCCGCATCGCGCGCAGGCCTCGCGGCTGGCTGCGGAGAAAGCATCGGGCATTCTACAGGAACTCGGTTGGGCGGATGAGGATATTGCGGCGGCCGCGCATGCGATCACCACGCACAGCTTCTCCGCCAATCTTCCGCCCGAAACCCTGGAAGCGAAGATGTTGCAGGACGCCGACCGGCTGGATGCGATCGGCATGGTCGGCGCGGCGCGCTGCTTCTATATTGCCGGCCGCCTCGGTTCCGGTCTCTACGATCCCTTCGATCCGCTTGCGTCCGAGCGGCCGCTCGACGACAAGCGCTTCGCCATTGACCATTTCGAGACAAAGCTGTTCAAACTGGCGGACGGTTTCCAGACCGAGACCGGACGCAAGTTTGCCGAAGCGCGCCACGACCGGCTGAAGACCGTGCTGGCAATGTTCATCGACGAAATCTGAGGGCTATCCATGCGCGTCAGCGATCTTTTCATCTACCCGCTCAAGAGCGCACGCGGCATCGCCATTCCGTCGGCTGCCATCGACGCCTTTGGTCTGGCCGGCGATCGCCGAGCCATGCTGGTCGATCCTTCCGGTCAGTTCATCACCCAGCGTGAATTGCAGGCGCTGGCGCAGATCGATATCGAGCCCGGCCCTTCCTATCTGCGCCTGAAGATGGAGGGCAAGCCCGACATCATCGTGCCGCCGCCGCATCCCGACAACCGCATGGATGTCGTCGTGTGGAAATCCGAGGTCAGCGCCTCCGTTGCCGATGAGGAGACCAACAAGGCCCTGTCCGGCTGGCTTGGCCGTGAGGTCAGGATGGTTTTCTTCGACAGGCTAGCCAAGCGCCTCGCGAGCCCGGAATGGGCGGGAGAGGATTCGACCGTCACCTTCGTCGACGGCTATCAGATCCTCGTCACCACAACCGGCTCGCTGAAGGCGCTCAACGCCAATCTCGCCGCTCATGGCGAAGGCGCTGTCGGCATGGAGCGCTTCCGGCCCAATATCGTCATCGATATCGATGAGGATTGGCCGGAGGACCGCTGGGCGGCAATTGAGGTCGGAGGCATCCGCCTCGATCTGGTCAAGCCCTGCTCGCGCTGCATCATGACGACACAGGACCAGAAGACCGGCTCGCGCGACGTGCCGAATCCGATGCTGGCCATGGGCCGCATCCGCATGTCGGCGGACCGTCGCGTTCCCGGCCCGCTCTTCGGCTGGAACGCGGTGCCGCGCGGCGATGGCTCGGTCAAGATCGGCGATACGGTCACCGTGCTCGAGGAACGGCCGGAGGGCTGGGCTCTCAAGCGGCGCTAGTCGTTCCGCCGTTTGTTTAGCTTGCGGACCTAACGCAGCAGGCGCATGCTTATCGCTCATTTTGAACCCGTCGGTTGCGGCTAAGATAGCCATGGCGCACGGGCTTTGGCGAGGTGCGTCCGATGGAGTGCGCCGGCTGCGGTTTCGATATTCAGAGCGGCTTTGCTTTCTGTCCGCGATGCGGGGCAAGGCAGCCTATCGCTTGCGCCGCATGCGGCTATCCCCGCCAGCCTGATTTTGCCTTCTGTCCCCAATGCGGCGCCGCGATTTCCGACAAAGTCCTACCCGCTGCCAAGCCCAACATCGAGACTACACCGACAAAATCTGACGGCGATGCCGACCGGCGGCCGGTAACCGTGCTTTTTGCGGATCTCTGCGGCTTCACGACATTGAGCGAGCAGATCGATCCGGAAGTCATGCGGGTGTTGCAGAACGACTTGTTCGAGGAAATGACGCAGGCCGTCGAGGCTTATGGCGGCTTCGTCGACAAGTTCGTCGGCGATGCGCTGCTGGCTCTGTTCGGCGCGCCGGTTGCTCATGAAGACGATCCGGTGCGGGCACTGAACGCAGCACTCGATATGATCGATCGGGCGACGCGGGTGGGCGAGCGCTGGCAACCCCGTGCCGGCGTGCCGCTGCGTCTGCATGTCGGCATCAACAGCGGCCCCGTCGTCACCGGCGGCTTCGGTGCCGTCAGCACAAAATCCTATTCCGTGACCGGCGACACGGTGAATACTGCCCAACGCCTGCAATCCATGGCAGGCGAAAACGATATTCTCGTCGGGCCGCTGACCTATCGCCTTACCCGCCATGCCTTCGCCTTCGAAAATCTCGGCGCCCAAGCCTTACGCGGCAAAAGCGGCAATGTGCTTGTCCATCGGCTGACGGGACCGCTGGAAGCGCCGCATACGGCACGCGGCCTCGAGAGTTTCGGCCTTCAGGCACCGATGATCGGACGGGATACGGAATTGTCGCGACTGCTGGCCTGCCTCGACCTTGCCTGCGACGGTGCGGCACAACTCGTCCGCCTCATCGGCGACGCAGGTATCGGCAAGTCGCGGCTGGTCAACGAGTTCATTAGAATTGCCGGCAATGCGGAGCGCTTTCAGGGTCTTGCCATCCGCAAAGCGACCTGCTCGCCTCTCGGCGAACAGTCTTATGGGACGCTTGCCGCGGTCGTGCGCAGTGCCTACGGCATTGGCGAGCGCGACAATCTCGACAGGACACGGCAATTGCTGGCGACGGGGTTCCGCGCGCTCGATCTCACGCAGGAAGATGTCGACGGGCTTTTGCCGCTCTTTCTGCATGTCCTCGGTCTCGGCGATCCGAGCGGAGCGCTGCGGCACATCGAGCCGGAGCAATTGCGCCGGCAGATCTTCTATGCGGTGCGCACCGTCTTCGAGCGGCGGCTGGCGCAAGGTCCGCTGCTGCTTGTCATCGAGGATCTGCATTGGGCTGATGCCGCCTCGCTGGAAGTGCTTCGCTTCATGATGGATCGGCTGGAGCGCAGCCGGCTGATGCTACTTGCGATCTACCGGCCGACATCGCAGATCGATCCGCTGGACTCCAACCGCGTCAGCGTTACCGTGCAGCGTCTCGGTCCGCTCATCGCAGCCGACGGGCAGAAGCTGCTCGCTGCCTTTTTCGGCGGGAGCCATGGCAAGCTGCCGGCCGCGATGGGTAAGCGCATCCTTGATCGTGCCGGTGGCAATCCGCTCTTCATCGAAGAGATCCTTCGGGGATTGATCGACATGGGCAGATTGCACAATGACGGCCTGCGTTGGGAAATCGCGGCGGAAGAGACGGATGTCGATATTCCGGTCAATCTGCAGGCCCTATTGCTCGCCCGTGTCGATCGTCTTCCGCAGGAGATCAGACGGCTGGCGCAGGAGGCGGCGGTGGTCGGCCCGAAGTTCGACACCGCTCTACTGCGCAGTGTCGTCACCGAACCGGCTGCCATCGACGCCGCGTTGGACTATCTCTGCGATGCCGATATCATCGAGGAATTACGCGGGCCGGATGCCGGTGCTTCTCCCACCTACCGCTTCAGCCAGTCCTTGCTGCACGACGTCATCTACCATAATCTCCTGCTGCAACGGCGCATGGAGCTGCATCACCGGATCGGCCGGGTTCTGGAACGCCAATATGGCGCGGTGCCGGACCGGCCCGAGCATCTGGCGCAACTCGGCCATCACTTCAGCCTGACCACCGAGAAGACGAAGGGGGCCGCCTATCTGATGGCGGCCGGCGATCTCGCACGCAAGACCTACGCCAATGACGACGCGATGCGCCTTTACCGCCAGGCGCTCGCAGCCTTCGAAAACGAGCCGGAGGTGGCACCGGAACAATTGGCGCTGCTGGAGCGTCTGGGCGATCTCTGCGGCCCCGCCGGCCGCCGCGACGCCGCGTTGAACCATTATCAGCGAGCGCTAGCGATCTATCGCACAGGAGACGATCGGATCGCGACAGCGAGGATATTGCGCAAAATCGGCCGGCTGCATCTCGAGGCGGGGCGTCGCGATCAAGCGGAGGCGCATTGCGCCGAGGCGGAAGCCATGATTGCAACGATCGATGCGCCGGTCGAACACGCGCATCTCCTGCAGGAGCGCGGCCATCTTGCCTTCCGCATGGGCGACCAGGCGGCAGCAGCAGAATGGGCGACGCAGGCCCTACAACGCCTGCAAACGCTCCCCCTTGACGGAACGACCGAGTCCGGACGAGAGGCGGCGCGCGCCATGGCGGAGGCCCTGAACACCAAGGGCGTAGCGCTTGCGCGGCTTGGCCGCCGCCGCGATGCCGTGCAGGAAGTGGAGCACAGCCTCACCGTCGCCGAAAAGGCCGATCTCCAAAGTGCCGCCTGTCGCGCCTATTCCAATCTCGGCGTGCTCTACACTATTGTGGATCCAGCCAACGCCATCAGGATCTGCCGGCGCGGGCTGGAGGTCGCGACCCGCATCGGCGATCTCGGCTTCCAGGCGCGTCTCCTCGCCAACCTCGCCGTTTCCTGCTGTACCTTTACCGACCGCTGCGCCGCCGAGGGTGTGCCGGCAGCCGAGAAAGCGGTGGAAATAGACCGGGCGCTCGATCAGCGCGACCACCTTTCAGTCCCCTTGATCGTTCTCGGCCAGATCCATCAATGTCACGGGCAGCCGAAGCTCGCGCGCAAATATTATGAAGAAGCCCTTGAGGTTGCGAAGGAAATCGATGAACCGCAACTGCTGTTTCCATGCTATGATGGCTTGGCGACACTAAGCCTGGAACATGACGACCTGGCCGAGGCGGAGCGATTCTTCACGCTGGCGCAGGATGTATGCGTGCGCCACAACCTCGATCCAGGCACGCTCGTCGTCTTGCCGTTTCTCGACTGACTGTCCTCGTTGTGACGGTCGCCGGAGATCTGTTGGGAGAACCAATTCAAGCACATAAAGGGAGGAACGAAACATGCAGGAGAACCACACCGAAAGACCATTGCAGCCGGGAGATCGCGCGCCGAATGTCGTGCTGGATGCGATCACTCGCCAGGGCAAGATCGCCATCGACGATTTTCGCGGCCAGAGGCCGGTGCTTGTGGGATTGTTTCGAGGACTGCATTGTCCCTTCTGCCGCCGTCAGATCGCCGCGATGTCCGAACTCACGGGTGCCCTGCAGGAGAAAGGCATCGACAGCCTGACCGTCGTCAACACACCGATCGAACGCGCCCGGCTTTACTTTCGGTACCATCCGCTTCCCAATCTGCTGGCCGCTTCCGATCCGGAGCGGGTATCGCACAGGGCCTTCGGCCTGCCGAATGTCCAGTTCACCGAGGATGAGACCGACTGGCCGCGTAAGGTCGGCATAAGTGCCGTGCGGTCGATGCGCCTCGACATGCCGGGCGAACTTCCCCAGCCTATGGATCCGATGACAGCGATGGAGTTCCTCGACAAGGCGGACGGCTATGAAATCACGGAGGACGACAAACATATGGTTGCCACAGGCGAAGGCCAGCTCGTCGGCGAATTCCTGCTCGATCGGGATGGCGTCATCCGCTGGTGCTTCACCGAGGCCGAAGAGGCCGGTCGTCATATGTTCGGCATTCCCGCCCCACGGGAGGTGATGTCGGCGGCGTCGAACATGGCTGTTTGAAGCGAGCGGTCTTTCCGCTTGGAATCATGCCTTGAGCATGATCTTGCCCGCTGCGCACTTACGGGATCATGCTCTATATTTTGGCGGCAGCGGCCGGCCGCTCCTGCGGCATTTCCAGGGATGCCGCATTCAACGCTTTCAATGCCGCCTGAATAAAGCCATCGCGCGCCGCGGCGATCTGAATGCCGCGAGGCTCGTAGACATGGCGATGCAGGAAGAAGCCCGTCAGCCGGAAGGCCGCTGAAAGGCTTTCGCTATCGGCCGCGACCACGGCTCCGGCCACAAGGAAAGGCGGCAAGGCCAACATCTTGTCGGCCCATGGCGCACCCGCCGCACGGCAGACGGCCCGCCCGGTCTTTGGCGAGACGAATGCAAGGTCTTCGCGTATGCCTGTCGCCGCACACTCGGTCAGGTCGAGGCCGAAGCCGAGATCGTTCAGCACGGCGAGTTCGAAGCGCACGAAGAGTTCACCGGCATCCGCCGGGTTCTGCAGATTTTCAAGGATGACATCGAGCGCATCGTAAAGATGCGGGTGCGGATCGCGCTCCGGCAGCAGCCGCAGAAGCGCGCCCATTGCCTGCACGCCATAGACAGCAGTCGCAGTCTCCATCAGCCGCGCCGCTCGCAGCGCGACTGGCTCCATACGGAATTCGCCAAGATGCTCATGCAGCCTCGCACGCCAGGTCACCTCGACCAGATTGCCGGCCTGCAGCACCGGTTGCATGGAGCGAGATCGCCCTCCTCGCACCATGCCCATATGCCGGCCCCGCGCCCGCGTCATCACCTCGGCGATGACGCTGGTTTCTCCAAGGCGCTTGACGCCCAAGATGATCGCGTGGTCCTGCCACTGCATCGGCTGGTCTGCCTCAAGAGGATTGTCGCGATTCGAGTTTAGGACAAATGGCAGCGGCTGTCACATGGCTGAGGATTTGCCGGCCTCCGCCAGCGCCTGAACAAAGAGGCGCATGGACTGCTCGTCGAAAGGCTTGTTCAAAAGCGGCACATGCTGCAGGTCCGGCGGGAAATCGAGTGTGTCGGGGTAGCCGCTGACGAAGCCGAAGGCGATGCCCCGATCCATCAGCAGACGGGCAAAGCCAAAGCTTGTCGACTCCCCGAGATTGACGTCCAGCATCGCAAAATCATAGTTATCGGAATGAATGGCGTTGACCGCCTGTTCCAGATTCGAGGCGATCTCGACTTGCCCAATCCCGACAAGACGCAGTATTTCCTCCGCCTCCATCGCAATAATGAGATTGTCTTCGAGAATTAGGACCCGTTGAAACGTCATTTCAACGCCATCCATGCATGCGTGCGCCGAGCGGTGCGCTCCATTAAGAAATTCCACATCTATCCCTCCGGCGCCGATCATCGGCCCGTATTGAATGGATGGTTTTCTCCCATCCGTTCTGGCTCGGTCTGCTATGACATGACTTCGCCGACAACCCGCTTCGCACTTTTTACAATGCGGGACTATGGGCTCGTCATCGTGCTCCCATCGCTTTTGCCGCCGGGGTTAGTAAAGGGTGAAACTGGTCGAAAAGTGACGGCAATAGTAATCTAAGCTGATACAGTTGAGGCCGATATTAAAAAAAGACATGTCGCCGGTAACAATAATTGTCATCAAATGAAGGGGGCGCTTGCCCGAATCAAGTCCGTCCCAGCCCGCCATATCTGCGAGACCTTTCGCATCCAGAACGCCGCAACCGCGCTCCTGCCAGAGAATCAGTCCTCGGTCAGCCAACTTTTTCAATGTCTTATTGGTATGAACGACGGAGAGACCGAGCGTATCGGCAACATGCCGCTGCGTGATCGGAATGATCTTGCTGCCTTTGAGCAGGCGAAGTGCGCTGGCGCGCTGATAGAGATAGGCAATGAGATAGGTTGCCCGTTCGTGAGCCGATCGGCGCTCGATGCTCATCTAATATCCGTTCTTCGCGCGCCGCAATCCAAGTGAGGTCGAATGCAAGTGACGGATAGGAATTGTAAAGCGTCATCAATTCCGTGCGCTCGAAAACGCAGAGCAAAACCGGCGAGAGCGCTTCCGTCGAATGACGCATCTCCCCCATGATCGAGCCTTGCAACCCGATCAGATCGCCAGGCATCACATAGTTCAGAACCTGCCGGCGGCCGTCCTCAAGCGTCTTATAGCGAAAGCCCCAGCGGGACAGGATGGTGAAGAGATGGGCGCTATGTGCACCCTCGAGGAAGATCGTGGCGCTGCATCGACAAGCAGCTCGCCCTTCTAGAAACCGCTGACGAAATTGAGCTCATCGCGTTCGAATTCCCGGAAATGCGGGAGAGATCGCAACGGACATTGCTCGCATGGCGGTCGCGACGCATACGTCGCCGCTTTCGCCATGAAACGCTCCACTGAGTTGCATCAGCTCAGGCAATGTGCCCGATAAACTGTTGCAATATAAAGCATTCAGCGAAGCGAAGTTCCATCAGCGAGGGAAGTCGAGGCCCATTTCCCGGAAGCGCTCGGGATCGTCTCCCCAATTCTCGCGTACCTTGACGAAGAGAAAGAGATGCACAGGCTGCTCCAATATCTCGGAGAGCTCCTTGCGCGATGCGGTCGAGATCGATTTGATCGCCTCACCGCCCTTGCCCAGCGCAATCTTCTTCTGGCTCTCGCGCTCGACATAGATGACCTGCTCGATCCGAACGGAGCCATCCTTGCGCTCTTCCCACTTTTCCGTCTCGACATGCGAGGAATATGGAAGTTCCTGATGCAGGCGCAGGAACAGCTTTTCGCGCGTGATTTCGGCGGCGAGCTGCCGCATCGGCAGATCGGAGATCTGGTCTTCGGGATAATACCAGGGGCCTTCCGGCAAGGTCTTTGCCAGATAATCCATGACGTCGTCGCAGCCGGAGCCGTTCTCGGCTGAGATCATGAAGGTCTGGTCGAAGGCGACCTTCTCATTGGCAGCGGCGGCGAGCGCGAGCAGATCCTCGCGGCGAACGCGGTCGATCTTGTTGAGGACGAGGATTTTCGGCTGCGGGACTTCCTTCAGCCCTTCCAGGATGGCTTCGGCATCACCGCGCAAACCACGCTCGCTATCGATGAGCAGCATGATGAGATCGGCATCCTTGGCGCCGCCCCAGGCAGAGGTCACCATGGCGCGGTCGAGCCGGCGGCGCGGCTTGAAGATGCCGGGCGTATCCATGAAAACGATCTGCGCATTGTTGTGGATGGCGATGCCGCGGACGATTGCGCGCGTCGTCTGCACCTTGTGGCTGACGATCGAAACCTTGGCACCCACGAGCCGGTTGACCAAGGTCGACTTGCCGGCGTTGGTCGGGCCGATGAGAGCCACGAAGCCGGAATGCGTCGGGCCGATATGTTCAACCGCACCATCATCGGCGGGCGTATCTTGCTGATTGGTCATCTTTTCCGTCGTTTCTAGAGCCTTTCCGCTTTTCTTCGAATCGCGAAAAAACTCTATCTTCTTGTTTCTTTACGCATTCCGGATGGAAACCGCTGCGCCCTTTTCCTGGAAATGCTCTGTTCTTGTTCTTTCCGCATTCCGGACGGAAAACCGCTACGCACTTTTCCTGGAAATGCTCTAGGCAGTCATTTCTCAGTCGACTGAGACTGCCATACACCTTCGCGCTCCAAAATCCGCGTCGCCGCCACCTGTTCGGCCGCACGCTTGGAGCGTTCAATTCCTGTTTCGGGCGCGGTTCCCGCCACTTCCACGGTCACCGTGAAGCGGGGATCATGATCCGGTCCGCTGCGATCATCAACCCTGTAGACCGGGGTGACGCCGAATTTCGCATGCGCCCATTCCTGCAATTCCGTCTTCGCGTCGCGCCTTGCGCCATCGGGCCGAACCGCCCGACGCTCCCAATAACGCAGAATGAAGGTGCGGGCCACTTCGAGGCCGCCATCCAGATAAAGGGCTGCGATCAGGCTTTCGACGACATCGGCGCGCACGTTGAGCATGCGCTTGCCGGTCAGCTTCTTCACGTCGGCGCCGGTACGGATATAAAGATGCAGCTGCATCTCGTCGGCGACCTCGGCGCAGGTCTCGGCGCTGACCAGCTGGTTCAATCGGACGGAAAGCTCCCCTTCGGTCGCCGTCCCGAAGGTCCGGAACAGAAGTTCGGCGATGCACAGGCCGAGAACCCGGTCGCCGAGAAACTCCAGTCGTTCGTAATTGCTCGTCTTGTGCGTGCGGGCGCTGGCGTGCGTCAGCGCCCAATGGAGACGATCCTTCTCGGCGAACTCGTGGCCTATCACAGCTTCAAGCTTAGCACGATCCGCCTGCGAGAGGGCCTGCACTTTCGTCATTCGACAACCTTGAAGAGGCGATCCCAACGCATGTTGGTCGGCCATTTCCAGATTTCCCGGAACGACGTATCGTGACCGAGCGAGAAGAAGATGACGCTGGCGCGACCGATCAGGTTCTCAGCCGGCACATAACCGACATCGAAACGGCTGTCGTCGGAATTGTCGCGGTTGTCGCCCATCATGAAATAATGTCCCGCCGGAACAACATATTCCTGCGTGTTGTCGCCGCGCGAATTCGGCGAAAGATCCAGCGTGTCGTAGACCTTGCCGGTGTCCGCCAACCGCTCGCTATAGACCGGGATGTGATCGCCCGGCTCCTGGCTGTAATCCGACGAGAAGGTGCCATGTGGCTCGCGCGGGACGGCCTGGCCGTTGATATAGAGAATATCGTTCTTCACCTGGATGCGATCGCCAGGCAGGCCCATGACGCGCTTGATGTAGTCGACATCGGGATTCGGCGGGAAGCGGAAGACGACGACGTCGCCGCGCTTCGGCTCGCTGCTGAAGATGCGGCCGCTGAAGAGGTTCGGCGAGAACGGCAGCGAGTACTTCGAGTAGCCATAGGCGAACTTATTGACGAAGATATAGTCGCCGACAAGAAGCGTCGGCATCATCGAGCCGGACGGAATGGTGAATGGCTGAAAGAGAACGGTGCGGATGACCATGGCCAGGACGAGCGCCTGAACGATGACCTTGATGTTCTCCCACAGGGCGTTCTGCTGTTTAACGGCTTTCTCGGACACGCAGTCTTGTTCCTTTTTCGCACCCCACCGGCGCAACTTGCATTGAGGCACTCTCTACTCGCTTCATATCACGGCGGCAATGGCACTGGCGCCAAAAGCAACATCTAGCAGCGATTCAACCCTCTATCGGCAGCGCCTCAATGATTACGAAGGCCTGAGCAAGAGGGAAATCATCCGTTATCGTCAAATGAATGGCGGCACGATGATTTTTGGGCAGCATGGCAGCCAGCCTTTCGGCCGCGCCACCGGTCAATTGCATGGTGGGCTTGCCGCTCGGTAGATTGACGACGCCCATGTCGCGCCAGAAGACGCCCTGCGCCAATCCGGTGCCCAAAGCCTTGGAGCAGGCCTCCTTGGCGGCAAAGCGCTTGGCATAGGATGCCGCCTTGTTCTTGCGCCGCTCGGACTTGGCACGTTCTATGTCGGTGAAACAGCGCTCGGTGAAGCGAGCGCCGAAACGCTCCATCGTCTTTTCGACGCGGCGGATGTCGATGAGATCGCTACCAATACCGATGATCATGATACGGCCCTCCCGGCGGCCTGGACGATGTCAGGCTCGTCAGACGCTCGACGCGTTGTCGGCAAGCGCCATGCGCTCACGCGCGCGCTCCATCAGCCGTTCCTTGCGGCGCGTTTTGAAAGTCTTCACGCCGTAATAGGTGAGCGCATAGACGATGACGCCTGAGACAATCGCCGGCGGAATACCGCCGATCAGCATCGGCTTCAAAACCGGATCCCAAATCTGCAGGAGATCGCCCTTGTGCCACAGCGCCGGCAGATCGATGCCGGTAGCGCCGCTGCCGCCGCTGTCGCGCGCCAGGATCAGATGGCCGATTTCCCACGTGAAAGCCCAGATGAAGGGATAGGTAATGGGATTGCCGGCGGCCAGACAGCCGAGCGCGGAAGCGATGACATTACCGCCGACCAGATAGGCGATGATGATCGCCATCACGAAATGCACGCCGATGAACGGCGTCCAGGACACGACGATACCCGCGGCAAATCCGGCCGCAATTGAATGCGGCGAAGCAGCAAGGCGAACGAGGCGCTTGCCGAAATATTGGAATGAGCGAACGAAACCCTTGCGGGGCCAAAGGTGCTCCCGCAGTTTTTCCTTGAATGTCAGTGGTTTTCGGCGACGAAATAACATGCGGTTTATCTAGTGCAATGGGGGCCGTCGTGACAAGACCGGCCAGCGGATCACGCACTGATTAAGAACCGAAAGTGCGGCCCTTTTTGGGAACGTCGCCCGCTTGCGCTGCAGAAAGCCGGACGCTCTCTCATTTTACAGGAAGCAATCCCGCAGTATCGGGATGCTCCAAGGGCGCAACAGCGACGCGCCCTCCTGGTCTTATAAGTATTGGCAGCGATTAACGCTGGCGGAACAGACCGCGGTCGACCTGACGCTGACGATATTCAAGATCGAAACGGTCGTGCGAGCCATTCAGATATGCCATTTCACGTTCTTCAACACTCGGAACGCGCAGGGCACGGGCGATTTTCTTGATCGGGCTAAACATTGTCTTCTCTCATCTCTGTTTCATTTCTTCGATGACCAGAAGATAGGCGCGACCGAGGTTAATTACCACCTCTCTAAAATAGACGCAGCCATGCGCTCTATGCACATCTATCCGGAAAGCTGCTCGTTTCTGGTCATAAAATGATCACAAAATATGCAGCCTGCACCGGATCGAGCGCGACGCCGCGCGGCGTCAGTCGTAAAGACGCTTTACCGTCGCGATGCAATCGAGCTCCTTGAGCTGCACCAGAAGCTGGTTCAGCTGGCGCAGATCCCAGACTTCGACGTCCAGCGCCATCTCAGTGAAATCGGCAGCAACGCGAACCGTGTTGAGAACGCGGATATTGACGTCGACATCGGCAACGGTCTGCGCCACCTTGGCCAGGGTGCCGGGTTCGTTCAGCGCGTTGATCAGGACGCGAGCGGCAAAACGGGACTTGTTGGCCTCGTCCAGATCCCAGCGCACATCGATCCAGCGTTCGGGCTCGTCGTCGAACCGCTGCAGGATCGGCGACTGGATCGGATATATGGTGATGCCCTTGCCCTTTTCCATGATGCCGACGATGCGATCGCCGGGGACGGCGCCCGTCGGTGCGAAATGCACCTCGACATTGGCCGCGAGACCACGGATCGGCGGCGCCTCGACACCATCAGCGAGATCGGCCTTGTTCTTACCGGGGATCTTGAAAATCATGCCGGAAGCGCTGTGGACATTGAACCAGCCTTCGTCGCCAGCCGGCTTGACGGTTACCCGCTCGTCCTGGTGGTCGGGGTAAACGGCGCGCAGCACATCGAGCGACGACATCTCCCCTCGCCCGACGGCGGCGATGGCGTCTTCCACATCCTTCTGACCGAGGCGATGCAGGGCAGGCTTCAAGGCATCCCGCGAGAAGACCTTGCCGGCACGCTCGAAGGTGCGCTCGAGAATGCGGTGGCCGAGGCCGGCATATTGCTTGCGGATGGCAAGCCGGGTCGCACGGCGAATGGCCGCGCGCGCCTTGCCGGTCACGACGATCTCCTCCCAGGCAGCCGGCGGCACCTGCACGCCGGATCGGATGATCTCCACCTCGTCGCCATTGGTCAGCCGCGTTACCAGCGGCATGATGCGGCCGTTGATCTTCGCGCCGACTGTGGTGTCGCCGATATTCGTATGGACGGCATAGGCAAAATCGATCGGTGTGGCGCCGCGCGGCAGCGCGATCAGCTTGCCTTTGGGCGTGAAGCAGAAGACCTGATCCTGGAACAGCTCGAGCTTGGTATGTTCGAGGAATTCTTCCGGGCTATCGCCCTCGGCCAGCGCTTCGATCGTATGCCGCAGCCAGGAATAGGCGCTGCTTTCCCGCGACAAAAGCTCGCCGTCGCCATTGCCGTTGCCGTTCGTGCCGTCCTTGTAGAGCGTATGGGCTGCGATGCCGAATTCGGCGATCTCGTGCATGCGCTTCGTTCGGATCTGCAGTTCGATGCGCTGGCTGGAAGGGCCGACGATCGTCGTGTGCAGAGAGCGATAGTCGTTCTGCTTCGGTGTCGAAATATAGTCCTTGAAGCGGCCGGGAACGACGCGCCAGCGGGTGTGCACGATGCCGAGCGCCCGGTAGCAGGACGGTATGTCGTCGACGAGAAGACGGAAGCCGTAAATATCCGAAAGCTGCTCGAAGGAGAGCGATTTCGACTGCATCTTGCGGAAGACCGAGTAAGGCTTCTTCAGCCGGCCTTTGACCATGGCATTGGCAAGGCCGTTTGCGACCAGCAGGTCGCGCAGCTCGGTCTCAATCTTCTTGACGAGACCCTCGTTGCGCCGCGACAGCTCTTCCAGCCGCTTGGTGACGGTATCGTGTGCCTCGGGATTGATGTGGCGGAAGGAGAGCTCTTCAAGCTCCTCGCGCATGTCCTGCATGCCCATGCGGCCGGCAAGCGGCGCATAGATTTCCATCGTCTCTTCGGAAATGCGGGCGCGCTTTTCCGGCGACATGTGGTCAAGCGTGCGCATGTTGTGCAGACGGTCGGCGAGCTTCACCAGAAGCACGCGGACATCGTCGGAAATTGCGAGCAGCAGCTTGCGGAGATTTTCCGCCTGCTTCGCCTTCTTGGTGACGAGATCGAGCTTCTTGATCTTGGTCAGCCCTTCGACCAGGCGACCGATGTCCTCGCCGAACAATTCGTCGATCTCGGCGCGCGTCGCCGTCGTATCCTCGATCGTGTCGTGGAGAAGAGCGACCGCGATGGTCGATTCGTCCAGACGCATATCGGTCAGAATGGCGGCAACTTCGAGAGGATGGGAAATATAGGGGTCGCCGCTGGCGCGTTTCTGCTGACCATGCTTCTGCATCGCATAGACGTAGGCCTTGTTGAGCAGCGCTTCGTTGGCATCGGGCTTGTACTTCTGCACCCGCTCAACAAGCTCATATTGCCGCATCATTCCAAGGCTACTCCCGCAAAAACAAAAGCGCGCCAGTCATATGACCGGCGCACGCATCCCCTCATCATATCGCTCCTGCCCGGAGCATCAAGATCGACGATCAGTAATCGTCGCTTTTTTCCGGCGGAACAAGGCCTTCGATGCCGGCCAGCAGTTCTTCTTCCGACATCTGGTCGAAAGTCACGGCTTCCGGGGCGTCTTCTTCCTCTTCGCTAGAAGCGGAAGCACCACCGGTTGCCAGCAGGTTTGCCGGATCGGGCTCGGGCTCATCCACTTCGACGTGCTTCTGCAGCGAGTGGATCAGGTCTTCCTTGAGGTCATCAGGCGACAGCGTCTCGTCGGCGATTTCGCGCAGGGCAACGACCGGGTTCTTGTCGTTGTCGCGGTCGATCGTGATCGAGGAGCCCTGCGAAATCAGGCGAGCGCGATGGCTGGCAAGCAGCACGAGCTCGAACCGGTTCTCTACTTTATCAATGCAATCTTCAACTGTGACACGGGCCATTGCCTGTCCTTTGCGGTCGTGATGTCTTCATCATGTCTCGGAGTAGCACGCCGATACAAGCAAACGATGGCAAATTCAAGTTTTTCCTGTTTGAGCCCCTTCGCACCATCCCATAAAGTGCTAAAATTCTCCTAGACAAATGGTGCATTCCACCTAAGATTGCTTGGAATATCGCGTGGCGTGCCCTAAATCTCGATTATATGAATAATTCATAAAGTAATTCGAATTATTCTCGGACGCTGTACAAGGCCTTGTTTTAGCTTACCTTTGAATAAAAAGATTACGTTTTTGTAACAGTGGATATGTAAGCGATGTTTGACCCACGCGAGAAAATCGCACTTTTTATAGACGGCGCCAATCTCTACGCTGCATCCAAGAGCCTCGGCTTCGATATCGACTACCGCAAGCTCCTGAAGGCGTTTCAGAAACGTGGATACCTGCTGCGCGCCTATTACTACACTGCCCTTATCGAGGATCAGGAATATTCCTCCATCCGTCCGCTGATCGATTGGCTCGATTACAACGGCTACAAGGTCGTTACCAAGCCGGCGAAGGAATTCACCGACTCCATGGGGCGCCGCAAGATCAAGGGCAACATGGATATCGAACTGGCGATCGACGCCATGGAACAATCCGAAACCGTCGATCATCTGGTGATCTTCTCCGGTGACGGCGATTTCACGACGCTGGTAGAGGCTCTGCAGCGTCGCGGCCGCAAGGTTTCGGTCATTTCGACCATGGCGACCCAGCCGCCCATGATCGCCGACGATCTACGTCGTCAGGCAGATCACTTCATCGACCTCGTCTCGCTGAAGGCGGAAATCGGACGCGAACCCTCCGAGCGCCCGCACCGCGCCGCAGAGGTTACTCATGCAGAAGCAGATGCCGAGCAATAAAGCTGGGGAATTCCTGACCTCTGGCGTTCGAACTCCTGCGCTATCGCGCTTGAGCCTTAGCTTTGTCCCCACCCCGGTGGTTCTTGGCTAAACGCGGATCGGCAGTGCGCGCTCGATCAACTCCGCGTCAGGCTTAGCCATTGTCCTTCAACAGGCGGCTCTTCTGCCGGTTCCAATCGCGTTCCTTTTCGGTTTCGCGCTTGTCGTGCAGCTTCTTACCCTTGGCCAGAGCCAGTTCCAGCTTCGCGCGACCGTTATCATTGAAATAGATCTTCAACGGCACCAGCGTCATGCCCTCGCGATTGATGGCAGAGCGCAAGCGGCCGATTTCACGGCCGGAAAGCAGCAATTTGCGGCGACGGCGCGGCTCGTGATTAAAGCGGTTCGCCTGCAGGTATTCAGGCAAATAGGAATTGATGAGCCAAATCTCGCCGTCTTCATCGGAAGCGTAGGATTCCGCAATATTGGCCTTGCCCTCGCGCAGGGACTTGACCTCGGTGCCCTTCAGCACGAGACCGGCCTCATAGGTATCGATGATCTCGTAGTTGAAGCGTGCCTTGCGGTTCTCCGCCACGATCTTCTTCACTACGCGCTGGCTGCCTTTGGGGGCCATGATTCTTCTTCTTTTCTTACATCATTCAGGCTGCAGCCATCGGCGCGCCAAGTTCCTGCACCCTAGATAAGCGAGGCCGCCCCCTTTGTGAAGAGAGCGGCCTGACAGAGCTTCGGTCTTGCGCGCGTTGCCGTCAGTTCAGAAGGCCCGCATGGCGCATGGCCGCGTCGATCGCAGCTTCCGTCGCAGGCTCCAATGTCGGCAGCAGCGGCGAGCGGACGTTACGGCTCATGCGGCCGAGGCGCGAAAGGCCGTATTTGGCGCCACAAACGCCAGGCTCCATAAAGATCGCCTTGTGCAGCGGCATCAGACGATCCTGATACTCGAGGGCCTTGGCATAATCGCCGGCAAGCGTCGCCGCCTGAAATTCGGCGCAAAGGCGCGGCGCGATATTGGCCGTCACGGAAATGCAGCCGACGCCGCCATGGGCGTTGAAGCCGAGCGCCGTTGCGTCCTCGCCGGAAAGCTGGCGAAAATCGGTGCCACAGGCGATGCGCTGCTCGGAGACGCGCTCGATCTTGCCAGTCGCGTCCTTCACGCCAACGATGTTGCCATAGGCCTTGACGAGTGCGCCCATCGTTTCCGGCGTCATGTCGACGACCGAGCGGCCAGGAATATTGTAGATATAGATCGGCAGCTTCACCGCTTCCGCGACGGCGGCGAAATGTGCGTACAGGCCCTTCTGCGTCGGCTTGTTGTAATAGGGCGTGACGACGAGAACCGCATTGGCACCGACCTTCTCGGCATGCTGAGCAAGCTCGATCGCCTCGCGCGTGTTGTTCGAGCCTGCGCCGGCCATGACGGGAACACGCTTGTTCGCCACTTCGATGCAAAGCTCGACGACGCGCTTGTGCTCATCATGCGACAAAGTCGGCGATTCGCCCGTCGTGCCCACGGGCACCAAGCCGCGGCTACCCTCTTTTATCTGCCACTCGACATGGGAGGCGAAGGAAGCCTCATCAAACTTGCCGGCGTCAGTAAAGGGTGTAACGAGTGCGGGAATGGACCCCTGGAACATACAAGTCTCCTAGCGGCGCTGCCTTCATGCTTAAGCCGCAATCCATGGTTATGAATCTGCGCACCATAGAGTGCCGGCTTGTTGGGGACAAGCGCGCTTTGATTGGTTTGGAGCAGTTTCCGATATCATAATTGATTGAAATTCGCGCCGCCGGTAAGGTTTCGTTAATATACCATTGGGCAAATGGAAGGGGCCTGATTGTTTTGTGAGTAGCCGGATGAAAAGACCCGCGATGATCTGGACCGCCGTAGGCTTGGCGGTCGCATGGAGCGCTTTTGCGTCTCAGATTTCCGGCCAGCAGACATTGACCGGCAATCGCTCCGACGTTGCGATGACAATGCCGGATCCAATGAGCACCGCCTCCATACCGCGCGGCGGCCCCATCGCCCCGATCAATGGCGACCTGAAGGCCGGCCTCGACGCACTTTCCAATAAAAACCCGATGCAGGCGCTGGCCATCCGCAACGGCATGAGCCAAGGCACGCTCGATCGCCATATTCTGACCTGGGCGATTGCCACCTCCGGCCAACCGGGCACTCCTTCCGGGGAGATTGCCTCAGCTGCGCGCGAATTGGTGGGCTGGCCGGGCCTCGGCAGCCTGAGGGCAAACTCGGAACGGGCGCTCTACGCCGAAAATCCATCGACTGATCAAATCCTTGCCGCCTTCGGCAGCACGCAGCCCGAAACCGTGGAAGGCTCGGTGATCCTGTCGCGCGCCCTCATGGCACGCGGCTCGTCGGCGCAGGCTGCAAAATTGATCCGCAAGATCTGGCGCAATGAAACGCTGGACAAGTCTTTCGAGGACAAGATCCTCGCAGAATTCTCCGGACTATTGTCACCGGCCGATCATAAGGCGCGGATGGACTATCTGCTTTACCGCGACCGCACCGCCCAGGCGAAGCGCTTCGGCGATCTCGGGAAAGCACAGTCGCTCTACAAAGCCTGGGCTGCGGTCAACGAACACTCAAGCAAAGCCGACGGGCTGATTGCCGGCATTGACGCCCAATGGCGCAAGGATCCCGCCTATCTCTTCATGCGGATCGAAAACCTGCGCCGCCAGAACAAATATGACGATGCCGCCAATCTGCTGGCTCAGATGCCGCGCGATCGCAGCGTGCTCGTCAATCCCGACCAATGGTGGAACGAGCAGCGCATCGTCAGCCGTGGACTGGTGGACCAGGGCGATTTCAAGAACGCCTATCGCATCGTCGACGCCAGCGTCGCGGAAAGTCCGCAAGACGTCGGTGAAGCCGAGTTCCATGCAGGGTGGTACGCTCTGCGCGGCCTGCAGGACGGCCTGGGCGCAGCGACCCATTTCCGCAAGATCCTGCAGGTATCGAACGGGCCGATCTCGCAATCACGCGGCTGGTACTGGCTGGGTCGCGCCGCCGAGGCTGGCGGCCCCGGCAAGGCAGCCGATTTCTATGCCAAGGCGGCCTCCTATCCGAGCACGTTCTACGGCCAGCTTGCCGCCGAAAAGCTTGGCCGCCGCACGCTGAATGTCACCTACCCCGCGCCCGCGCCTGCCGATCGCCAGGGCTTCCAGGGGCGCGAAGCGGTGCAGGCCATCTCGCGGCTCGAAGCGGCGGGACATGGCTGGCGTGCTGAGGCGCTCTATCGCGCGCTGGCGAAACAGCTGGCGAGCCCGGGCGAGATCGCCTTGCTGACGGCCCAAGCCGAGCGCTCCGGCAACCATCAGCTCTCGCTGCAGATCGGAAAGATCGCCTATGGACGCGGCATCGACGTGGCGGCCTTGGCCTTCCCGATTGGCGTCATTCCGCAGAATGCGAATATCTCCGGCTCCGGCAAAGCGCTTGCCTATGCCATTGCCCGGCAGGAAAGCGCCTTCAACCCGGCGGCGATCTCCTCGGCCAATGCACGCGGCCTGCTGCAATTGCTGCCGAAGACGGCCAAGGCGGTCGCAGGCCGGCATGGCATAGCCTATTCCGCCGACAAACTGACGCAGGATGCCGGCTACAACGCGACGCTCGGCGCCCACTATCTCGGCGAACAGATCGACACCTTTGGCGGCTCCTACATCCTCACCTTCATCGCCTACAATGCCGGGCCGAACAAAGTGCCGGAATGGATCAGCCGCTATGGGGACCCGCGCGGCAAGTCGCTTGACGACGTGATTGACTGGATCGAGCGCATTCCCTTCCCCGAGACACGCAACTATGTTCAGCGCGTCATGGAAAACTATCAGGTTTACAAAGCACGGCTCGGGCAGAAGACCGACATTGTGCAGGACCTTGTCAACGGGCGCGGCTAAATGGCCCGCAAGGGCGCGGTTGTGAAAGCCGTCGAAATCGCGTTACATCCCTCGTCATATCCCAAGCACGAGGCATGATGCATGCGCAGCGACGATGAAAGCGGCTTCCTTGCTCGAACGATATCCACCCAGGATGGCCTGAAGCTCTATGTTCGAGACTATATGGGCGATGCATCGGCAACGCGGGCGCGGCCGCCCGTCATCTGCCTGCCGGGCCTGACCCGCAATTCGCGGGACTTCCACCAATTGGCGCTGCTTTTGGCGCAGCATCCGACCGCTCCCTACAGGGTGATCACGCTCGATGCCCGCGGACGCGGCCAATCCGAACGCGATGCTGACAAATCCCACTACAATCTTGCCGTCGAAGCGCAGGACGTCCTGACCGTCTGTGCCGCCCTCGCTATCCCGCAAGCAGTCTTCATCGGCACGTCACGCGGCGGTCTCGTGATGCATCTGCTCGCAGCCAGTCGTCCGGACATCCTGAAAGCAGCCATTCTCAATGATATTGGTCCTGCGCTTGAGAAACCCGGTCTGGCTGATATTCGCGACTACCTCAATCGTGACAGGAAGCCCATCGACCGAGACGATGCCGTTGCAATCCTGCGCGAGAATCACGGGGCCGCCTTTACTGTTCTCAGCGATGACGACTGGCAGGACATGGCTGACGCGATCTATGCCTTCACCGATGGCAAACCCGTGGCTGATTACGACTTGGCCATCGCTGAACAGCTGCAATCGCTTGACCTCGAGGCCCCTCTTGCGGATCTGTGGCCGCAATTCGAGGGATTCAACGGCATTCCCTTGATGGTGATTCGCGGCGGGAACTCCAGGCTGCTGAGCACAGTCGTCACCGAAGAAATGGCACGCCGTCATCAGGGCACAATCATCAAGACGGTGGCCGGCCAGGGCCACGCCCCTATCCTGCATCTCGGCGATGTTCCGGAGGCAATCCGGAGCTTTCTATCGGCGGTTTGACAACAGCCCCGATCGTTTCTGGGGACAGCACGCAATGAAAAGGCCCGGTTGGGAAAACCGGGCCTGTCCTTTTCTGATCGGAGGTCAGATCAGAAAATTTGTCGATGTCGATTCGGCGGACCGAATTAGAAGCTGCGCTGGAAGCGGAGGATACCAGCCCACTGATCCTGGTTCACAGAATCGAAGTTGGTGTAGGTAACTTCCGGCTCGACGAGCAGGTTCTTAACCGGGTTCCACTTGACGTTCGTGGTTGCTTCGAAGATCTTGCTGTCGGTGTAGGCGAGCTGGACGTTCCACTTCAGCTTCTCGTTGATCGGAACGCTGACGCCGCCCCAAACTGCCCAGTCGCCCCAGCCGCAGAGATCGCCACGGCCAACCGGGCAAGCAGATGCGTTCAGGTTCGAACCGGCATACTGGTTCAGCTTGCCGCCGTCGGTGTTCCAGCCGCCCATCAAGAAGGCCTTGAAGACGCCGAAGTCGGCATCGACGCGAGCCTTGATGGCGCCTTCTTCGACGATCGAGTCGTAACCGCCGACGACCTTGAAGCCGAAGTTGCCAACCTTGTAGCCGATACCGGCAACGGCGTTCGGAGCGTACTGGTTAGTCTTCGCCTGAACCCAAGCGCCGCCGTAGGAAGAGGTATCAGCACCGGAGTTGCTGTCTTCGACCGAGACCACAGCCGTGAAGCCGTTGCCGGCGTCGTAGTTGTAGCTGATCTGGTTGAGTTCGTACGGGCCGTCATAGACCACGTCGTCGTTGATGACGTCGCCAGCATAACCGGTGAAGACGTTGTACTGCGAGTCAGCCTTACCGACGAGGAAGCCACCGAGGCTGATGTTAGCCCAGAGCAGCTTGGTGGCAGTGCTGTTGCCTTCCTGCCAATCCCAACGGATAACTGTGTTGGTCTTCAGCGGACCGTATTCCGTGTCCGATGCAGTGTCGAGGCTCAGCTGAGCGCGGGTATGCCAGAGAGTGCCGTTGTGGCTATTCGGGTTGTAGGCATCGTACCACTTGCCTTCGGTACGAACCATACCGCCGACCTTGAGGCAGGTTTCGGTGCCCGGAATGAAGAAGTAGCCTGCACCGTATGCGTCGCAGATGCGAACGTATTCCAGCGGCTCCGGCTCGGCAGCAACGATAGCGTCGGCTGCGTGAGCACCGGATACTGCTGCCAGCGCAGCAGCGGAGCCGAGAAGAAGGCTCTTGATGTTCATAGTAACTCCAGTTTTAATATCAATTAGGTACGAGAAATCACGCCGAGAAAATCGACGTGCCCCACCCCCACCTAAGTTTTTTCAAAGTTGACCCCTGATCTGGGAGAACCAAGACAATAAGCCTTGCTTCCGATTTGGACCCTACAGATCGTTTTTTTCAGAGCAATATCAGATACAAACTATCGGCATTTATGACGCGCGTTTCAAAGAACGCGTTGCACAAAGATCACGTCGCAAAATCGTCACATTACCGACGCGTCCAAATCAAATTCTGCTTAAAATTACATGGGAAAGCATTCAACCCGCGGGAAAAGTGTGCCGCGCCAAAACAGTCGGCCTGATCTTTCCAATATCGGAAAGAAATGCTGCGACAGGCAACGCAAAAAGCCCGGCCTTTCGACCGGGCTTCTCCTCACCGAAGTGAGAAATCTCAGATGACCGAAGTCAAATCAGATTAGAACGAACGCTGGAAGCGGAGGATACCAGCCCACTGGTCCTGATTGATGGAGTCCCAGTTGGTGTAAGAAACTTCCGGCTCGATGAGCAGGTTCTTAACCGGGTTCCACTTGACGTTCGTCGTAGCGGCGAAAATCTTGGAGTCGGTGTAGGCGAGCTGAACGTTCCACTTCAGCTTTTCGTTGATCGGAACGCTAGCGCCGCCCCACAGAGCCCAGTCACCCCAGCCGATCGGAGCAGCAGCGCCGCCGCCGTTCGAACCAGCGTACTTGTTCAGCTTGCTGCCGTCGGTGTTCCAGCCGCCCATCAAGAAGGCCGAGAATGCGCCGAAGTCAGCGTCTACACGAGCCTTGATAGCGCCTTCTTCGACGATCGAGTCGTAACCGCCGACGACCTTGAAGCCGAAGTTGCCAACCTTGTAGCCAACACCGGCAACAGCGTCAGGAGCGTAGTGGTTGTGGCTGTCTTCGCCGTTGGCGCCGGTAGCACCCGTGCCAGAGTTGCTGTCTTCGACCGAGACCACAGCCGTGAAGCCGTTGCCGGCATCGTAGTTGTAGGTGATCTGGTTCAGCTCGTACGGGCCGTCATAGACCACGTCGTCGTTGATGACGTCGCCGGCATAACCGGTGAAGACGTTGAACTGCGAGTCTTCCTTACCGACGGTGAAGCCGCCGAGGCTGATGCTGGCGTGCAGCAGGTTGGTACCCGTTGCGTTACCTTCCTGCCAGTCCCAACGAATTTCAGTGTTGGTCTTCAGCGGGCCGTATTCGGTGTCCGAAGCCGTCTGCAGCTGCAGCTCAGCGCGGGTGTGCCACTTGGTGCCGAAGTGAGTGTTCGGGTTGTAGGCGTCGTACCATTCACCTTCAGTACGAACCTTACCACCGATCTTGAGGCAGGTTTCGGTGCCTGGGATGAAGAAGTAGCCAGCGCCGTAGGCGTCGCAGATGCGGACGTACTCAAGCGGCTCCGGCTCGGCAGCAACGATGGCGTCTGCTGCGTGAGCACCGGATACTGCTGCGAGGGCAGCAGCGGAGCCGAGAAGAAGGCTCTTGATGTTCATATTGACCTCCAGTCAAAGTTTTAAGCGAAAATGAAAACTACCCGAAGGTATTCCCTGTCCCATCTTCGTGTTTCAAGAAGTGGACGATCAATCGCCCTCGCTTCCGAGAGTGAAAATACAAGACGCGCTCTGTCACGCAATCGACATCTTGCCGGAAAGGGTGATTTGCGTAAGCCTTCCCTGAGCCCTGTTGCCGAAAGGACACAAAACGGCCAACCGGCGGCAATAAAGGTTTAGACTTTGTTAAGAAAATCCTTAATCTGCGGGGGGTTATAGGGGCCGCCCAAATATTGGCAAAGAATTGAAATGGGCGCTCGGATGGCCATCACATGGCAATTTGAGGGGTTTTGCGACGCTCCGCAGGCCCATTGCGACATTAGTCGAGCCTTCGACCAATGACGAACGGCCACCGCCTCAGTCCGCTGGTCGTCCCGAAACGATGCACATACCCAAATGATTCCCATCGGCTGCGATTCGGCAGCGGGCGTGCCTATCGATAAACCGTTGATGCGACGTCACGCATCAGTTCGCGGAACCAGACGAGAGCCGGATCGGCGGAGCGTAGGCGGTCCCAAACCAGCGTAACGGAAAACGGTTCTGGAATTAGTGGCGATGGCCTCATCGCAAGCCCGAACATGTCGCCGAAGCGGCGGCTCAGCGCTTCCGATAGCGTGGTGACGTAGTCCGTCGCCGCCACCACCGCGAGTGCGACGGCAAAATGCGGCGTCGCCAGAGCGATCGTCCGCGACAGCCCACGCGCCGCCAGCGCCGCATCGATCTCCGACTGGCCATCGCCAAAGATGGTGATGGCGGCATGGGAGAAGCGGGCATAGTCTTCCGCCGATACCGGCCCGGCAGCCAAGGGATGGCCGCGGCGCGTCACGAGCATCAGCCGGTCGACACCCAGCACCATGCTCTCTGCGCCCGGCGGTAAGGGCGAAGATGCCAAAGCAAAGGCAAAATCGATTCGCCCCTGCTGTATGTGGCGGACCGTCTCGGGGCCGTAGCTCTCCACTGCGACGCGGAAGCCCGGCGCATCATGCGACACCCTGCGCATCACTTCCGGCATCAGCAGCAGCGTCTGGGCGTCGGCGGCAGCGATCCGCACCGTGCGCTGCTCTATCGCCGGATCGAACGGCGCATCACGGAACAACGCGCCCAACTGCGCGAGCGCGGCCGCGACCTGCGGCGCCAGCCGCTCAGCCTTTGGCGTCAGTGTGAAGCCACCCGCCTGGCGCACTAGGAGCGGATCGCCGAACAGTGATCGCAGCCGGTTGAGGGCACGGCTCATCGCGGGCTGGCTCAACCCCACGTCGCGTCCGGCATGGGTGACATTGCGCCGCAGCAGCAGCGCATCGAGTACCGGCAGGAGATCGAGATCTATTCCGGAAAGATGCTTGTTTGATATACTCATTATGGCAACAATGCATTGTGTGCATGGTTCAGTCCAGTGCTATCCTGCCGGAAGTGATAGGATCGGAAGGGCGCATGATGGACAGACAGGACGTGATCTTCGGCTACGGTGCGGCAGGCCGGGCCATTGCGGAAAGGCTCGCGGCGGCGGGACGCGCGGTTCTTATCGCGCAGCGTTCGCGCCCGGACGATCTTCCTGCCGGCATGGAGTTCATCCGCTGCGACGTGCTCGACCGTGCTGCTGTCGTGAACGCCGCGGCTGGCGCGGCGCGGATCGTCATCGCCACCGGCTTTACCTATGACACCACGGTCTGGGAAAGATGCTGGCCGCAGGCGATGGCGAATTTCCTAGCAGCCGCCGAGGCGACCGGCGCACCGACCCTGTTCTTCGACAACTTATATATGTATGGCCCGCAGGAGGGGCCGATCCGCGAAAGCACGCCCTTCACGCCCTGGGGCGGCAAGCCGGCCGTGCGGCGGGCGATCAGCGAGATGTGGCAGGAGGCGTCAAACCAGGGGCGCGTCCGCATGAGCGCCCTGCGCGTCAGCGATTTCTATGGGCCTGGCGTGACGAACAGTCATCTGGGCGAGTCGCTGTTCGGCCGGCTGGCAGCCGGCAAGGCGGTGCAATTCGCGATGCCGATCGATCATCCGCACGACGTCGCCTATCTTCCCGATGCTGCCCGCGCGGCACAGCAACTGCTCGATGCACCCGAGGATGCCTGGGGCCAGGTATGGCACATGCCCTGCGCCAAGACGCGAACGCTCAGGGAGATCGTGATCATTGCGGCGGCGGCGATGGGCCGGACGCCGCGCATCCAGACGATCCCGGCTATCCTTCAGCCGGTGTTACGGATGGCGGTGCCGATCCTGCGCGAGGTGCATGACATACGCTTCCTCTTCGACCGCCCCTACCAAATCGATGCGACGAAGTTTACGGCCCGCTTTTCGCTGGACGTGACGCCAATCGATGTGGGGGTCGCCGAAACGGCCCGTCATTTCCTGAGCGTCGCTAACCCACAGGCTGATGCTGCTTGAGCCGATACGCGACCGAAAGGGGGCAATTTGAAAAGAGAGAAGACGGCAATCGGAAGGTGAGGTGATCGCCAGGTCGACCATTCGGCACCCAGCCTGAGAGAGATGTCTTCGGGTATGGGCGAGGTCATCATGGCGGAGAAGATGGGATTCGAACCCACGATACCATTTCTGGTATACTCCCTTAGCAGGGGAGCGCCTTCGACCACTCGGCCACCTCTCCGGTGCGGCCCTGATAGGGCCATTCATTTATCGACGCAAGCGCTTTTTCGCCTCCACCCACGTTCTTTCCGAGATTCGGCGATAGCCGGCTGTCGAATGTGGCGCGTCAGGCCAATAGTTGCTTGAGGTCAGCAGCCGGGTCGGAAAGAATCGCTTTGGACGGATTGACGCCGCTTTCCAGCAGCTTCTTGCCGGTAACATAGGCCTTTGCATCGTTTACGGCATCGACGGCAATGAAGCGGCCCTGCTTGAAATACCAGACAGAGGCAGCGCCCTCACGCGCGCCGGGACGCAGCAGCGTCTCGTCATAGCCAAGATTGAAGCCGGCAATCTGCAGCTTGACGTCATACTGATCCGACCAGAACCAAGGTTTCGGATCGTAGGCCTTATCGCCGCCGGCAATGATCTCGGCAGCAGCATCCGCCTGGTCGACCGCGTTCTGAACTGATTCGAGCCGGATCCGCGTGCCGTCCCATGGCAATTCGACGCAGTCGCCCATAGCGAAGATCGACGGATCGGAGGTGCGGGCGAACGAATCGACGACAATCCCATTGCCGACCTCCAGGCCTGCTTCCTTGGCGAGCCTGTCGTTCGGGGCGACGCCGATACCGACGACAACGAAGTCTATATCTATAGTGGTCCCGTCGGAAAGCTCCGCGGCGGCGACATGACCATTCCTGCCGACGAGCTGCTTCAGCCCGGTCTTCTCGCGAATGACAACATCATGTTTCTGGTGGATCGACCTGAAGATATCGGCCGTTTCCTTGGCCGCGACCCGTTGCAGGATTCGGTCGCCCATTTCAATCAGGGTGACCTCGAGGCCGCGATGGCGAGCGACGGCTGCAGCTTCCAGCCCGATATATCCGCCTCCGATGATGAGGACCCGGCGTCCGGGGCGCATCTCGCCCGCAAGCAGATCCGCATCGCGCTTGTCACGAGCAACATAGACGCCTTCGAGCGCGCCACCGACGGATGGCGGAAGCCGGCGCGGCGTGGAGCCGGTGGCAAGCGCCAGCGTCTCATAATCCAGCCTCGAGCCATCCTGCATGACGATCTGCTTTGCAGCGCGGTCGATCTGCTCGACCCAGGTGGACAGGCGAATCTCGACATTGTTGTCGGCATACCAATGTTCCGGGCGGAACAGCAGGCGATCGAAGCTCATCTCGCCAAGGAGATATTTTTTGGTCAATGGCGGCCGCTGGTATGGGAGACTCTCTTCTGCGCCCACAATGGTAATCGGCCTCGAATCACCAAGCATCCGCAACTTGGCGGCAAGAGCAAAACCCGCCTGCCCGGCCCCGACAATGACCAACCTGCCCGTCACGATCCGTACTCCATTGTTATTATGGCGATCCAATCCGCGCGAATGCGGGAGGATGCGCTTCGGCTTCAGGGGTAGCGCTTGCGCCGGCAAGCGTCAATCATGACTGACCCTGCGCCCCGGATCGGGAGAAAGTTAGGCCACCACGTTTTTCTCCGGCCGCATTTCTGCGATGCCGGGCGGGGGTGCGCCTGGCCGCAATGATCTAGGCGATTTCGATCCATCGCCGCTCGTGGAAGGATTGCGCCATGGCGTGCACCGATTTCTCGATACGCAGGCCATCATTGAAAGCCACGACTGACGCAGCCTCCCCGGAGATGGCGCGGATCAGCTCGCGGCACTCGATGATCTTCAGATCGTTGAAGCCGAGGCCATGGCCCGGCGCGGGGATGAAGCGGTCATAGGGTTTATGAGCAGGAGCGGCGAGAATCTTGCGGAACCCCTGTTCCGTATCCCTGCCCGCGGCCTGATAAAGCTCGAATTCGTTCATGCGCTCCTGATCGTAGGAGATCGAGCCCTTTGAGCCGAAGATCTGCAGGGCGATCCGTCCCTTGCGTCCCCAGGCCGACCGGTTGGCCATGAGCACGGCGGAAAGGCCGCCGCCAAGCCGCATCAGCACGTTGGCCAGATCGTGGTTTTCGACGGCACGGCTGCCGCCGTCCTTCAATGGCCGCTCGGCATAGGGCTTTACCATATCGGTGATGACGGCCTCCACATGGCCGAAGAGAAACCAGAGCAGCGAGAGCGGATGCACGGCAAAATCGTCCAAAGCGCCGTAGCCGGAGGCAAGCTCGCTCTTCCAGTAGAACAAGCCGTTCGGATCGGCCATGAAATCCTCATCCATCTCGACGCGGACATGATTGACCGTACCGATCGCGCCCTCTTCGATTAGCGACTTGATGTGCCGCATCACAGGGTTCTGGATATAATTGTAGCCGAGAATGGCGATCTTGCCGGAAACCTTGGCCGCCGCCAGCATGCGTTCGGCATCATCATAAACCGGCGCCATGGGCTTTTCACACCAGACGTGCTTGCCAGCCTCAAGGGCCGCGATCGCCATTTCCGGGTGGAACTGGTTGGGTGTCGTGACGGAAACGACGTCGACATCGGGATCCGCAATGAGATCGCGCCAGTCGGCCGTCGCCTTCTCGAAGCCGAACTCATCGCCCCGCGTCTTCGCCAGATCGGCATTCGCTTCGGCCAGATGGACGAGACGAGGTCGCGCCACATCGCCGAACACGGTCTTGACCGCATTCCACGCGAGCGCGTGGCATTTGCCCATGTAGCCCGTACCGATCAGTCCAACGCCCAACGGTTTCATTTGCCTGTCCTCCTCCGCTTCCTCTCGAAGCTGGTTCATTTTTGGAATGTTTAGACCGTTTTGGCAAGCGCACATTTCGTGCCGCCGACATGAGACTTCGACGGACATCTAAATTACACGTTTAAAATCATTAGCTTAAAAATATTCGTGCCGATTAAATCGAAATCCGCTATCTTTGCAAATATGGAATACTTATTCCATCATGGGCATGAATGGCGGAAGGCAGGCATGGATAACAGTATCGACACGCAGACAAGGGTGCCGCGCGACTTCGAAAGCTTGCGCAGCAACATCATAGAGCGCAAGAATGCCATGCCGAAGCGACTGGCGCAGGTTGCCGCCTTCGCGCTTGGCAATCCCGATGAAATTGCCTTCGGCACTACGGCGAGCATCGCGGCCGCCGCCGAAGTCCAGCCTTCAACGCTGGTACGTCTTGCCCACCACCTCGGCTATGAAGGCTTTTCCGATCTGCAAAGCATCTTCCGCGAGAGGCTGCGCGACCGGACGCTCAGCTATGAAGAGCGGTTGGTGACGCTGGAACGCTCCGGCATCGAGAATGAGGAGGCCAGCATTCTCTCCGGCTTCCTGTCTGCCGCAAGCCAGTCGGTCAACAAGCTGGCCGCGACCATCGAGACGGAGACTTTCGCCAAGGCGGTCGACGTGCTTGCCGCCGCCGAGACCATCTATCTTATTGCCAAGCGCCGCTCCTATCCGCTCACCGCCCATATGGCTTACGCCTTTTCCAAGCTGAACATACGCCATCAGATCGTCGCCTCGCCGAATGGCATCGATAGCGAGATCGCCCGCTTCGCCACGGAGAAGGATGCTGCGATCGCTGCGAGCTTTTCTCCCTATGCCGCCGAGAGCCTAGCACAGGCGCAGGATCTCGCCTCGCGCAATGTGCCGGTCATTGCCATTACCGATTCGGCCTTCTCGCCGCTCACCGCCTGTGCGACCCATTGGTTCGAGGTCGCAGAGACCGATTTTGCCGGCTTCCGCTCCATGTCGGCATCGATGGCGCTCGTCATGGCCTTCCCCGTTGCCATTGCCGAGCGGCGAAGAAAAGGTGCGGCAAAAGCAGATAAAACGAAAATGGAATAAATATTCCGAATTGACAAAATCTCGGAACCAATGTTTCACTATAGCTGAGATCGGGGTGCGAGAAATGAGCGCCGATCCACCGCAACCGGGACGAAACGAATACCGGCACCTTTAATGACGCGTGATCTCGGCGCAAGCTGAAAAGCCGGAGGATCAGGCACGGACGGGAGGACATCATGGCACACGACAATCCTGGCGCTCAGCCGGAGGCGAAACTCGATGTGATCACCATCGGCAGGTCCTCCGTCGATCTTTACGGCCAGCAGATCGGCTCGAAGCTCGAGGACATCGCCTCTTTCGCCAAATCGGTCGGCGGCTGCCCGGCCAATATCGCCATCGGCACCGCCCGGCTTGGCCTCAAATCCGGCCTCATCACCCGCGTCGGCGACGAGCAGATGGGCCGCTTCATTCGCGAACAGGCGGCACGCGAGGGTGTTGCCGTCGACGGGATCGCCACGGACAAGGAACGCCTGACGGCGCTGGTGCTCTTGGCGGTCGAGGCCGAGGGCGTCTCGCCGATGATCTTCTATCGGTCCGACTGCGCCGACATGGCACTCAACGAAGACGACATCGACGAGAACTTCATCAAGTCCTCCGGCGCCGTTCTGGTGTCCGGCACGCATTTTTCCAAGCCCAATACCGAAGCGGCACAGCGCAAGGCGATCCGCATCGCCAAGGCGAACGGCCGCAAGGTGATCTTCGACATCGATTATCGACCGAACCTCTGGGGCCTTGCCGGTCATGCCGAAGGCTTCGAGCGCTATGTGAAGTCGGACCGCGTGTCCGCCAAGATGAAGGAGACACTGCCGGATTGCGACCTGATCGTCGGGACGGAAGAAGAGATCATGATCGCCTCCGGTGCCGACGACGTGCTCGGCGCCTTGAAGGAAATCCGCCGTCTCTCATCGGCAGTCATCGTGCTGAAGCGCGGCGCCATGGGCTGCATCGTCTATGAAGGCCCGATCTCGGACGATCTGGAAGCCGGCATCGTCGGCCAGGGTTTCCCGATCGAGGTATTCAACGTTCTCGGCGCGGGCGACGCCTTCATGTCCGGATTCCTGCGCGGCTATCTGCGCGGCGAGCCCTTGAAGACCTGCGCCACCTGGGCCAATGCCTGCGGCGCCTTTGCCGTCTCGCGCCTCCTCTGCTCGCCGGAATATCCGACCTGGGCCGAGCTCGATTTCTTCCTGAAGACGGGCAGCAAGCACCGGGCGCTGCGCAAGGACGAAGCGATCAACCATATTCATTGGGCGACGACCCGCCGCGGCGACGAGATCCCTTTGCTGATGGCGCTTGCCATCGATCATCGCTCGCAGCTCGTCAGCGTCGCCGACGAACTGGGCATCGGCCACGAGAAGATCGTCGCCTTCAAGCGGCTTGCCGTCGAGGCGGCAGCACGGGTGGCCGACGGCCGGCCCGGCTACGGCATGCTGATCGACGAGCGTTTCGGACGCGACGCCTTTTTCGATGCGGCCACCAAGGACTTCTCCTGGATCGGACGCCCGGTCGAACTGCCGGGATCGAAGCCGCTGAAATTCGAGTTCAGCCAGGACATCGGCTCGCAGCTCGTCGAATGGCCGCTTAACCACTGTATCAAATGCCTGTGCTTCTACCATCCGGACGATCCGAAGGAATTGAAGGCGGAGCAGCAGGAGAAGTTGCGGACGCTGTTCGAAGCCGCCCGCAAGGTTGGCCGCGAGCTTCTGGTCGAGATCATTGCCAGCAAGAACGGGCCGCTGACCGACGACACGATCCCGACAGCGATGGAAGAACTCTACGCGCTCGGCATCAAACCGGACTGGTGGAAGCTGGAGCCGCAGGAATCGACGACTGCCTGGAAAAAAATCGATGCCGTGATCGCCAAAAATGATCCATTGTGCCGCGGTATCGTGCTGCTCGGCCTGGAGGCGCCGGCTGAGGAACTGATCCGCAGCTTCGAGGCGACGCTGGCAGCGCCTTCGGTGAAGGGTTTCGCCGTCGGGCGGACCATCTTCTCCGATGCGGCCCGTGCCTGGTTGTCAGGCGCCATGAACGACGAGGAAGCGATTGCCGACATGGCCGGCCGCTTCCGGCAATTGACGGCAGCGTGGCTCAAAACCCGCGGCCTGTGAAATTCTGGAGCAATTCCGGCAAAAGTGCATAGCGGTTTTGCGTCCGGAATTGCTTGAAACAAAGAGATACGGCATTTGGGAGGCGCCCGATGGGCAAGACGATCCGATTGACGATGGCACAGGCCGTCGCGCATTTCCTCAAGAAGCAGATGACCATCATCGACGGGCAGAAGCAGCCGATCTTCGGCGGCGTCTGGGCGATCTTCGGTCACGGCAACGTCGCCGGCATCGGCGAGGCGCTCTATCAGGTGCGCGAGGAGCTTCCGACCTTCCGCGCCCACAATGAACAGGGCATGGCCCATGCCGCCATCGCCTATGCCAAGGCGAGCTTCCGTCAGCGCTTCATGGCCTGCACGACGTCGATCGGCCCCGGCGCCCTTAACATGGTGACGGCGGCCGGCGTCGCCCACGTCAACCGCATCCCCGTTCTCTTCCTTCCCGGCGACGTCTTCGCCAGCCGCGCGCCCGATCCGGTGCTGCAGCAGATCGAGGATTTCGGCGACGGCACCGTTTCCGCCAACGACGCCTTCCGCCCCGTCTCCCGCTATTTCGACCGTATCACCCGCCCGGAGCAGATCATGACGGCGCTAAAGCGCGCCATGCAGGTACTGACCGATCCGCTCGATTGCGGCCCGGTGACGCTCTCGCTGTGCCAGGATGTGCAAGCCGAAGCCTTCGACTATCCGGAGAGCTTCTTTGAGGAGCATGTCTGGACCCAGCGCCGCCCACAGCCGGATGCGGACGAGCTTGCCAATGCCATCGCGCTGATCCGCAAATCGGAAAAACCAGTCATTCTCGCCGGCGGCGGCGTGCTCTATTCGCAAGCGACGAAGGAGCTGGCTGCGTTTGCCGAAGCACATGACATTCCCGTCGTCGTCACCCAGGCAGGCAAGTCGGCCATCGACGAGACGCATCCCTTAGCGCTCGGCTCGGTCGGCGTGACGGGCACGTCTGCGGCCAATGCCATTGCCGAGGATACCGATCTGGTGATCGCGGTCGGCACGCGCTGCCAAGACTTCACCACCGGCTCCTGGGCGCTGTTCAAGAACGAGAAGATGGCCATGATCGGCCTCAACATCGCGGCCTACGACGCGTTGAAGCACGACAGTCACCCACTGGTGACGGATGCGCGCGAAGGTCTGAAGGCACTGGGTTCTGGCCTTGCCGGCTGGAAAGCTCCGGCAGCACTTGCCGAGAAGGCAACGCGGGAAAAGAAGATCTGGATGGAAGCCGCCGCCAAGGCGATGGCGGCCACCAATGCCGCCCTGCCCTCCGACGCCCAGGTGATCGGTGCGGTCACTCGCACGATCGGCGGCGAGAAGACCATCGTGCTTTGCGCCGCCGGCGGCCTGCCGGGTGAGCTGCACAAGCTCTGGCCGGCGACAGTGCCCGGCAGCTACCACATGGAATACGGCTTCTCCTGCATGGGTTACGAGATAGCCGGCGGGCTCGGCGCGAAGATGGCCCATCCGGAAAAGGAAGTCGTCGTCATGGTCGGCGATGGCTCCTACATGATGCTGAATTCCGAACTGGCGACCTCGGTCATGCTCGGCCTGAAGATCACCGTCGTTCTGCTCGACAATCGCGGCTACGGCTGCATCAACCGCCTGCAGATGGCGACCGGCGGCGCAAACTTCAACAATCTGCTGAAGGACTCGCGCTTCGAAGTGATGCCGGAGATCGACTTCCGGGCACATGCCGAAAGCATGGGCGCGATTGCCGTGAAGGTTTCCTCCATCACCGAGCTGGAGCAGGCCATCGAAGCTTCGAAAAAGAACGACCGCAGCTCGGTCATCGTCATCGACACGGATCCGCTGATCACCACGGACGAAGGCGGCCATTGGTGGGATGTCGCCGTTCCCGAGGTCAGCCCGCGCGCCGAGGTCAACAAGGCCCGCGCCGCCTATGAGAAAGCCCGCGCCTCCCAGCGCATCGGCTGATCGATTTCCGACACTTTTCTGGAGGAGCTGAGACGCTCCTCCAACACCATTTTCAAGGAGACTATTGATGAAGGCCAAACTCGGCATGTCGCCCATCGCCTGGTGGAACGACGATCTTCCGGAGCTGAGCGACGACGTATCGCTCGAAGAATGCCTGCGCCAGTCGCGTGGTGCCGGCTTCACAGGTATGGAACAAGGCCGGCGCTTCCCCAGCAATCCCGATGAAATGCTGCCGATCCTGCGCGCCGCCGACGTGACGCTTTGCGGCGGCTGGTTCTCGGGCACGCTCGTCAATGAGGAGCTGGCGGCAAACAAGGACCGTATCGCGCCGATGATCGAGCTGTTCAAGGCGGTTAATGCGCCCTGCATCGTCTATGGCGAAGTCGGCCGCTCCATCCAGGGCGACCGCTCCAAGCCGCTCGCTACCAAGCCGCGCCTCTCGGATGACGAGATGAAGGCATATGCCCGTCGCGTCACCGAGTTTGGCGAATGGTGCGCCGCGCAGGGCATGCCGCTCTCCTACCATCATCATATGGCAGCCGTCGTCGAAACCGAGCCGGAACTCGCCGCCTTCATGCTCAATTCCGGCGAAGGCATTCCGCTGCTGCTCGATGCCGGTCATCTCGCCTTTGCCGGCGGCGATGTGCTGCGCGCCATCGACAACCACCACGCCCGCATCAATCACGTCCACGTCAAGGATATCCGCAAGTCCGTCGTCGATGGCCTGGATCGCAGCCGGCAGTCCTTCCTCGATGCCGTAGCGCTCGGCGCGTTCACGGTGCCGGGCGACGGCTCGCTCGATTTCGGCGCCATCGTCAAGCGCTTCGCCGATTACGGCTATGAGGGCTGGTTCGTGGTCGAGGCCGAACAGGATCCGCGCAAGGCTCCGCCGCAGAAGATGGCCGAGATCGGTCATGCCGAGCTGATGCGCGTCATGACGGCAGCGGGTTACACGGTGGAAACCGAAGGCTTTCCCAAGGGATAGCTAGAGATGAGCGCCCCTCACCCGATCGAAGGATGGCGAGGGGTGTTTTTCCAAGCAATGGAGGAAAAACCCATGCCAAATCTCAAGGTCAAACCTGACGGCTCCCATGGCCGCGTCACCCATGTCACGCCCGAAAGCGCCGGCTGGACCTATGTCGGCTTCGACCTCCATCGCCTGAAGCCGGGCGAAACGGCTTCGGCTGAAACCGGCGACCGCGAGGTCTGCCTCGTATGGGTCAGCGGCAAGGGACGCGCCAAGGCGGGTACTAAGGATTTCGGCTTGCTCGGCGGCCGCATGAGCCCCTTCGAGGGCGCACCGCATGCGCTCTATATTCCCGCCGGTTCAAGCTGGTCGGTGACTGCGGACACCGATCTGGAACTCGCCGTCTGCTCGGCACCGGGCGGTGGCTCCTATGAGGCGCGCGCCATTCCGCCGGGCACCCATCCGGCCCTGACACGTGGCAAGGGCACGAATGTCCGCCACGTCAACAATATCATGCCGGAAGACGATGGCGCGGCGCATTCGCTGCTGGTCGTGGAAGTGATCACGCCGGGCGGACATACCTCGTCCTATCCTCCCCATAAGCACGATCAGGACGATCTCCCGAACGAGAGCTTCCTGGAGGAGACCTACTACCACCGCCTCAACCCGCCGCAAGGCTTCGGCTTCCAGCGCGTCTATACCGACGATCGCTCGCTGGACGAAGTCATGGTGCTGGAGGATGGCGACGTGACGCTGGTGCCGAAGGGTTATCATCCTTGCGCCGCCTGCCACGGCTATGATCTCTACTACCTCAACGTCATGGCCGGCCCGAAGCGCATCTGGAAATTCCACAATGCCGTGGAGCACGAATGGCTCCTCAAGTCCTGAGCGGCGCCTGCACAGCTCATAACGAAAAAGGCCGCGCCTGAGAGCGCGGCCTCAGACCGCTGACAAACCCGTCGATATTTTCGGCGGGTTTTGTGTTTGCGGATTGATGCTTTTGAGAAGGTGGCGTTTCGATTTTGTTGAAACGGCCTGATCTGCTCAGGCCATGCTTGGCTTTGGCGCCTTTGTGAGGGCCATTGCGATCTTCTTGATGTTCTGGGCGGCGGCAGCCAGCAGGCACTGGCATCTGACGCACACGAGACTTCGGAAGCGGGCGTATCGGTGA